>JAFMBH010000004.1 GCA_017858735.1 Bacteroidota bacterium
GACAATTCTCCAACGCAGCTTTCTTCCAGCGAACTTTAATTTCCTCCAGATTATAAGAGGCATTGCGTTGAATGCTTGTGCCTTTCTCTATTTCATTACTTTGTATTACCTGACCATTCAAGCTAATAGACAGACAGACAGACAGACAGACAGACAGACAGATAGATAGATAGATAGATAGATAGATAGATAGATATATAGATTTTTTCATAGCATTTAAAGTTATGGTTTGAAAAATTGATCAATTACTTTCACGATTAATAAAAGAATGCCTTGCAAAAATAAAAAATATTATTTATTTTTACAAACATTTTTAAAAAATAAAATCATCTAAACAACTTATAACTATACTATTACGCACTTGAACCAAGAAAAATCACCATTCCAATTATCTATAAAAAAACTATATTTAGGCCTGACCTGTGATATTTTCATTATCTGTGGAAATCTGAATTTGAAACTAATAGAAATATTTTCCACTCGTATTAAATCCTAAACTTACCGTCTGGTTTAGCTCCCTAATCCTCGAAATCCCGTAAATCCTGTTTCAAAACTTATTTACAGGAAACATTCCCCCAAAAAAAAAACCTCCCCAAAAATACATTGGAAACCTAATCTCCGTTGGAAATTACGCGCGCAGCAGCCATTGGTTTTGAATCAGGATTTTTAGGATTTAAAGGGCCATAGCCCCGCCATCTTAGTAAGACTCCGCCGTCAGGTCATCCATACCATCAGTTCGCACCTTATCGTAAGGTCTTTCCATCCATCCGGTCACTCCGCCTACATCAAATAGGGGCCATAGCCCCGTCATCTTCGCACTCTTTCAATGCATCCAAGCTTTTTGGGCAGCCTCTTTTTAATTAAAACTTATGTATTATTTTTTTTGAACTGTGGAAGTAAATATGCCTAAATTTCCACCAATACCCATATCAATGAGTATTCCATCAGAAGTAATTTGAATATTGTCAACCGATAATTGATCAATTTTACTTTTCATCCTGAAACCAGTGGCCAACGGATATTCATTCAACTGCTTTTCAAGTTCTTTTTTAGTATCATTTAGATTCAGCGTCAGATAAAAATTTATATTTTCCTGAATCATCTTTTTCAAATTACTTTTTAAAATCCAACCCGCCGTTTTTACAAGGAAATTCTTCGTTTCCAGATTAAATTCTAAATCCGGAAGATTAATTAAATTTGTTAAGGTATCAATTTGAGGGGTTCCCGTCAGGAATATCTTCCCTTTATAAGCACCTGACAGGGTTAATTCAACCCCCAACTTATTATTAATCCCAAAATAATTAACATCTTCAACGGTAACAGATTTTTTTCCACTAGAAAAGGTCTGGCCACCCACTTGATTTAAGGTTAGTAATTTTGTTTCTGAAAATGGCAATTTAGTTCGCAGCACAAGAATAGTGCGTTGACTTTCACCCAAGACCTGGACATAATCCGGTATCTTGGTTACCCCATTCGCCATAGGTTTTTCTCCAATATTTAGCTGTGGTTTTGCCGAAAGAGAAAGATTTGTCTGAATTGAATCTCCTTGAATAATCATTGGAGACATGGTTACTTTATTTGGATTAACCAATAACCAGGCTTTATATTCTTCAGAAACTGACAGCACCCTTGTAATAGAGCTCCAGGCACTGGCGACGATAGACTTTAGATCGAAATAAGTAGCGGTCATTTCATCTATCTGCTTGCCCAGATAGGATTTTGAATTATTTAAAATGACATCTGCCAACGAACCCAAAGGTATATTCATACCTGCTACTTGCGCAACAGGCTTTTTAATCCAAACATAATGAGTGAGATCTGTTTGTGTTTTCAGCGTCCAGTCCTTCCCTATTTTAAAACTGGTTTTTGCCTCCAGCTCTATTTCTCCTGAAGCGTTGACATGGGTTACCATGGCGTCATAAATGACTTGTATGGTTAGTGGTATTTTATATTTGATTTCATTCTCCTTGCCACTTAATCTTATGGGATTCCTTTTATAAACCTTAACTTTCATCCTGTCCCCATCATTAAAATCTTTGTCTTCATATAATAAACCTGTCAATTGACTGTTGATGATTGATTCCAAAACTGCCAACTTCAGATTCACCGGAATATTTAGTTTTGAAACAGGTAATGGAATAAGTGCCGTATTATATTGCGGAGTAGGCGACACCAATTCTTTTTGCCCCGAGCAACCCATTATTATAAGTACCGTTAATAGAAAAGTAAAAAATAGATTTAGGCGAGTCATTTTATTGATTTTTGTTGCAATTGTAGTAATTTGTTCTTTCATTGTGGTAAAAGTACCTTTAAAAATTTTGCAATTTCTACTTAAAAAAATGATTATGTTACCTAAAATGCGACAAGTAAAATGGTTAAGTTTTCTCCTTTTACTGGTATTAACTAGTTTTGGATTAAATGCTCAGAAGAAAAAAACAGTTTCCTCCACTATTCCTCAAAAAGAAGTACCCTCGATCAACTTTCCTGAAAGTTCCTTTAATGCGCTGAGCTGGCGTTCTATAGGTCCTTTTAGAGGAGGTAGATCAGCGGCAGTATCTGGTGTAGTCGGAAAACCAAATCTTTATTATTTTGGCTCAACAGGTGGAGGTGTTTGGAAAACACAAGATGCAGGTCAGACCTGGGAAAACATTTCAGATAAATATTTTGGAGGATCCGTTGGATCTATTGCCGTGTCTGAAAGTGACCCTAATGTCATTTATGTTGGTGGTGGTGAGGTTACAGTGCGTGGTAATGTTTCTTACGGTTATGGTATGTGGAAAAGTGCCGATGCCGGAAAAACCTGGCAAATGGCCGGACTGCCTGAGTCAAAACATATACCAAGAATTAAAATACATCCTAAAAATCCAGACTTAGTATATGCTGCCGTTTTAGGTGATTTGTTCAAATCCAGCTCAGAAAGAGGCGTTTATCGTTCAAAAGACGGAGGCAAAAATTGGGAGAAAATTCTTTTTGCCAATGCCGATGCTGGCGCAGTAGATTTAGTAATCGATCCGGGAAATGCCAGAATCTTATATGCTGCTACCTGGAGAGTTAGAAGAACGCCTTATGACTTGTCCAGCGGCGGCGAAGGCTCAGATTTATGGAAAAGTACAGATGGTGGCGACAACTGGACAAAAATTTCAGCTAACAAAGGCCTGCCTAAAGGTCCACTGGGTATTATGGGAATTACCGTTTCTCCAGTTAATTCTGAAAAATTATTTGCTATCATTGAAGCCAATGACGGAGGCGTTTATCGCTCTGACAATGGCGGAGATTCCTGGGTTAGAACCAATGAAGAGAGGAATTTAAGACAACGCGCCTGGTATTATACCAGAATTTATGCCGATACTAAAAATGAAGAGGTTGTTTATGTGCTCAATGTGAACTATCACAGATCAGGGGATGGTGGAAAAACGTTTAATACGAGCAATGCACAACATGGTGATCATCACGATTTATGGATTTCCCCAGATGATTCAAATAAAATGATTATTGGCGATGATGGTGGAGGTCAGGTTTCGATAGATGGAGGTACCAACTGGACAACTTATCATAATCAACCTACTGCCCAATTTTATCGCGTTATCACAGACAATCATTTCCCTTACAGAATTTATGGTGCACAACAAGATAACTCTACCCTGAGAATTTACCATCGCACAGAAGGATCAGAAATTGGAGAAAGAGATTGGGAAGAGACCGCAGGAGGTGAATCAGCTCATCTTGCTGTTGATCCCAATGATAATGAAATTGTTTATGGTAGCAGTTATGGTGGCCTTTTAGAAAGAGTTAACCATAGAACAAAGCAAAATCAAACCATCAATGTTTGGCCAGATAATCCTATGGGTTATGGTGCGGAAGGATCAAAATACAGATTCCAATGGAATTTCCCTGTATTCACATCTCCTAATAATCCTAAAAAACTCTACGCAGCATCACAACATTTACACGCATCAGAAGACGGCGGACGTTCCTGGACCACAATTAGTCCGGACCTTACAAGAAATGATGTATCCAAAATGAAAAGTTCCGGAGGCCCAATTACTCAGGACAATACAAGTGTCGAATATTATTGTACTGTTTTTGCCGCCTTGGAATCTTCTTCACAACCTGGCCTTCTTTGGGCAGGTTCCGATGACGGTCTCATTCATGTTAGTAAAGATAATGGCGCAAATTGGGAAAATGTAACCCCGGCAGGTATGCCTGAATGGATGATGATTAATTCCATTGAACAAGACCCGTTCCATAAAGGTGGTTTATATGTAGCAGGTACACGCTATAAATCAGGTGATTACACACCTTATTTATACCATACTACCGATTATGGCAAATCATGGGACCTAATTACGGCGGGTATTGATAAAAATCATTTTACCAGGGTAATTCGTGCTGACCCTAAAAAGGAAGGCTTACTATATGCAGGAACTGAATCGGGAATGTATATTTCTTTTGACAATGGTACCTCCTGGAAACCATTCCAGCTGAATTTACCCATTGTTCCAATCACAGATTTAGCTATTAAAAATGATAATTTAATTGCGGCTACTCAAGGAAGAGCTTTCTGGATCATAGACGATTTAACGCCTCTTCATCAGCTCAATAAAGATGTTTCTACCGCTGAAATGCATTTGTTCAAACCTATGCCAAGCTATAGAATGGAAGGTGGCCCCGGATGGAGAGGAGTCAATACGAAAACAGCTGGCGCCAATCATCCCGGGGGTGTTATGGTTCATTTCAATCTGAAGGAAGTTCCTGCTGATTCTATCGTTGTAAAACTTTCATTTCACGAAGCCAATGGCAAATTAATTAAAGAATTTGCTACTAATGCAAAGGAAAGAATGGATAAGCTTACAGATTTAAAGGCAGGTGGAAATCGCTTTGTCTGGAATATGCAATATCCAGGCGCCTTGAGGTTTGATGGCATGATCCTATGGGCTGCTGCATTAAATGGTCCTAAAGCAGTTCCCGGAACCTACAAAGTGGTGTTAACTTTAGGTAAAATCCAACAAGAACAAACCTTTGAAATTGTTAAGGACCCTCGCTCTGAGTCAACTGTAGAAGATTATGCAAAACAGTTCAGTTTCCTTATTGACATTCGAGATAAGGTAACGGAAGCTCATCAGGCTATCCTTGACATAAGAGAAACCAGAAAGCAAATTAATCATCTTAAATCTATCTGGAAAGATGATCCTGAAATGAAATCGCTCATTCAAAAAGCGAACGATATAGATAAAGAGATTACCAGAATTGAAAATGAACTTTATCAGACAAAGAACAAAAGTGGTCAGGATCCTTTAAATTATCCAATCAAGCTAACAAACAAACTTGCTCACGTAGGAAGCATTACCAATCGTGGTGATTTTCCTCCAACCCAGCAAGCCGTGCAAGTAAAAACAGAGTTAAGCAAACAGATTAACGCTGAATTGCAAAAATGGGAAACCATAAAATCTGCTGATATGGAAGCTTTTAATTCCTCAGTAAAAGAAAAGGGAATAGATGTTTTAAAACTTAAAAAAGAAAACAAAACCTCTTGATTCTTGTTAGTTATGGGAAATAGGAATTTTCCTATTTCCCATACTACTTAACTAAACATCATGTTCGGATTATTCAAAAAAGACCCTTTAGTGAATTTGCAAAAATCGTACAATCAATTACTTGAAGAAGCAATGCAATTGCAGAGAAAAGGGGATATTAAAGGTTATGCTGCAAAGATGGCCGAATCAGAGATAGTTATGAATGAAATTGAGAAGATAAAAAAGGGATAAGGTTAACGAATAAACTTTAATCTTTCTCCTTTCACATCTTCCTTTATTTGGCCGTCATGCCAAACTAAGTTTCCATTAACCATGGTGGTCAAAACCGCCCCTTTCATGGTTTTTCCTAGTAATGGGCTCCATTTGCAGTGGTAAGCAATATTTTCAGCAGTTATCTGATATGGAATATTTATATCTACGATAGCTACATCAGCTGCAAATCCTTCTTCTATATATCCTCTATTTTTTATGCCAAAACACTCCGCTGGAGCATGGCTCATTTTTTCAACAATTTTTTCCAGAGAAATCAAACCTTTGTGATAAAAATCAAGCATTATCTGAAGGCTGTGTTGTACCAGGGGAACACCAGAAGGGGCTGAAAAATAATTTTGCTGCTTTTCAGCAAAGGTATGGGGGGCATGGTCTGTAGCGATAATATCCAGTTTATCAGATAACAATCCTTGCAATAAGGCCGTTTGGTGATCTACTGATTTAATAGCAGGATTACATTTGATTAAACTTCCTAATGACTCATAATCATTACTGTTAAAGTATAAATGATGCACACAAACCTCAGAAGTTATTCTTTTTTCTTTCAGCGGAATAGTATTATTAAAAAGTTTTAATTCATCCGCTGTTGAAATGTGTAATATGTGTAATCTGGTGCCGTAGGATTTAGCCAGGGATACGGCCATTTCCGACGATAACAAGCAAGCCTGAACAGACCGAATCTCATGGTGATAAGCCATCGGAATTTCTTCCCCGTAGGAGGCAAGAAAAGCCGCTTCATTTCGTTTAATGGTTTGCTCGTCTTCGCAATGAGTTGATATTAATATAGGTATTTCTGAAAATAAAGTATGTAAAGCGGTAGGGTGATCGACCAACATATTACCTGTACTGGAACCCATGAAAATTTTAACACCACAAACTTCGTCAGAAATTGCTTTTAAAACCTCCTCCACATTATCATTGGTCGCGCCCATAAAAAAAGAGTAATTAGCCACAGAATTAGCGGCGCCTATGGCATATTTCTGTTCGAGTAACTCTTTAGTAATAGCGGGTGGTTTAGTATTTGGCATTTCCATAAACGAGGTAACACCGCCCATAACCGCCGCTTTTGCCTCTGAATAAATATTTGCTTTGTGGGTTAAACCGGGTTCTCTAAAATGCACCTGGGTATCGATAATCCCAGGAATTAAGTGTTTTCCCGTTCCATTTAATTCAATGTCGGCAGAATGACCTATGGAAGGAGCTATTTTGTCAATTATCCCATCCTTAATGAAAACATCTGCTATGCTAATTGTTCCCCTATTCACCACTTGAACATCACGAACGATAACTGAAGGTTGACTCATTTGTTTTTTATTTCCAAAGATAGGTCAAAAAGCAAAATGAGAACAGGGCAGATAAGCACTAAATTTCATAAATTTGTTAAATTTTAACTATTAAACATGCAACACAAAAACCTGTTAGACCATAAAATTGGCATTTTAGGTGGAGGACAATTAGGGAAAATGTTAGCGATTGAAGCTGCCAACTGGCATTTACCCATCTATATCCTGGATCAGGACCAGCAATTTCCAGCCGTTCCTTATGCACCTTTTTTTCAAGCAGGTGATTTTAAAAATTTTGACGATGTTGTTCAATTTGGAAAAAAAGTAGATATTTTAACCATAGAAATAGAACAAATTAATGTTGATGCCCTTTTTTATTTAGAGAAAGAAGGTGTCAAAGTTTATCCCAAACCTTCCACCGTTAAGGTTATACAAGATAAAGGATTACAAAAAATATTTTATCAGGAACGAGATATTCCAACCGCCGGATTTCAGCTATTTGATGATGGAAAAGAAATTAAAGAGGCTTTAAAAAACAAGCAAATAACCTTCCCATTTGTCCAAAAATCAAGAAAAGATGGTTACGATGGAAAAGGTGTTGTCGTAGTTTCTAATGAAAATGATATTACAAACCTCTTGGATTGCCCTAGTATTATAGAAGAAAGAATAAACATAAAGACCGAAATCAGCATCCTCATAGCAAGATCAGCCTCTGGTGAACTAATACATTATGAACCTGTTGAACAACACTTTAATCAGGAAGCTAATTTAGTATCCTTTTTGATTTGTCCCGCTGAGCTTAATAAAGGCACATTATCTAAAATGAATGAAATTGCTTCCTTAATAGCTATCGATTTAGACCTAGTTGGCTTACTGGCTATTGAATTCTTTTTAGATGAAAACGATGATATATTTGTTAATGAGGTGGCACCACGACCACATAATAGTGGACATCATACCCAGAATAGTTGCGAAACCTCACAATTTGAACAGCATTTAAGGGCCATACTGGATTTGCCCCTCGGATCAACAAGGCAACATAGCATTGGAGCTATGGTAAACATTGTTGGGGAACCTGGATATGCTGGAAAAACGAAATACGTTGGTATTGAGGAATGTATGAAAATAGAAGGCGCGCATTTACACTTATACGGAAAAACAGAAACAAGGCCCTTTAGAAAAATGGGTCATATTAATATTGCTGACAGCGATAGAAAAAAGGTATTAGAGAACATTGAAAAAATAAAAAGCACCTTAAGAGTAATTTCCTAAGGTGCTTTAAGGTTAAAAAAACAATCCCGTTTTTATCTGGATTCTCCTGAAATGATATTTCATGATACTTTCCGTTTGAAAAATTTGCCAGCCCCTGCTGGGGGTATTATCTATGTAACTTAGGTTTTGATACAAATAACCAATTTCTAACATAAGACTCATATTGTTTTGTATTTTTCTATAAATACTTGCACCAGAATACAAACGAAGCCCCAAACCGTTACTACCCCACCCTGTTTGCAGTCTGCTACCACCTATGCCTATACCTGCATCTGCCACACCGGAAAAACGCCAGTTTTTAGACTCATCTCTTAAAAAATACCTGAGTTCAGATAGTAAACTAACACCATATAAACCGTCCAGGGGTTTGAATTGGGTGTAGGCAATGCCACCGCCAAGGGACCATTTGGGAGAGAGAACCTTTCCCATTTTATACTCGAAGCCGGTACATAAAAGAGCGCCTCCGTTCAAATAATATCCATAACCCAAGGAAAACTGACCTAAAATATAACCTTTATTCTCTAAGGATGGAGAAGGACTAAGGTCTTGACTCTTTAGAGAATGGGACAAAATAGTTAAAAAAAAGACTTGTAAAAGAAATCCCCTTTTAATCATTAGTCTTAGATTTTATGTTACTTAGAAGTTCCCATTTAGCAGGATTTTTGTAGCTAAATTGCCAAATACCCTCTTCGCCTGTAATAATGGCTATTTTATCTTCTTCCAATACAATGATATCCACAGCGGAGAACGATTTATCCTGATAAATTAAATTTTTATCGAGCGCATTTAAATCTTTAGTATCGTATAATTTGATTCCTCTATCGTCTTCACAAATAAATAGAAGCCCCTGATTTATGGACAAACCAATTGGATGATGCAAGGGATAACTTTTAATAAGTTTAGGGTTTCTTACATCTGAAATATTAATAACATCTAATTGATTAAGAAAACCTTCACACTCCGTGCCACCCCTTAGGGTAACAAAAGCTGTTTTCCCGTCACTTACCACAGGATCACAAGCTCTCCAATGCTCAAAAGTAGATAAAAGCTGTGGTTTTTCCGGATTATCTATACCATAAATATACATACCGTTTTGAGAACCAATAAGTAATAAACCTTCGAAAGGATAAATAGTCTCTATATTCCAGCCGACATTTTGAGTACTCACTTGTTTAGTAACGCCATTATCTTCCAACTTAAATGCCGACAGATTACTTGTGCTAACGGTATAAAGAAGGCCTTGATTCATGGTAAACCGAGCTGTTGAACCTCCGACACCAACGGTCCCGGAAGGTGTTTTAAGACCTGAAGTCAAGCTATTATTGTCTCTTGTCCATATTACATTTCCTTCAAAAAAACTATTTCCGGAATTTTCAGAGCAAGGAAAAGTCTCCGTAACACCAGCCGCTTTATAGGCTACTAATAAACCCAGTTTTTCATCTTTACCATAACTTGGAAAAGCATTTTCCAGTCTGTAAATTTCCTTTACATCCAGGGGATTTTTCAAATCGAGGACAACTAAATCAATATAACTATCCGCATAAAGTAAACCATTTCTAACGGCAAGGTCTGAATTACCGGGTATTTTAAGAAACGAAATAAATTTAGGATTTGCAGGAACCTTATTATCAACCACATGAATACCAAGGTCTGGTTCATTTATTAACAAATAGTCTCCGTAAACGTAAATTTTTCCCGTTGTAACCAACTCTTTGGAAACAGACGCTGCTACTTTTTGCCTGAGTACCTCCGGTTTTACATAAACAGGATCAAAACGTTGATAAGTATATACATTTTCGCAAGTATCCTTTAAACAAGAGTTTAAGGAAAAGCACAGGGAAAAAACAGTTAAAACAAAAATCGCATTTTTCATAATAGAAGTATTTAACGACAGATTAAATCAATATCTAAATTTAATAACGTTAAATAAAAAAAATGCGTTGGCTTTAAACAAAAAAAAGTTAAAATCTTTTTGAATATTTTGGAAAAGAGATCATAGAAAAGGGATAATTCTTACCAAGATTAACCCCAAAAGAAGAAAGTTCATTGGCTGAAAGCGAATTAAATGCAATGAGTTTATCTGCTGGAACCTGCTTTAATTGAGGAAGCCAGTGTTTTACAAATTGCCCGTATTGATCATATTTTGACGATTGCGTCTGAATATTAAAGGAACGATCCTCTCTGGGATCACTCCCTACGCCTGCCACGTAATTCCAGTTTCCGTAATTACTACAAACGTCATAATCAATGAGAACAGATTCGAAATATTCAGCACCTAAAAGCCAGTTGATTTTAAGGTCTTTGGCTAAGAAACTCGCAACAACTTGCCTTCCCCGATTAGACATAAAGCCGGTACTGTTAAGTTCCTTCATATTGGCATCAATAAAAGGGACGCCAGTACTACCATCTGCCCATTTTTGAAAAGATTCAAAATTTGTCTTAAAAGAATGGTTTTCAAGATCCCTGGTACCCCCAATCTGGAATATTTTGCTTTTGTATTTTTTTCCCATTAATCTAAAGAAATCACGCCAAAGCAGTTCAAAAATCAACCAATAAGTACTTTCGTTGGCCATTCTCTCTTTTTCAAATCTTCTGATTTCATGATAAATTATTTTAGGAGATAAGCAACCCATGGCTAACCAGGCAGAGAAGCGAGAAGAAAAATTTCTACCTAACATTCCATTTCTGGTTTCTTTATACTTCAGAATACCTTCTGTCTCCCATAGATAATCATGTAATCTTTTGAGTGCAGCTGTTTCACCTCCTTCAAATCCAGATTTATCGATATTATCTACATCTATGAAACCAAGTTTTTCCATGGTAGGTATATCTCCGGCGTTTATCGGCACAGAAATAGGCTGAAACTGTTTTACAGGCGCCGGAAAAGGATCTCTTACTGGAATAATTCTCTCAACTTCCTTTCTGAATTGTGAAAAAATATCAGGTGTATGTGTCACCGGAAAGGGTAAGTCCGCAGTGTAATAGAGCATTTTGCCCCTGAAATACAATAATTCCTTACCTTCCTGCCAAAGCAACTTTTCCAGATTATCCTGAACTTTAACCTCTTCTATCGTTCTCTCCCTGTTGCAATAAATAGCTGTAGCCTTAGTTTGATTAGCAATATTAATTAAAATATTTTCTGTATGGCCTACCCTCACAATTAAATCAGAACCAAGTTTCTTTAAATTTAATCGCAAATCCTGAATGCTCTCCAATAAAAACTTCATTCTGAACTTACCGATTTTTGGAAAATCAAAAGAGGTTTTTCCGAATATTTGCCTTTCATCCAGTACAAAAACGGGAATTACTTCTTTAGACTGTCGTATAGCCTCAAAAAGCGCCTCATTATCATGCAACCTTAAATCTTGTCTAAACCAAACAATTACCCTTTCCCTAAGCATAAAAAATTATTAGTTAAAAATCTTTATGTTAAACAACAATCACTAAGGTATGTTTTTAAAGATAGAAATAATTTATTCCTAATAAAATGATTTATATTGGGGACATAAACTGTAACATAATGACAAAATATCCCATCCGCTATTTATTATCTGCTCTGCTACTTTTCTTATCTGAACATTTTTTATTAAGTCAAGAACATGCTGCTTACTTGATTTTCAACAATAAAGGTGAAAAAGTAGATTATGAACAGGTAAAGAAAAAATCTGCGGATAACGATGTGATTTTTTTTGGAGAACTACATAATAATCCAATTTCTCACTGGTTACAATTTAAATTGACCGCAGATCTTTATGATCTCAAGGATGGCAAATTGATCTTGGGTGCTGAAATGTTTGAAACGGACGATCAATTGGTTATGGATGAATATTTGTTAGGGAAGATTAATGTTAAAAATTTTGAAGAGGAAGCTAAACTCTGGGATAACTACAGCACGGATTACAAGCCATTAGTAGAATTTGCCAAAACAAAAAAAATAACGTTTAAGGCGACCAATGTACCCCGACGATATGCTAATCTGGTTTTCAGAACTGGCTTAGAAGGACTAAATGAACTTAGTGAGTCAGCAAAAGCTCAATTTTTACCACCACTACCGATTCCACTGGATGTAACATTACCAACCTATAAAAAAATGATATCCATGATGGGTAACCATGGGAGTAATACTTCCGATAATATGGTGAAAGCGCAGGCCATCAAGGACGCCACCATGGGTTACTCTATTTCTACCGCTTTAAAACCAAATCACCTTTTTCTTCATTTTAATGGAGCTTATCATTCAGACGAAAAGGAAGGTATTTTATGGTACCTTAATAAATATAAACCCAATCTGAAAATTTTAACCATAAGTACCGTGGAACAAGACAAGATAGATGTTTTAGATCCCGAAAATTTTAATAAAGCAGATTTCATTCTGGTTGTTCCAGAAAAAATGACTAAAACGTATTGATTTGGAAAAATTAACCTTTTTTATTTTATTGATTTTATTCACTTCTTGCGGAAATACCACCTATCCACAAGGCAAAATTCTTTACGAAAATTTCTGTGTAAGTTGTCACATGCCAGATGGAACAGGTTTAAAATCACTTATTCCAACCTTAGTCAAAGCGGATTATCTACTTGAAAATCCTTTAAAAACTGCCTGCATCATTCGATATGGGATAAAAGACACTATAATGGTAAATGGGAATCAATATACTCAAGAGATGGCAGCCATTCCTGTTTTATCAGATTTTGAAATAGCTAATATTATGAATTATATTCATTCATCGTGGGGTAATAACATGCCATTTGTTACCTTAGCTCAAGTAAAAGAAGCATTGGACAGTTGTACTATTGAGTAATGTTCAAAAAATTATATTGAATTACAGATTTACTCGTTATTTTTGATAAATAATCTGATGTTAGATCGGAAAACATACTACTATGAAAATTAAATTTGCCATTAAATGGTTTTTTATTGGATTGCTTTGTAGCTACATGGCAAATATAAATGGACAATCCAACGTTGGAAACCAAAATACATCCTTAATTCATGGAGCGGACACTATTTTTGTATGTGACACTGATCTTCAGGTAAATTTAAAGTCCATCCCCGCCGTTTACTACAAATGGTCACCATCCAACTTATTTAATGATGCCACAGCGGAGAACCCAACGGTCCGCCCAATGCAATCTGGATGGGTATATTTAACTGCTTTAGTAAATGGAACGGTTTTAAAAGATTCTACTTATTTATCCATCGTTAACCCCATTTTAACTAAAGGAACTTTCAACGCCACTCCCATTTGTGCTGGAACGCCTCTTTTATTGCCCATTCAATCCAATGCAGGAAACCAGGGAATTTCGTGGACTACCGATATAAAGACCAATATATTAGCTAACGGAAGCGCAATCATCTATCCTAATACAACGGGCATTGCCACAGTAAGCCTGCAAATTGGTAAATGTAACTCACTAGTTACCTTCAATTATTCGGTAAAAGAAACGCGCGTAAATATAATCTCTGAAAAAGACACCATAGAAATTTGTAAAGGAACTAAGCTAACTTTAAAAGCAGGAACAAATACGGGTGTAACAAGTAGTGTTACCTGGCTACCTAATGACAAGTTTATTGATAATGCCAGAGGTGGTACCGTAAAAGTGGATCCGCCGGTTTCGACCACCTACATAGCCACCTTTATCCAGGACGGCTGCACAGTGAAAGATTCAGTAAGAATCAGAGTAGATTCCCTTCCCTCAAAATTAATTATCTCCAAAGACGAAAATAAAGAGCAATACTGTCAGGGAACAATAGTGAAATTAACTTCCCCTGTCTATAATCCAGCAGAATACCCGGATATAAAGCATAGTTGGTTTCCAACTAAAGGATTTGAATCACCTGATTCTCTTTACAATTTAGTAATTACTACCATTGATAGTATTATTTTATTTAGGGCTACTTCAAACCATGCCTGCAGAGATACCCAGCCAGCTATCATTCCAGTGATAAAACCAAAAAATCTTACCCTTACACCAAAAGATACGACCATTTGCATTGGACAAAAGGTTACTTTGAATTTATCTTTTGAAGGGCCAGGTGAAATAACATGGGAACCTGAAGACGCAGTATCATGTAAAAGTTGTAAAAATCCTACGCTATTCTTAACACAATCAAAAGAAGTAAAGGCGACGGTAAAAGAAAAGGATTGTCCAACAACCATAACGGCAAAAATAAATGTCATACCCGCTCCGGCCATTGGTTTTAACACTAAAACAACCATCTGCAGAGGAGAAGAGATACAGCTTTTGGTGTCCAATGACCCATTGGTAACCTACACCTGGAGTTCCTCAACAGATCCTGCATTCACCTCTGTAAATCCATTAATAAAAGTAAGACCAACCGTCAATACGGTATATACTGTAAAAGCGCAGGCAGGAATTTGCGCTCCAACCTCAGCGTCAATAACAATTACTGTGATACAACCATCATCGGTAAGTATCCCGGCAAATCTAACCATTTGTCCCGGTCTTCCTTTAAACCTGGAAGCGACGGGGAATGCAGTACTTGGTGTGGATCAACAATATAAGTGGTCATATAACAATCAAACTGTTTTAGGACCTAAACTTGCCTTACAAGGACTCACTACTACCACCACATTTACAATGGATTATACCTATGGTCCAAATTGTGGGGCGGATAGAAAATCTGTCACAGTCACTGTGGCTGCTCTACCAAGACTTTCAAATTTTAAAATTGAACCCATTGAAGCGAACACTTCCGGCGTTCCTTTGGGGGAAAAAGTTACCATACTTGCTAATCTAACGCCCTTAAATCTTCCAGGTATAACCTATACCTGGAAGGCAAATGGTAAAGATATTCCAGGTTCTACCCCATTATTGGAACATGTTCCTACGGAAAATCCTACAACCTACACGCTCATTATTAAAAATGCCACAGGTTGTGAATTAACGTTTAGTTCACCCCCGATACCCGTTTTAGCACCCGTTTTTGATATCCCTAATGCATTTACACCAGACGGCGACGGAGTCAATGATTTCTTTAACGTAGTGTACAGAGGGAAAATAGAAATTACTAAGTTTAACGTATTTAACCGTTGGGGACAGACCGTGTATAAGAACGAAACGCCTACCACAGGCTGGGATGGCAGGTTTAATGGCACTGATTCACCAAGTGATATTTATGTTTACTACATCATCATTAAATTTCCTGACGGGAAGGAGTTTATTAAAAAAGGAGATTTAACCTTATTCAGATAGTTTGAACCTAAACGTGTCTAAAATATCCTTTTTTAAGGATAATAGTTTTTCTTTTTGAGCTTCCTCAAGCTTTAAAAATCCATTATGTCCAGTTTTGATGGCTTGTTTTTCCCGAAAGTAAAGAGAAAAATAAGCCATTAATCCTAGGGAGAATGCTAAGGGTATGACTAAAATGGACATATAAACTGAAAGAAAAATAGTAATAATCAGGTATAGTAACGATACGCCAAAAGCTGCACCAAAGCGAACGGGAGATTTGAACGACAAGTGTTTTATTTTATTTTTGACTACCCAATCTGCAAAATAAGTTATTGGAAAAACAAAAATAGTTCCAATAAAAGTGGTCAGATGAAAAATGGGGAAAAAGCTAACCCAGGAAGATTGTACCTGTAGGGAAATAACCTTATCGTTAAGATGGTATTTTTCTAATAAATCCAGATAAGCCCTAACTTTAAGTTTTGTGTTATCTTTTAAGCTTTGGCTTGCTTCCTCATTCCAAAATTGAGCCACTTTCCTTTCCATGTTTAAAAGAGATGTATCAAATTGATACACCTTAAAAAATGAATAATTTCGGGTATTTCGTGCCATAGTCAGGCAGGTTTCAATCAGTTCATCATCTTCCACCTTATCGATGATGACCATATATTCTTTTAATCGACCTTCTAAATCTGCAAGTAATCTTTGGTGATCTGGAGATTTCCCATCACCAAAATAATTCCTCACCGACAGAGGCTCACCAATGTGAAGTACCGCAGTAGTTCGAAAAGATAATGCATCGGCATAACTTACCCCAACAGGAACAATATATAAATCATCTAAATGGGGGAAATGGGTTAAAGTACCGAAAGCTATTCTTGCCACTCCCCTTTGTAAAGGCCTTAATCTTTTTTCGTGCTCCGTCCTTCCTTCAGGAAATAAAGCCACTAATTCACTCTTGGAAATGTATTCATAACAGCGAAAAAAAGTATCATAATTATTTTTTAATGAGCCAAAACCCGACTCTTTTTGCCTAAAAACGGGAATCATCTTAGCCTGATTTAGGAGAAAGCGATAGAACGTTTTATTAAAATGATCGCCTCTTGCCAGGAAATGTATCGGCTTATTAATATTTGCCGCCATAATAACAGGTTCCAGAAAAGCCGTTGGATGGTTCATTGCTATAAGATAGGGCTTCTTGCGTGGTAAATTATTTAATCCAGATAAAAAAATATTCCGGAAGTAAACTTTGATGGCTAACTGAACCAAAGGTTTTAGAAAAAAGTAGAGCATAAAATTCGACCTGTTATTTAGAATGTTTACCTTCATTAATCAATTATAAAGGTACTTTTAAATTTTTATGGCAGAAAATAAAATATTGATTTGTATCGGAGGTCCAACTGCTTCGGGTAAAACGGCTCTGGCAATACAACTTGCCGAAAAATATCATACAGAAATTCTTTCTGTGGATAGCAGGCAATTTTATAGGGAGATGAACATTGGGACCGCCAAACCCACCCAAGAGGAACAAGACAGGGTTCCACATCATTTTATTAATCATGTTTCTATTCATGATCCTTATGATATTGGCTTGTTTGAAAAAGAAAGTATGATTTTACTGGAGGACAGATTTAAACATCACGACATTTTAATTGCCGTAGGAGGAAGTGGCTTGTATTTCAAGGCCATGCTTGAGGGAATCGATACATTTCCCCCTGTAAGTCCTGACATCCTTGTTCAGCTTCAAAAAGAATATCTTGAAAAAGGTATAGATTATTTAAAAGGGCAACTACAAGAAGTTGACCCAAATTATTTCCAGATAGTAGATCAACATAATCCTGTGCGCCTTATCAGAGCTATCAGCATTTTTCGAGAAACCGGCCTACCATTTTCAACCTTCAGGACAGGAAAAAAAGTGGACAGATTTTTTGAAACTCATTGCTTTTATTTGAGTCCCCCGAGAGACCTACTTTATCAAAAAATAAATGATAGAGTAGATAAAATGGAACAAGATGGATTGGTAGATGAAGTTCGCTCTCTTCAAGAGTTCAAGGAATTAAAAGCTTTACAAACCGTTGGTTATACCGAACTTTTCAAATATTTTTCCAATGAGTATGAAATTAAAGAAGCCATTCTGAAAATAAAACAGCACACAAGACAATATGCAAAGAGACAATTAACCTGGTTTAATAATGCAGAAAAGTGGATAAAATGGGAGAATTCAAACACGATTTTATTTTGAGTAATATTTTTTTACTTAATTAAATTCCATAAAATTTAATTTTTCAAATTTTTATAGTTAATATTGATTATAAGTAAGAAATTTTCGTCTAAACCTAAAAAGTTTTTTAAATGAAATTTTACGATTTCGTCATAGCGGGTGCAGGATGTTCTGGGTTAAGTCTGGCAACGGCGTTATCAAAAGCAAATGTTAAGCAGTCTATCTTATTGATAGACAATAATATACACACAAACCAGGATAAAACCTGGTGCTTTTGGGACCTACCCAACCTCTCGCCTTTACCCTTTACTACCACTGTTTGGCAAAATCTGACCTTTTATTCAGATAATTATGAAAAGAAGGAAAAAATTCTTCCCTTTAATTATGTCGGTGTGAAATCTGGAGATTTTTACAAATACAGTTACGAAGTGCTGAAAAATGCGAAAAATATCGATATAATCGAAGAAAACATTGAACGTATTTATGGACTTGAATCAGGGGCTTGTTTAGAGACAAAAACACAAAAATTTCATTGCCATTATTTGTTCAACTCAACCGCAATCAGTGCTGGTCATCCCAAAAGTTATTCCACCAATTCTGCTTTAAAACAACATTTTCAGGGATGGTTTGTAAAAACGGAAAAACCAGTATTCGAAAAAAATACGGCAACATTCATGGATTTCAGAACTGAGCAGCATCAGGATGTCCGATTTTTTTATGTTCTACCCTATTCTGAAAGAGAAGCGCTCATTGAATATACTATTTTTTCAAAGCAATTATTGGCTGATGAAGCCTATGACGAACAAATTGAAAAGTATATTCAGGAAACATTACAGATTGAAAAATTCACCATTATGGAAAAGGAAAAGGGGGTTATTCCAATGGAATTTATCCACCCGGATACCACTCATAATCATATAATTCCGATAGGGATTGTTGGTGGCGCTTTAAAACCAAGTACTGGATTTGCTTTTTCCCTCATACAAAAGCAAGTGAACCAGATTATCAAATCTATACAGTCAGATAATTTACCTTTAAATAAAAAGAAAATTCAAAACAGATTTTCTTTTTACGATACCGTTTTACTACATCTGCTTCAAAAAAAGGAAATTAATAAATCAGCTATTTTCATATCTTTATTTAAGGGAAACAATATTGGAACCATACTAACCTTTTTATCGGAAAAGACGGGTATTTTTGGTGAAATGAAAATATTTTCAACCTTACCTGTAAAGGTATTTATTAGTGCATTGATTGAAATTTACTGGCCGCGACGAATAAAGGATAAATTGTATTCTCCCATTTATCAAACCATAAGATAATCATGAGAAATCCTAGAATTCAATTAATGGTTCAATTATTTACCCTGATTATAATCATGGTGAGTTTAATTAAACATGAATTATTTGTTTCAAGTTCTCTTTTGATTGCTTTAGTATTAATTGTATTCATAGGCATTCCTCATGGGGCAAACGATCATTTACTTTTTTTCAACTTAATCAACAAAAGGGTTGATAAAAATAACAAGAAGAATACTTTATTTTTCGCATCATACATAGGATTAATTTTATTGTATATAGGTTGTTGGTATTTATTCCCAACATTTTCCCTGGGATTATTCATTTTGATATCCATCTACCACTTTGGTCAATCAAATTTGTATATATCCCCCATTGAATCAAAATATATCAAGTTAATTTCCATTTTTTTATCCGGGAGTTTTGTTTTATTAACTCCTATTTTTGCTCATATTGAAACAGCATTACCCGTAATACAATCTCTCTCAAAAAACCCTGATATTCTAACAATATCTGAGGAAACAGGAAACAAACTAGCTATTTCGGCTGGCATTTTGATGATTATACATTGGGTAATCCTAATGTTAAGCAAGCATATAAATATTAAAAACGGTTTACATGAAATACTGAATGTCTTCCTTTTATTTGGTCTTTTCTATTACAGTCCATTGTGGATAGGCTTCGCGATATATTTTACTTTATGGCATGCAATTCCTTCTATTGAGGACCAGATAAACTTTTTCAAAACCACGAGGGTAAATTATAACTTAAGAAAATATGTACGTGAAATATTTCCATTCACAGTGATTGCCCTTTTAGGCCTTTTTTTAGCTTTTCAATTTTCAGGAAATTACATTTCCGTGAACCAAGGGATTGCTCTTTTGTTTATTTTTATAGCTGTAATAACCTTACCGCACATGATAATGATGGATTTATTATATCTTCGCATAGAAGGAAAAAACTTTTGACATTAACAACGTAATTTTTTAACAACTTAAATAAATTTTGCTATGGATGCATTACAAAACTTTTCAAACCTGTTTCTTGCAACCTTAAAAGAAGGTGATTATGTAGGCTTTACATTTTTCATTGGCTCAATGGCGATGTTAGCTTCAACGGTATTCTTTTTTGTTCAAATGACCAATGTATCAGGAAAATGGAAAGATTCATTATTAATTTCTGGTATGATTACGGGAATTGCAGCAGTACATTATTTCTACATGCGCTCATTTTGGGCAGAAAATGGTACTTCTCCTACTTCTTTCCGTTACATCGACTGGATTTTAACTGTACCATTAATGTGCGTTGAGTTTTATTTGATCTTAAAGGCATTTGGTGCTACTGTTTCATTGTTATGGAAGATGATTGCCTATTCATTATTAATGTTAATTGCTGGTTATTTGGGTGAAACAGTTTACCGTGATCAGTCAGTAATGTGGGGTTTCATCTCAACTGTCGGATACGTAGGTATTCTTTATGAGGTATGGTTGGGATCAGCTAAAAAATTGGCTGGAAACTCAAATGACCCTGCGCTACAAGGTGCATTCAAAACATTAGGTTGGTTCGTATTAGTTGGTTGGGCAATCTATCCAATTGGTTACATGGCCATTCCTGGTGGTTGGTTAGACGGTGTTTTACCTTTGGAGTCATTAGACATTATCTATAACATTGGTGATGCTGTAAACAAAATTGGATTTGGATTAGTTATTTATTCTTTAGCTGTATCTTCTGCTAAATAAGAAAAAGTCCCTTTCATTGAGGAATACACGTTTCGTGTATTCCTCTTTTATTTTTTAGACATAATGTGAAAGGGGCATTTATTCATTGATTGAGCATTTGATTTTTTCCATACAGGATTATTATAATAAAAATTTGGACTGATCACTTTATTTTCAAATAAGGTATGAAAAACCTTCATCGTTGATCCAGCGTTAGGCGGCACAATCCAACTCCAGTCAGCCATAACTTCTCTTCCTAACTTATTTTCTTGCTGAATAAACTTCATAAACTGCTCAGAAGATTCGTGATGATCTGTTATTGAAACACCCTCTTTGTCAAAAGAGGTTTTCACGGCATAATTTAATTCTAATAAAGCCCTGTCTTTCCAAAACATATCCTTACCAGAAATATTCAGGCCAATGGCCTCAGCTACTTTGGGTAATTGGTTAAACCTGTCTTCATCCCCTAAGTTTCTGGAACCAATTTCAGTTACCATATACCATCCATTAAAAGGAGCTGAAGGGAAATGAATACCTCCTATTTCCAGGACCATATCAGAAATAACGGGCAATACGTTCCATTTTAAGTTTAAATCATTGAAACTTTCATATTCAGGATGCTGAATGACCACTTCTTTTACTAAATGAGCTGGTAATTCAAAAAAAAGAGGTTTTTTATCTTCAAATTGAAAAACGACAGGTAAAACATCAAATGCTGTTCCTTTTCCTTTCCAGCCCAAAGAGAGACAAACATCAGTAAAATCTAATTGAGCGGGATCTCCTAATATTTGCCCATTTTTTTTATAAGCAGCATACCTTATGAGTTGACTGTTCCAAAATCTTATTGGGGCAATTCCTTCAGGTGATTCCGGGGGAAAAATAGTGATAAGTGGTTTTATTTTTCCATTTCCGGTAGCAAATTCCAGATGATTTAAAATAGCCATCTTAACTTCCTCGAAGGTACTGATAGCTCTTCCATCAGCTACTTTCAGAGATTTCCAAAAAAGTCTTCCAATGCACCTATTGCTATTTCGCCAGGCAGCACAAGCACCAAAAGTCAATTCATCTAAAGTAAGTTTGTACGTCCCCGTCATTTCAATTTCCTCATAAACGTCTAAAAGCCTTTTGTCAAGATTTTTAAGGCAAGTTTCTGTATAAAATTGGGTCAAAAATTCAGAAGCGTTTTTGTTTAACAAGTTCACCTATTATGAATTTTAAGCTGTTTACAATGAAATTTCCCTTACAACAAAGCAAATAGTTTATATGTTTATTTAAAAATTTGAAATTCACTATTAAATAATTGGATAACTTGCATCGTAAAAATAATACATTTTAAACACTTTACTATGATATGGAAACAGCCTACCAATGAAATAGCCATCAACGAAATGGGTAAGAACACTTTAATGGAAACTTTAGGTATTCAAGTAATAGAAGTTGGCCCAGATTTTATAAAGGCAAGTATGCCCGTGGATCATCGAACAGTTCAACCTTTTAGAATTCTTCATGGAGGAGCCAGTGTTGCCCTGGCAGAATCACTGGGTAGTTTTGCCGGAACCCTTTGTCTCGAAAATTTAAGTACTCATACTATAGTTGGCGTTGAGATAAATGCAAATCATTTAAAAGCAGTAAAAGAGGGTGAACCTCCTGTTGTTGGGACGGTAAAACCAATAAGAATTGGTAAAACCATCCAGGTTTGGCAAATAGATATTAGTAATGCAAATAACCAATTAACTTGTACATCAAGAATAACGCTAGCCGTTATTCCCTTAAAATAATTTTATGAAAAAATGGTTGTTTTTTATCCTCGCCTTTCCAACTTTCCTCCTATCTCAGGATGTGGTCAAGTATCAAAATAATTATGGTTCCACTGATATAAATTTGAAACGTTTGAGCCAAACCGATGAATATTCTCAATATAACGACATTTGGGGTTTTGTTGGAAAAGATGGAATAGAATATGCTATTTTAGGTACTACCACAGGAACAGCCATTTATTCATTAAAAGATCCAAAAATTCCAAAAAGAGATACTTTCATACCAGGAAATACCTCCATTTGGAGAGATATGAAATCTTATAAAAATCATGTTTACGCTACGGCTGATCAAGGAAACCAGGGGGTGCTTATTATTAATATGACAGAAGCTCCCTCTAAAATAACGTTTAAATATAGCCGTTTACCGGCTCCAACTTCTGTTAATCCAGGTAATGTAGGCAATTGTCATAACCTTTGGATTGATGAAAAAGGCTTCATGTACTTATCAGGATGTTCCCCACAATCCGGAGGCGTATTAATTTATGATTTAAATGTTAATCCGGACGAACCTACCTTCGTTGGTGCTGCTGACGCAGTTTATAGCCATGACAATTACGTTCGCAATGATACCTTGTATAGCGCTGAAATATATGCAGGCATTTTTTCAGTGTATCATATAAAGGATAAAAAAAATATTATCAAATTAACTTCGCATCCTACCACTACCCGATTTACACACAACGTCTGGCTATCTGATGATCATAAATACCTGTTTACTACCGACGAAAAGCCACAGGGTAAAGTCGATGCTTACTCTGTTGGAAATCCTTCCGATATAAAATTATTACATAGTTTTCGTCCCCCCGTTTTACTAAACCAAAACGCTATACCTCACAACACTCATTATATTAAAAATGCTAAAGGTAGCTTTATTGTAACCTCATGGTATGAAGAAGGAGTTTCTGTAGCAGATGTTTCTGACCCATCCAATATGGTAGAAGTAGGCATTGGTAGAACAACAAAAGGTGGAAATGGATGCTGGGGTGCCTATCCATTCCTTCCATCTGGCCTCATTCTTGCCAGTGATATGGATAATGGCCTTTTTGTATATGAACCAAATTACACGCGAGCGGCTCGTTTTGAGGGTATAGTGCTTGATTCAGTCACAAAAACACCTGTAAATGGAGCTAAGATTTCCATAGAAGGATTAATAAATAGAGAAATACTGTCCGACGGCTTCGGACGCTTTAAAACGGGAACCCCAGAAACTGGCAATATAAATATTGTAGTAAGTAAAAATGGTTTTGAAACAAAAAGGATATTAAAGCTATTATCAAATTCATTTTCTTTAAAAAATGATACCATTTATTTGTCACAATTACCTACTTCCACGCTGACTGGAAGAATCATTTCTAATGAATCTGGTTTACCCGTTTCAAATGCAGAAGTAGGATTATTCAAGGAGGGTAATTTATCGATAAATACAAAAACGTTAGAAAACGGATCATTTTCGATAACAAATATTATTCCTTCATCCTATCAATTTTCCTCAGGTAAATGGGGTTATAAACCCTTAACTTTTAAAAACATTACGATTCCTTTTAACCAAAGTATTAGTGAAAAACTGATGAATGGTTATACAGATAATTTCAATTTTGACCTTGGCTGGACAGTAACAAATACAGCAACAGTTGGCAAGTGGGAAAGAGCCACTCCCGTTGGCACGAAGTATAATAATTTGACTTCAGCACCATTTAATGATAGTCCAAATGATGAAGGCAATACCGCTTTCGTAACTGGAAATATAGGCGGTGACCCTGGAGTTGGGGACATTGACAATGGTATAACACAATTGCATTCACCTGCAATGACCTTTGCTCCTAATGTACAACTTCATTTAAATGTGGATATATGGTTCTTTAATTCAGGAGGTAATTCAACACCAAATGATACGTTATTTATTTATGCAACCAATGGCTTAGGTGATTCCATCTTACTGCATAAGCAATATGAAAATACCACAACCTGGAAAACACTTATTATTAATGATTTTCAAAATAGAATAAAAATTGGATCTAAAAATAACATCCATTTTATTGTTGGTGATTTGGCTACAAGTCCCCATTTGGTAGAAGCTGGTGTTGATAACTTTAGCATCGAACAATCCTTTCAGACAAGCCTACAATCTATTTTAAAACATAAAGCTTTTCGTGTTTATCCTAACCCAGGAAAATTGGAAGCGATGATACAATTTGACGAAAAAGAACAAAATAGAACTGGAACCATTGCTCTTTACAATCAAAATGGTCAATTACAAGAACAAATAAAGGTCGATGGTCAGGAAAAAATCAGTCTAGGTAGAATAGTAGTACCTGGTTTATATATCATACTATGGCAGAATGAAAAAGGATATACTCAAATAGAAAAATGGATAAAAGTGGAGTAGTAACCGACTTTTTATAGTAAGTTTTCCCTATAAAAGAATACTACTCATTTACAGAGGCTGAATTATTAATATCCCCTGCTTTTACCCCAATAAAATCTTTATCAAGAATGGGGGATTGAAGATTTTGGACCATAAAGGCGTTTAAGTTGAGCCCTAAAAGAGGGGCAGAAATATTCATAAAACCATCCTCAAATGGAACAAATTGCCAGATTGGCACTTTTTCAAAATTAGTTATTAATCCTAACAGCGCACGTTTTAATAAAATAAGGTCTGAGGTAGAAATACTCCCGGAATTATTCACATCGGCAGCCAACATTTTAAATGGACTTTTTAAGTTTTCCCTATTGAGAATATGCTTCTGAACCTGCAATAAGTCAAAAGTAGACAAGCCATTTAATATTGAACTGGATTTAGCAAAATCCAGGATATAATTATTACCTGTTGAAAGCCCTGAAAAAGAGTAATTGCCCTGAGCATCAGAAACGGTAGAGACAGAAAAACCATTATCCCCAATCAATAGTACGTTTGTGTTTGGGATTGGCGTATTGGTTTCTGTATATATAACGCCAGCAACCTTTCCATTTTCTACCATCGGGTTATCTAACCCCCTGATTTGCAAAGAATCAGATAAAATTGGGTCCAGCCAATCTTTTAAACGAGTGGACGAAGTTCCTCCCCCTTCCCATGACAAGGAGAAACGCGAAAAATAACCACTTGACACCGTACAATTTGCTGATCCACCGTGTAAAAGACCAGTTATTTGATTTGCTTCATTGAGTAAGGCGCAACCTGAAGAGCCTATTTCAAATGAACCGAAAGTATATTGAACTACAAAATGATGATTTGCAGGCGATATCCTATTATTATCCCATTTAATGGTACTGGTAAAAACAGGTGCTGGGCGATTTGAAATGGCTATCTTTTTAATGTCACCTTTAGGATGATGCGCCATTTTACTCTTTTGGGGACCTGTAGCAGACCTATTCCAACCTAAAAAATAAGGATTAAAAGAAGAAGGAATTGAACCGGAAAGCTCAAACAACAAAAAATCATTTTCAAGTCTGCCAGCAAGTAATTTAGCACCTTGAATATAGGAGAAAACGGGTTCAATTGCGGGTTGATTACATGTCAGAGATTGATAATTAAAATCGAATCTCCAAAAATCATACATGGGGGTATAACCATCCTGGCAATGGAACGCAGATAAAATAAGAGGTTTCCCATCTAATTTAGTATTATTCACCAAATTTCCTGTACAAAATCCAATACCCTCTTTAACAACCACATAAATTCTACAAATACCATTTTTCTCCTTTTGAAGGATATCTCCTTCCGGACAAATAACATTAGTATGACATGCTTCAGAAGCACCAAAACCTAAGGTTTCACTATTTCCTCTGGAAACATCACTCTCTATATTATCAAAAACAGGTTTGTATCCAATATCCATCCTAAAAATATGGATAACACTTTTAATGTCAGTATTTGGTGGCTCAATAAGTTCTAATCTTATTTTATTTGAAGAAAAAAAACCCAACAATTTTTTCTCTATTTTTCCTTCCGTACCTATGTATCTGGATGAAGGATAATCTTTATTTTCTATAAAAACCGACAGAACTGCCCCATCTGACAAACTAAAAGTATCCAAAAGAGCTGCTAATGCAAGGGCAGAATTCGAAGCCTCAATATTAAGATTCCAACGTCGGTAGCCACTTTGATCTATAGACCATTTACCACTATTTAGCAAATTCAAATCAACAAGAACAGGAACTGATATCCTATTTCCTGGCATTAAGCTATCTGATTTTTTAACTTCCACCCAATTTGGCTCAGGTAAAGAAAAATAATCGACCTTTTGACTAACCTCCACAGGATTTTGACAAAATCCCATGAACGGCATAATCAAAAGGAAGAAAAATATAATTATTTGCCCTGTTTTCATTAGATAAATGGAAGTTAGCAGTAAATACTACTTAGGTTATAAATCTCCATATAGGAAACCAATGACTAAAAAATTTACTCCACGCACATCCAAACGATAGTCTTTGTTGAAACCTTTTCTGAATTTAGAAGAGGATACAATCGACAATTCAGATTGATTCTCTGCCTTCTTTTGAGTGGCATTAATCATCCCAGTGTTGGAATAATAGAATTTATTTTCAGTTAATGAATCATCTTGATAAATCAATTCCCTCAAATAAATTACCCTTCTGTTGTAAAGAAAAAACCATTGTTCTGTTTGTGCCTTCTGTGTTTTGATAACGACAGGAACGCCTGCTAAATTGTACAAAGTCATTTCAGCGAGGCCATCGATATGTTTTACGGTAATGGGACCTTTGGCTTCATAATCGTTCATTTCATTCACAATTCTCTCTACCTCTTTATCTATCAAAGGCACAGTTTCAGGCCCAACATCTGTCATTTGAAAGACAGGAGGACTTTTTTCTGCTTCATTATCAATACTTTCATCTGATTTACAACTATAAAAAGTGCTGCAAATTAAAAATAAAAGTAACTGATTTAAGTTTGTGTAAAATTTCATGGGATATAAAAATTAAAATTAAAATCGCTGAGTTTTGAACCAATTATTCTTTAAGATTTGGTTCAATAAGGTATTCGTCACATTGTAAGATAAGCATACTAAAAGGTTTAATTATTGCAGTCCTACCTGTAAAACCACCCCCTGGCTTTAGAAAAACATTTTGATCATCCACGACTGTCTTCCAATCTGCGTAAGGAAAGCTAACATTTTGGTCTTTGTCAGTGCCATTAAACATAACATGAATATATTTCCAGGGTTCACTTGGTGCTTTCTCAATACTGTATTCAACTAAGCCCTCTTTTGGTTCTTTGTTAAATGTAATATGTTGCCGAATGTCCGCTGCATTTCCCAATCTAAAAGCCGGATGAGTTTTCCTAAGTTGAATTAACTTTTGGACATAATCCACCACCACACTATTAGAGTCTTTCCTTACCCAATCCATTTGGTTAATTCCATCAGGAGATTCATAAGAATTTTCCACTCCGTTTTTCGTTCTTAAAAATTCAGAACCCGCATGCAAAAAGGAAATCCCCTGAGATGTCAGCACAATACCTATAGCTAGTTTCTGCATAGAGGTTCTATCCTGAACTGAAACCGTTGGATTAGCTATTTCAAGTCTATCCCACAAGGTATGATTATCGTGACAGGACGTATAAACGACCGTTTGATTAGGTTCCACAGCCCAGGGAGCTTTAGTATAATTTACCTTTTCATAATTGATTTGTGGGTGAAAAACTCCACCGACGATACCAAAACGAACGGACTCTGCCAAATCATTCTTTCCACTAATGAAACCCTTCTCCGAAGGGGTAAAGACATGACCTTTCAGTCCATCTCTTATTTCGTCAGAAAAAGCAGCAATGCCAGTTAAACCTTTAATATTTGATTTAATGGCCCTTTTATTATCAGGTAAAGGGCTTCCACCTGCCGTCCATCCCTCACCGTACAATAGAATATCTGGTTTCACTTTTACGAGGGTATCCCTTATAAGTTCCATCGTTTTTAGGTCATGAATACCCATTAAATCGAACCGAAAACCATCAATATGATACTCATTTACCCAGTAGAGCAAAGATTCAATCATAAATTTTCTAAACATAGGTCTTTCCGAAGCCGTTTCATTACCGCAAGCAGAGGCGTCAGAAAAACCACCCTCGCTATTTTGTCGATAATAATAATTGGGAACCAACTGATTAAAAATAGAATTTTCAGTATCTCCGGTATGGTTATAAACAACATCGAGTATGACACCAATATTATTGCTATGAAAGGATTGAATTAATTTTTTAAACTCATTTATCCTAACCTTACCGTCATAAGGATTAGTAGCATAAGAACCCTCTGGTACATTATAGTTTTTAGGATCATACCCCCAATTATATTGAGGAGTCGATACAGATTCATTTAATGACTTAAAATCAAAAGAAGGCAAAAGGTGAACATGTGTTATGCCTAAATTTTTTATGTAATCGAGACCGGTAGGTAATCCCATAGGAGATTTTGTGCCTACTTCTGTTAATCCTAAGAATTTCCCTTTATTTACTATACCACTTTGAGGATGAATAGAGGCATCTCTGACATGCAGTTCATAAATAACAGCATCGGTCTGATGTTTTAAGACAGGACTTTTATCAAATGCCCAAAATTCTGGATTCGTTTTCTCCAGATTGACAATCATTCCTCTATTGCCATTAACCCCAACTGCTTTCGCGTAAGGATCAGGTACTTCATTTAACCAGGTATTCTTGTATTTAATTTTAAAGGTATAATAGTACCCCTCCCAATCACCGGCAAGCTTGTGCGTCCAATTACCCTTTACCTGTTTTTTTAAAGAAATAACTTTCAATGGATTACCGCCATGCCCATCCTTATAGAGTTGAAAAGAAACATCAGAAGCGGTAGGTGCCCAAACATTGATATTAACCTGATTACCCTTCCATATAACCCCTAAATCATCTCCGTCATAAACAGGATAAACAACAGAATTTTCATAAATAGCCTGGCTGTTCAATGTTATTGCAGTAATTAAAAAAATGAACAGATATATTCCTTTCATGAATTTATTCTTAGAATTTGGACAAAGATAAACTTTATTATTTTAACAAAAAATTAACAGTTTGAAAAAAATGTAATTTCTCAATAATAAAACAAAAGAAAGTTAAAAGACCTACATTTGTCGATGCCTTAACCGCAACATTTAATTTTATGCGGAATCAACCAGAAAATATTCTTGACCTAGTCATTGATAAACTAGGTAAACCATATAAAGATTTATCTTTTTTATTGCAGGCATTCAAAGATGTCCTCATTGAAAACGGTGAGATCGATGTAGCAAGTACGATACCTTTGTTACAAAACAAAATAGATGTTAGTACATTTCTTGACGACAGGGGGGTTCAACTATACTCTATATTGTTTCAACTAGTTCATATTGTTGAAGTTAATGGTGCAGTTCAACAACGTCGAAAAGAAGAAAATCAAGATTTAAGTCAAGTCAGAGGATTGTGGGCTTACCAAATTAACAAAGTTAAACAAGCGGGAATTGATGCAGTTGCTATTACATCGGCTTTAAAAAACACCAGAGTTGAACCCGTTTTGACGGCACATCCAACAGAAGCAAAACGAGCCACGGTATTAGAACACCACAGAGAATTGTACCTTTTACTTGTAGAGAGAGAAAATACCATGTTTTCCAGTCAGGAGTTGTTGACAAATAAAGAGAAAATCAAGTCATCGTTATATAGATTATGGAAAACAGGAGAAATATATTTAGAGAAACCTGACGTTCCATCTGAAATAAGAAATGTACTCCATTATTTTACTAACGTTTTTCCTGAAGTTTTACCTATTCTCGACAGGCGACTTATTCAAGCCTGGGAGTTTCTGGGCTATAATAAAAAAGATTTATTTGAGCATAAAGCTTTTCCACAGGTCACCTTTGGCAATTGGGTAGGTGGGGACAGGGATGGGCATCCATTAGTTACGTCAAAAGTAACCGTCGAAACGCTAAAACAACTGCGACTCAATGCATTTGTTGTGTTGAGGAGAAAGTTGACACAACTTGTTAAACAACTAAGTTTTGCATTAAACATTGAGGATGCACCCGATCATTTACAATGGAGAGTAGGAGAATTATTACTAGAACTGGGTGAAAATGCCTACGAAGTTTATAACAGGAACAAAGGAGAAGCTTTCAGACAATTTATAAGTTTAATCATTGAAAAATTACCTCTTGCTACAGCCAGGGGGCATGCCACCGCATTACATGAAAGGAGTATTAGCTACAGATATTCCTTTGAGTTAAAAAAAGATTTAGTATTGTTACAATCTGCTCTTAAAGATTATGGAGCAATTACTATTTCAGAAATAGAAATTCATGAAAGCATTCGCCTTGTAGAAACTTTTGGATTTCACCTCGCCAAATTAGATGTAAGACAAAACAGTGCTTTTCACGATAAGGCAATTTCCCAATTAATTAATGCCACGGGTAAATCCGGTGACTGGTTTATTCATGCGTCGGAGGAAGATAGGCTGGAATTTATTGAAGAAGAGCTGACATCTGGCAGGCCTTTCGTTAGAAATTTGAATGATTTAGCAGATGAAGCCAGAAATGTAATGGAAGTTTATGCGGTTATTTCTGAGCACGTTCAGCAATATGGAACGGAAGGAATAGGCTCATTAATAGTTAGCATGACCAGAAATGTTTCTGATTTGCTGGTTGTATATATTTTAGCAAGAGAAGCTGGACTCACCCGATATACACCAGATGGAATGGTCTGCATGTTACCTGTCGTGCCACTTCTGGAAACCATAGAAGATCTTTCCAACGGACCGGCAATATTAGCAGCCTTTTTATCCCACCCTGTTACCCTAAGAAGTCTGAAATATCAGGCTCAACAACAAGAAATACTTACCATTTCCCAGCAGGTAATGATAGGATACAGTGACAGTAATAAAGATGGCGGACTATTATGTAGTCAATGGAATTTGCATAAGGCACAAATAAATCTTTCGAACGCTGCAAACAAATTTGGTATAAAAATTAGATTTTTTCATGGAAAGGGAGGAACCATAAGCCGGGGTGCTGGTCCAACCCATTATTTTGTACAGGCACTTCCCGGACATTCGTTTAATGGCGATATACGGTTAACGGAACAAGGAGAAACCATTGAACAAAAATATGCAAATAGAGTAAATGCAGTATATAATTTAGAAGTTTTAACAGCCAGTTCACTTTCTCACAGCCTTCTTGGCTCATTAAAAGAACCCTCTGGTCATCCTTTAGCTGATATATTGGAATGGATGGCACAGGAAAGTCAGAACGTATATACCCAACTGTTGAATGAACAAGGATTCATAGCGTTTTTCAGGCAGGCAACACCCATTGACGCCTTAGAACAAAGTAGAATTGGTTCCCGCCCATCCAGAAGAACAGGTGCTTACTCTTTAGCAGATTTAAGAGCCATTCCCTGGGTATTTGCCTGGTCACAAGCCAGATATAACATGACTTCATGGTATGGGATAGGTTCGACATTAGAAAAGCTGAGAGAAGAACGTCCGAAGGATTATGAAAAATTCCAAATCGCTTTAAAGGATGATCCATTCATTCGTTATTTTATTACCAATGTAGATACCAGTCTCGCACGTTCTTCCATTCATATTATGAAAGATTACGCAGAATTAGTAGATAACAAGAATATCAGAAATAAATTTTCGCAATTATTTGAGAAGGAGCTCTCTTTAACGGAGGCGCATTTGTCTTTTCTGCTTGATAAAACATTGGAGGAAAGAAGACCAAGGCACTACTATTCTAATTTATTGAGGAACTCTCTTATTGAGGACTTACACCGAAGTCAAATCAAGCTTTTAAAGGAATGGAGAATGCTTGTAAAAAGCGATGACAGTCAGCAATCAGATAAAACACTAGTTTCTCTATTGCTGACTATCAATGCTATTGCCAGTGCAACAGGACAGACTGGATAACAACTTTATTCACTAATGGCTTTAACACCTGGTAAAACTTTTCCTTCCAGCATTTCAAGCAAAGCGCCACCACCCGTTGAAACATAACTAACCGCGTCTGAAAGGCCTACCTGAGTGACAGCAGCGACAGAATCTCCGCCACCTACCAAAGAGTAGGCTCCATTTTGCGTTGCTTCAGCTACAGACTCCGCTATGGCCAAGGTACCTTTAGCGAAAGAAGGCATTTCAAAAACACCCATAGGACCGTTCCAAAGAATAGTTTTTGCTGATTTGATAGTTGAAACAAAAGTTTCCACTGCTTTAGGACCTATATCTAATCCTAACCAACCTTCCGGAATATTATCAGAAGATACTTCTAATTTTTCAGCACCGTTACTAAATGTATTGGCAGCGATAACGTCAACAGGCAGAAGTAAATTCACACCTTTTGATTTTGCCTTCTCCATTAATTGAAGAGCAAGATCGAGTCTATCTAATTCAACGAGTGAATTCCCAATTTGCCCCCCTTTGGCTTTTATAAAAGTAAAAGCCATACCACCTCCGATAATTAAGTTATCCACCTGGTCCAGCATTTTATCAAGAAGCAACATTTTATCAGAAACCTTTGCTCCACCAATAATAGCGGTAAATGGTTTTTCAGGACTTTCAATAATATGGCGGGCATTTTCAATTTCAGCCTTCATCAGAAATCCAAAACCCTTATTTTCAGCAGTAAAAAAATTAGCTACCAATGTAGTTGAGGCATGCGCTCTATGTGCAGTACCAAAGGCGTCATTGATATAAACATCAGCTAACGAAGCTAATATACCAGCCATTTCTTTATCACCTTTTTCCTCACCTGGATGAAAGCGGGTATTCTCCAATAGTATTACCTCCCCTGGTTTTAGCGCATTGCAAGCATGAACCGCTTCCGAACCTATACAATCAGATATAAAAGTAACGGGTTTGTTTAAAGTTGCTGATAAGTAGGACGTTAAATGATTAAGTGTGAACTTTGTAACATTCAATTCCCCATTTTCCAATTTTTTTTGTTGAGGACGACCTAAATGAGAACATAAAATCAAAGCCCCGCCATGTTCTAAAATATAATTTAGGGTCTGCAGCGAAGCTTTGATTCTATTATCATCAGTGATTTGGAAAGTACTGGAAAGAGGGACATTAAAGTCCACTCTTACCAGTACTTTTTTATTATTAAAATCTATATTTTCCATAAGAACTCCCAAAAATTAGATACGATCTGCTAATTGAGCTAATCTTGCAGAATAACCAGCTTCATTATCGTACCAACCCACAATTTTTGCAGTATTTCCTTGTACCATGGTCAAATCGACATCATATATACAAGAGTGAGGATTACCTAATATATCAGAAGAGACGATAGGTTCTTCACAATATTCAAGAATACCCTTTAGATAAGTTTCGGAAGCGGCCTTAAAAGCGGCATTAATTTCCGCCACGGTCGCTGGTTTTTTTAAGGTAGCCGTAAAATCAGTTACAGAACCATCGGGAACAGGAACGCGCATAGCATTTCCGTTAAGTTTACCCTTTAAATGAGGTAAAACCAATCCCACGGCTTTTGCAGCACCTGTTGAGGTTGGAACGATAGAAATAGCAGCTGCTCTGGCTCTTCTTAGATCTTCATGTGGAGAATCCTGAATTCTTTGGTCTGCGGTATAAGCATGAATGGTAGTCATAAAGCCAGATTCAACGCCAAATGCATCATCTAATACTTTAACCATTGGCGCTAAGCAATTAGTCGTGCAAGAAGCATTAGAATAAATATTATGATCTGCATGAATAACTTCATCATTTACACCTAAAACGATGGTTGGAATATCACCTTTAGCTGGGGCAGAGATAATAACCTTTTTAGCACCTGCACTGATATGTAAACCAGCAGTTTCACGATCCGTAAATCTGCCTGTACTCTCAATAACAATGTCAATTCCCATGTCTTTCCAAGGTAGCGCTTTAGGGTCTCTCTCAGCGATGGCATGAATTTTTTTATTATTAACATATAAAAAATGTTCATCCGCACTTACCGTTCCAGGAAACTTACCGTGTACAGAATCATATTTTAATAAATGCGCCAACGTAGCATTATCTGTTAAATCATTGATGGCAACTACTTCAATCCCTTCCATCTGAATGAGATTACGAAATGTTAGACGACCGATTCGACCAAAGCCGTTAATAGCTATTCTTTTAGCCATGATGTTATTGATTTGTGAAGGTTTACGAAATATTTACTTAGTGTAAAAATGACATTAACTATAATTTTAAAATTGCTGCAAAAATACATAAAAACTACTTACAGGATATTTTTTTGTCCAAATAAGTATCAATAATAAAAATTAAAAATTAAAAGTGACAGGGATAGATAGTCAAAAAACCGAGGGATATTTATTTTATAAAAAACAAGCAAAAAAATTGGAAGAGTAAGAATAGCTTATTACATTTGCATTTCTTTAGAAAAAGACTTTACAGAAAGTTTTTCACTAAGGCCCGTTCGTCTAGGGGTTAGGACGCAGGATTTTCATTCCTGTAACACGGGTTCGATTCCCGTACGGGCTACAGACAATACAATCCAACACGAACGGCCCGTTCGTCTAGGGGTTAGGACGCAGGATTTTCATTCCTGTAACACGGGTTCGATTCCCGTACGGGCTACAAACAAAAAGCGGCTGTTTTTATCGAACAGTCGCTTTTTTTATTAGAAATCAAATAAATCTTCCAGGAAACTTTCCTTTTTCTTCTTCCCATAATATGGATCTTTGTAATCTCTATGCTCGCTCTCCATGTACCTGCTTTTTTCGTCAGGTATTCTACTTCCTTGACTTTGACTTGACATCAAAGATCTTTCGATAATTTTATCAAGCTCTCCCCTATCTAACCAGACGCCACGGCATTTGGGACAATAATCAATTTCAACACCTTGTCGATCGGACATAACCAGCAATTCATCATATGATGGACACTTCATATTTACTTTATTTAAAATTTTATACATAGTAACCCCATTACACGTTTAATAGTTTTACTATAATTTATAGTATTGTTCCCAATTTTTCCGGGGGGGAGGTCCTGTAAGTAATTGATTAGCCAAGGCATGATTTGTAATCACTTTTTTGTTAATATCGAATTCAAGCCTGGCATTAACTCTTTGGGCAACCACACCTAAAGCCATGACCTGACACAATGGACCAGCTATTTTAAAAGATGATCTGCAAGACTCTTCGCCTTTACACGCCCTGACAAAATTCAAAAAATGATTAGATGGACTAACCGGAACTTCGGGCAGGCTTGACGCCATATCTTTAGCTTTATCTGCTGGAATAATTACTAAAGGAGCACTGTGAGATCCACCCTTGAAAACTAAATCTTTGCCATAAATAACCTTACCCGGATATCTTTTTGTATTTACATTTCCAGCTGTAGGTGGAGGAATATCTTTTGCTCTAACAGGTTCACCGTAATAATCGGGATGCGTAGGCTGATTGTTAAAACCTTCATACCAACTTAATTCGAGCGCTGGCAAATTATTCCTTTTTGGAAATTTAAAAACCAAGGTTGATTCCTGAGGAAAAATAAAAGGAGAATGTCCCTGCATAAAGGAAGGATTTACCTCATTAGGCAATCCTAATTTTAAGAATTCATGGGCAGTATCAATTAAGTGGGCGCCCCAATCGCCTAATGCGCCGTTGCCAAATTCAAACCACGACCGCCAATCTCCATTAATATACCCCTTATTATAAGATTTAAATGAAGATGTAGCGAGCCATGCATCCCAATCGAGAGATTCAGGAACAGGCTGTTCAGGCAAAAAATCTGAAACTTTCATTCCATGCCATCTTCTTCCATTATTCATGAAAGCGGTGATACGAGTGACATCCTTAATGATACCAGCCTCTGTCCATGCCTTAAATTGGAAATAATTTTCATCGGAATGACCCTGGTTACCCATTTGACAAGCTACCTTATATTTTTTTTCAGCTCTCATCATTAGCTCTACTTCCTGAAAGGTGTGAGCCATAGGTTTCTCTACATAAACATGTTTACCCTCTGACATGGCCAGCATTGAGATAGGGAAATGCGAAAAATCTGGAACGCCGGCAGTTATGGCATCGAACTGACTTCCCATCTTATCAAATAGGACCCTGAAATCTTGAAATTGCGGAACATCAGGAAAAAGTTTAATGATTGGCAGCGTGTGTGGTGCCCCCATGTCAGTGTCACAAAGGGCAACAATATTCACCAAGCCAGTTCCATGTAATTTTTTAATAATATCTGCACCCCTATTTCCAATACCAATACAAGCCAAATTTATTTTCTCGCTGGGGGGAATATGACCCCATTTTTTCCCTAAAAGAAAAGAAGGAATAATGGATAATCCAGAAACAACGGTGAAGGCTCCCCCACTTTTTTTTAAAAAATCTCTTCTTATCATTTTTGTGTATTGCGTTAAAAACGTTAATATACAAAAATGATAAGTAATTTAAAACAGAAATCAGCCTTAATTAAAAGATTATTTTACGAATACAACCTCATTAAATGGTACTCTATTGCGCTCACCCCAGATACCCTTTTCAGTGCCCTTTCCAACAGCAACAACCATATTAATTTCAGCTATTCGAGGTAAATTAAGCGCTTTTCGCACCCGGACTTCATCGAAACCTTCCATTGGATAGGTATGATAACCCTCTGCAGCAATAGATAACATAAAAGTTTGGGCGGCAAGTGCGCATGATTTTTGAACAATGATGCGTTGCTTTGCAGACCCTCCCATTCTAACGAATGGCTTAGTTATACTCATAAAAAAAGAAATACTCTTTCTTAAAAAGGAATAGATACCAAGAAAATCGTACCCATAAGCAATGGGAAGCAACTTTTCATAATATTGAATCATTCGTTTCTGATACTTATCAGGTTCGCCCACCACCTGTTTCTTAATCTGGTCTGCATTCCATTTTGCTCTGTCCTTCCATAAATCTCATCTTGTAACAAAAACTACCAGATGTTTGGCTGATTTTGCTGCATATTGATCAAGACATAAGGGTTGAAATCTCTTTTTTTCCTCTTCAGAACGAATCCAAAAAAAAGACCACAATTGCATATTACTGGAATTAGGAGACAAAATAGCTCTTTCCAAACTTCTTTTAATCACCTCATCAGGTACTTCCACCTCAGGGTCAGAACTTCTATTTGACCTTCGCAACTTTACAATCTCCTCAAATTCGGAACCTAACATAGACTAATTATTTTACTTATTAAAATGATTCTACCCCATTCACAGTGGTATATTTAAAGCTAATTTTTTTATCGGGAAAAACTATTTTAAAAGCAGATTGACACATTAGCGTAGCTTCATGAAAACCACATAAAATAAGCTTTAGTTTGCCTGGATAAACATTTATATCACCGATGGCAAAGATGCCAGGAATATTCGTAGAATAATCGAAAGTATTTACCTCTATCGCATTTTTGTCAATCTGAAGACCCCAATCGGCCATAGGTCCTAACTTGGGCGACAATCCGAAGAGAGGTATGAAATGATCCGTTTCCTGATGAAAAACACCTTTTGATTTACTTTCGATCTGAACAGCATCTAAAGCACCGTTACCCCTTAAGCCTACAATCTGCGCATCGGTCAATAAATTTAATTTCCCCGTTTGAGCCAGATGAAAAACCTTTTCAACAGAATCGAGTGCACCTCTAAAATCATTTCTCCTATGAATTAAAGAAACCTCCCTGGCTACATTGGTAAGGAAAATACTCCAATCCAGGGCAGAATCTCCTCCACCCGCAATAACCACTCTTTTATCTCTATAAAATTCAGGATCTCTGATAATATACTCAACCCCTTTATCTTCATAAGATTCAAGATTTTCCAATGGTGGTTTTCTTGGTTCAAAACAACCTAAACCACCAGCGATGGCAATGACTGGAGCTTTAATTTGGGTCCCTTTATTTGTAGTCAATATGAACGAGCCGTCGTCTTGTTTTTCAAGACTTTCTGCTCTTTCACCCAGCGTAAATCCAGGATTGAAAGGAGCGATTTGTTCCAATAATTTGTCAATCAAATCTCCCGCTAAAACAGAGGGATAACCAGGGATATCATAGATTGGCTTTTTAGGATAGATTTCAGTCAATTGCCCGCCCGCCATTGGTAAAGCATCTATCAGATGACACCTCATTTTTAATAAACCAGCTTCAAAAACGGTGAATAGGCCAACGGGACCAGCTCCAATAATGAGTAAATCAGTCTGAATCATCAGTTTTTTTTTAATTGAGCGCAAAAATAAGGGCAATTAGCTTAGAAAGAAACGAATTACCCTGTTTTTTAATAAAAAATAGCAAGAGACGGCTAAACCAATCTCTTGCTATCAATAATATTAAAGAAAAAAAAAGGATTAATGTTTAATAATTCGTTCGGTAATAGGATTTCCATAACCCGAAATAATACGTATGGCATAAACACCAGGTGCCAGATCTTTGATATTTAAAGCTCTGGAGGCTGCGGGGCCGGGAGGAAAAAACCAGTCCCTCACCTTTAGTCCGTTGGCATCGAAAATGGATATTTCAATGTTATCCTGTGTTACAAAATAATACTCAACGTTTAAAATATCTGTAACAGGATTTGGGAAAACCATCATTTTCATGTCAGGCTTATCCATTAACATTACCTTTTCTACATTAGAGGGTAACATCGTTCCGTCTTCCTGTTTCATTTTAACCCTATAATAATGTAAACCCATTTTGTCAGGCTTATCAACAAATTCAAAATATTTCATACTTTGAACCTCCATGACAGGTAATTTCTTATCAGTTAGTCGCTTGAAATTAATACCATCCATTGACCTTTCTATAGTATAGGTAGGAATAAAGGCCGATGTTTTACTACGCCAAGACAATTTTACATCAAAACCTGGCATAACTTCCGCCTCAATAGACATGGTTTCCAGATCATTTACAGATGGGCAGTAAGTAGGATTATTTGTAACGGTTACAGAACCATTAAAAGAAACGGTGCACTCACGTTCAACTACAATTACTTTATAGGAAAAAGTACCAACACCTGAAAAACGAACATTGGGTTTTGAACCATAAGCCAGGGAAGATTGAAAACCTGGGCCTAATTCCCAGGTAATTTGTGCCGCTGACGTACTGGTTTGAACCTCTAAAAAATTATTGGCATTAATACACATTGTTGGAGAACTTACCACCTTTACAGTAGCTCTGTTTCCAACTTCCACTTTAACCACATTGGATTCCAAAAACCCATAACAACCCCTCTTTCTTACGCAACGAGCATAATAAGTGGTTTGATATAATGGCCCCGGATCAAATTCAGGAGTATCAGAATTTGGTATTGGGCTAAATAAATTCATATCAAAGGTAAGTGCTCTATCTGTGGTGAACATCCACAGATATTCAAGATCTCCGACGACACCAGAGGGACTTATCACATTTACTATTTTCACAGGATCATTTCCAGGACCACAAATGAGTTGATTATATCCGATTTCACCACCGGAAGTAACATTTTTACATTCAAGATAGAAACCCGCGTCAATATCCATCCTGTTTACTCCCGTATCCACCGTAATAAACTCTGTCATCATAGTAAACGGACTCATATCGCTATCTATATTTCTATCAGAACCTCTTAACCAAGGCGTTGGGGCATAATCGGGATTAGGTTTTGCGAAAGTTAACTTGTACTTACCTGCGGGAACATTAAACATATACATACCTGTACTATCAGTATAAGTAGTATCCATTTCACGAATTTTGTTCCCCTCAATGACAGAAAGGATTACCTGAACACCTACTAAGCCAGGTTCACCAAGATTTTGAATACCATTTTGATTTAAATCGTGCCAAACCCGATCACCTAATTTTGCCAGACAGCTATCTTTTTGTACCACTACATTTAAATCTAAAATGGTGATGCACTCTTGAAGTAAACCAGTATTATAATTTATTTCAAGACTATAGGAACCATTTCCAAGTTCTGCCGGATTAATCTCAGTGATTAATTTTCCGTTCAAAGTGATATTCAGACTACCGATAGCGGAAGTATCCAGATTAAATTTAAAAGAACCTCCATTTTCACACAAACTTAACTGGGAAAGAGGAAGATTGGTAATGGGTATTTCAGGATAAGAAGTACCTCCTTGAAAAAGCAAGGTATCCACGCCATTTGTTACTAACGCTGAATAATTAACCCCATCGATGTGTCTGAATTTATATTGATACACGCCAGGCTGAACTTCGGGAACTAACGTATTATTGGCAATTAAGCGAGGTAAATTTGGGGTAGGCAAGCTAAATTGATCAAAGACACCCACGGGATTCAATATTCTCCATGTCTGACCTTCAACCTCATTTCTAATTTCCAGGGTTGACTGAAATTGACCATTCCCGGTTTGTGTCGCATTATTTAAGCAGATTGTATTGGTAGTAAGTGCTTGAGGAGCCGGAATTAATCCAGCATCAAAGGTAAAATTTGCTGTACCTTTTAATACGGTAAATGGCTCTGTCATTCTTGATTTTCTATCTGCGTCACTATCCAGAGAATCGTTCAAAGAAAACTCATTTGGTTTGGTTAAAACCATTCCCGCAGGCACTTGAAAGGTAATTTTAAACTGACCTGGTGGTACAGGAAAAAAATATCTTCCCGATGCGTCGGTTCGCGTTACTGCAAATCTTTCAACGAAAGTATCTAGCCGGGTAATAACAACTTCAACATTTGGAACACCTTGCTCGCCAGGAGTTTGAAGTCCATCAAGATTACTATCGAACCAAACATAATCACCAACCAGGGAATTAGATATTTCAGGATTTACTGTACAATTAGTCACACAACCTTTAGCATCAGTTAAAGTAATTTGATAATTTTTATTTTCAAGATTAACAGCTTTATAGCCCACCTGTCCGTTACTCCATTGAACAGTATAAGGAAAAACACCTCCACTAGGGGCTACCTGAGCCTCTCCATTATTTAAACTGGGATAACTCACTGTTTTGGTAACGGCCAGATTACAAACAGGATTCCCCGGATCGTTTATACTAATATTATTTGTTACCGGACAACCATAGGCATCGGTAACGGTAACAATATATAGACCACTTCTTAGATTTGACCTATTGCTTGTTAATGATCCATCGGACCATCGTTGTTGATAAGGAAGAATTCCACCTTTAACTTGAAGGGTTACAGCCCCTGTGCCCTGAACACCACAAAGAACATCTGTTATCTGTGGAATAACTTCAAGAGGAGCATCAGCTTCAAGCAGAGGAAAATTCCTTATAAACTGGCAACCATTTTTATCGGAAATAGTTAAGGAATAATTTCCAGAACCAAGGTTAGTCCTTGAATTTAAAGTACTACCATTATTCCAAAGGTATGCGTAAGGTGCGACACCACCAGATACATTATTTACTAAAATACTTCCATTTAATTCACCTTTACATCTGGGAGGTTGAACGGTCAGATTTGGTCTTAAAGAATCAACGACTTCAATTTGAAAAAACTCAACGGTAGAACAGGCATTGGCATCTTCCACGGTAAGAGCATAAAAACCAGTTCCTAAGTTCCCAACTGCAGCACCCGTTTGTCCATTGCTCCACGCATAAAGGTAGGGTCCGGGCGAACCAGACACCTGGGCAGTTAAAGCTCCCCTACCGTTATTACAAACAATTTTGTTTCCTACCAGAGAGACAAGTGGAACAGAAAGTTTTGCAATAAAAAAGCTATCTACAACGGAACATTTATTAGCATCTGTTAGCGTCAAATAATGCATGCCTGCACCCATATTATCAGGATTTGGCCCCGTTCTGCCATTAGACCATTGATAGGTATAAGGAATAACCCCACCCGTAACGGTAGTTCTAAGACGCGCATTGGTTTCATTGCCACAAACCCGATCGTCCCCACTTATATCTAAAAGAATAGGCGGAGATTCTCTTATAGCCTCTTGAATGACTTGTTTGCAACCGATAGCATCTGTAATCGTAGCCAGATAATTACCAGCTTTCAAATTTGTAATTTCCGAGGTGGTGGCCCCTGTGTTCCATTGAATGCTGAATGGAGCTTGTCCACCCCGTATATTTAATTGTAAACGCCCGTTGGAGGAAGCATTACAGCCTAATCCACTATTTGACACATCTATTATAAGTGAAGGCGCTGCGGCAGTCATTAAAACATTAGCCGATTTTACACATCCTAATGCATCAGTTACTGTCACTATATAGTTACCTGTAACTTTAAGTTTTATTAAACTATCAGATTCTCCCGAATTCCATTTAAAACGATAAGGACCAACACCGCCAATAGCACTTACTCTCAATTCCCCATCACCCATCCCAAGACAAGTCTCTGCTTTACTTGTAGTAAAAAGATTAATGGCAGACTGACTTTGCAAATTGGTTACTGAAGACGCATTACAACCTTTAGCATCAACAACCGTAAGAGAATAAGTACCAGAAGATAAAAAGTTTAATGAAGACGAGGAACTACCTGTACTCCAGGAGTAACGGTAAGGTGCATTGCCGCCAACGGGTTGAGCCACAATTCTGCCGCTGGCTTCTCCTGAACAGTCCGGTTGAGTTATAGTTAACGGAATAGTTAATCTGGCAGGTTCTGTAACCGTCGCTCTGGCAGATATAGAACAACCTCCTTTTTCTGTTATAGTCACGGTATAAACGCCACCAGCTAAATTTCTGATATCTCTGGTGGTTTGACCGTTACTCCACTTGTATGTGTATGGCTGTGTTCCACCACCTGCCGTTGCCGTAAGTTGACCATCTTGAAAACTGTTACATGAAATATTCCTTGTATCAACAGCAATCACCATAGGGGTAATAATAATAGGCTCACAAGTTATATTACCACACAATCTACTGTCTGTAACTGAAACGCAATATTTATTTTCTGCATTAATGATGGTCGTATCAAAGGTTGACCCAGTGTCCCATGCATAAGTATAGGGGCCTACCCCTCCTGTTACGATAGCTTTTACTGTCGTAGGATTGCCACAAACAATCCTTTCCATTTTTACACTTAATTTAGGAGGTTCTGTTAAAATATAAGTACCCGTTCCTGTTCTGTTTAATGCATCGGTAACGGTAACAGAATATGAACCAGCGGTAACATTTATTAATTCTGAACCCACAGCCCCTGTGCTCCACCTGAAGGAATAAGGCAGGGTTCCACCAACAGGAATAGCTGTGATTTTACCTGTCGGTAAATTAAAGCAGGTTGGTTGCGAACCTGAAAATTGAACACTTACCGACTGGCTAAATAACCAAAATGGAAGTGATAAAAGGATAAGTACAAAGTTGATTTTTCCTGAACGAATCATATATGTAAAGAATTACAAATCAATAAAAAATACTAATTTGAACATTGGGGGTATTATTAACCTTGTAAAAAAAGGATATTTTGAGCTATAAGTCAAGTTTTTAAAGCTTATAAAACACATTTATTTAATCGTAAAATAACTATATATATTTGAAAATGAATAATTTATAATTTTTTGTTATACGTAAAACCTTAATGATGTCAATAATTACAAAGCCTTTTGAAGTCGATTTCAAAAAAGATAAACAGATGAATATTAGTGTTTTAATAAAATATTTAAATTGGCCGTTTTATACTACATATCAAAGAAAAAGTTGGGTAATAACAACTGGAAGTGACCATATTTATGAAATAGATTTATTGTATTGCTTTAGTTACATATTTACAAAAAAAAATAAGTCGCGCTATAAACTACAGCACGACTTATTGACCAAAGTATAATCCCATGAACATAAATCTTGAGGTTCTTCAAAAGATTGCCTCGTATATTTTTACTACTATCGTAGCCTTTTTATTTTTGTATCCGTTGAGAATTCCTTTATTCTCTTTTGTTGATACAAATATGAGGCTATAATAAGTGGTAAAAAAGTACAAATTATGTGCGATGTGAAATATAATTTTAATTATTTTAATCACAAATTACTGAATTACAATTTAATATAAATTATTTTGTGAATTAGACTAAAAATAATAATTAAAAAGGATTTGAAAAATCTTTATTATTTATAAAAGAAGGATCAGATAACATGTTTAAAAAGGCAATTAAATCCTTTTTATCTCTATTAGAAAGCTTAAAGGGAAGGATATTAGGATCTTCATTAATGACACCATGCCCCCCTTTTTCATAATGTTGCAAAACTTCTTCCAATGTTTTGAATCTTCCGTCATGCATATAAGGCGCAGTATAAGCAATATTCCGTAGCGTTGGAACTCTAAATCTACCACTATCGTTAATATTTTGCGTTGCATTTCTTCTTCCAGGGTCTTTAAAATCAAGAAGAGAAGCTACATAATCTAAACCATTATTCCGAAACTGGTTATCTGTAAAAAGCGGATTAAAATGGCAATGGCTACAACCAGGGTGACTAACATCACCTGCAAATTCTATAAAAAATAACGCTATACCTCTGGCTTCATCTTCCTCAGGAAAACCTTTTTGCCCCCATATTACCTGATCATATCTGGAATTTCCACTAATTAGGGTTCTCTCAAATTGGGCGATGGCTCTAGCTAATAAATCAATGGTAATCTCATTTTTTGCGGTGATACCAAATGCCTCTTTAAATAAAGCGGGATACATTTTACTTCTTCTCAACCTCAATTCTACCTCTTGAATAGTATTATTCATCTCCAAAGGATCTTCAATGGGATGAAGAACCTGATTTTCTAATGAATTTACTCTTCCATCCCAAAAAAATCCTCTGGTATTATAAGCTAGATTCACCAATGCCATACTATTTCGGATACCAACTAAACCTTTTTCTCCCTTACTTAGGGGCAGGCCATCAGTAAATGATTTATCTAAAGAATGACAACTGCCACATGATTGGGTACTATCTTTTGAGAGAATTGGGTCATAAAATAATCTTCTTCCTAATGCAACCCCTTTTATTGTCAATAAATTATCAGAAGGAATAATGGGTTTAGGTAACCAAGATGGAACATTTAAAATATAAGGAGTAGTATCTAAAATTGCCTGTTTAAACGCAAGGTCCTCTAAACAATCAACACATATTTCAGGGTCTTTTTTACAAGAAACTAAAGAGAGCCCCCAGGCAAGGAAACAGCAAAAAATTAGCATCCTATGCATAATCACCTTATTTATTTAACTAAACGATTCATTGGATTAAAAGTTTCTAACATCAGCGCCTATTCGGCTATTTTCATATCAGTTAACGTATGTAAAAAAGCAATTACGTCGGAAATATCTTGTTTTGACAGATTGAGATTTCTGACATTAGGATTTACATTAAATCCAGGGTTTCCACCCATATTATAATGATTCATAACCTCCTCTAATGATTTTAATCTACCGTCATGCATATATGGAGCCGTTATGGCAATATTTCTTAGGGTAGGAACTTTGAATTTAAATCGGTCATTGGGATTAAAGGTTACTGATTCTCTTCCTTTCTCAGTTGATTTGCCACTTAACTCGTCCTCTGTGTGAATCCCATTATTTTGAAAGGACAAATCGGTAAATAAAGGATCAACATGGCAGTGGCTACATTCAGCGCTCGGCAATAAGGGATCAGCATCAAAAAATATAGTCCAACCTCGCTTTTCATTGGGTGTAAAATTCATTTCTCCCCTCATTATGGCATCAAATTTTGAATTATTTGATAGTAAGGTTCTCTGATACTGCGCCAAAACCGAAGCAATTTTTAATGAATCAATAAAAATATCACCGTATATTTTTTTGAATGCCTTGGCATAAACAGCTGATTCATTGATCCTTTTTTCAGCAATAACCCAGGGAAGCCCCATTTCCAGAGAGTTACTTACTGGTATAAGCGCCTGCTTTTCCAACATTGAAGCATTACCATCCCAGAATAAACCCTTAGAGTGAAAACCTATATTTAATAAAGATGGAGCACTTCTCGATAAAGGAAATAATCCAGTAGAAACCTTCTTTCCATCTGTAAAAGCTAAAGAGGGTAAATGGCACGTGCTACAACTTATCTTCTTATTTATGGAAAGTATAGGGTCGAAAAACAACTTCTCCCCAATGGCCACTTTTTCCATATCCTTAAGATTATCTTTTGGCCATAACATTGGGGGAAAGTCGTTGACTACGGAAGTGTTCCTTTTACAAGTGCTGAGAATTAACAATGTAATGAGAAGAGGCCATTTTAACATCTTATCGATATTTCAATCCTTGCTGCAAATTGGTCAATAAAAAAGAAACAATGTCTTTATTTACGCTATGATCCGACGTGATTTTTCTAAAATCAAGGAAATTATTCTGGTCTTTCCAAATGATATCTTTAACATCAATAGTTAGAACCATTTCTGAAGATTCTTTACTTATTGAGATAAGCTTATTCCAGGAAACTGGCTTATAATATGCATCTCCCCCTGAATGAAAGGTTAATTTGGTTGCGAATTTTCCGGAATTATCTACATCTGCATTTCCTTCTATTTTTGAAAATACATAGCCTGCTGCCCAGGACCAGTAATTATCATCCAATGGGTGTGGCGGTGGATAGGAAGCTGGCCCTGTTGCATTTAACCTTGGAGCAACCCCGACCCCAGTTTGAAAACCGGTGTAATTTCCAATAGGAATATTTTTAAAAACCAGCTCCACCCCTCTTTCTGCCGCAGATAAAGATTGTATATCCATAAAATTTATCAACACCACTTCAGATAGCAATACCTTTTCTTCTGCTAAACCAGCGCTTTTTATCAAATATAAATCTGATAGATAAAAATTGAACAACTGAAATTTAATTTTGACTCCCTCGGTATATTCATAATTCTGGTTATACATCTGCAATGGCAAACCGTTGAAAGTACCTATCACCCGTAATTTGAAATCCACTGTAGGAACAATGGGCGCTTCGTTATTACAGGTTAATAAACTAAAAGATAACAGAATAAAAAGCAATTTATTCATGACAAAAAATTTGTTGATTAATCAATGACCTCTAAAACAGTAACTATTTTAAAAGAATTTACCAGATTGACCATCCATTTTTTTCGAATAATTTCAGGGGGATCTTTTGAAAAATCTAATCCTTTGAACCATTTAGCATAATCAACTTCAAGCGTAATTTCCTGGTGATACCCTGCTTTTGCTTTGGTAAAAACGGGAACTTCAATGGTATTCAAGAAATCATTTCCACTTAAACTTATATTAAAACTTGATTCTAAAGGAAAAGCCTTTCGTTTCAATTGCATATTGGCAAATATATATCCTTTTTCCTTTTGATACAAGTAACTTTGATTAACAACGAGAGGGTGATTTGGAGGAAATTCGGTCGGAGTAAGCACGTTAGCTGGCGCCTTTACACCCAGGGTAAATCTTAGGGCTTTAACCCCTAATCCGTTATGAAAAACAGCAGCAACTTTTTTCTTTTGAAAAAGATTAGGATTACCTATTAAGAAACTATTGGAAAAGGAATAAAAAACAGAATCTCTCTGGGGATTTACCGTTCTTACGAATAAAGAATCTAATACCGGGACCTCTCCGCCCTCTAAATCTACCAAATGAAAGTCAGAAAGTATAAAAGATAAATTCTCAATAATAAAGGAGTCTCCCTGGGCAAAGGCATAAGATTGATCTTTATAGACTACCGGATAAAGTGAATCTCCCTGTGAAATACGATGTCTCAATATTACTCTTAGTTCAGGAAACTTACAACAATCAAGGCAATTTATATCCGCATTTACAGAAAAATTAGCATACCTATAATCTAAGCAACCCTCTTTTTGATCTTCGTTACAAGCGGAAAGATAAAGGGTACAAATAACAAAAAAAAGATAGATATTCCACTGATCTCTAACGATTATCCTTGTCCATTTTATTAGCATAATCTTTTAATAAACTTTTTACAGCCTGTTTCACCTGGGAAGAAAACTCCTTCGTCATAATCCAATTGTAATAATTTCTATCGTTATATAAAACTTCACCTGCTGGTTTCCCTTCATATTTGCCAAAATTAAAAACAACTGTGCCGTCTTTTTCGACTCTAAGCTTTTGAGTAGCGTCAACAAAGCGTAAATCGTTGGTGAAATCATGTAACTGTTGAATATCCTTTGTTATGGGCGAAGGGCCGACCACACCGTCATCATTTTCCACCTCCTTACCGACATACTTAGCCAATTGACCCTCAAATACAGAGATCGTGGCACGTACATCAGATAAAGCATCGTGGGCATCAACGAGCTCCTTTTGACAATAAAAACGCAAGGCCGCCTTTAAGGTCCTTGGTTCCATTTTATAAAAAATCCGCTGAACATCAATGGTCCTTCTTTTGGACATATCAAAATCGATGCCTACCCTGGCAAATTCCTCAATTAACATAGGAATATCAAATCTGTTAGAATTATACCCTGCTAAGTCAGCCTCCCCAATAAATTTATTGATTTTATCGGCAACCTGTGAAAAAACAGGCTTATTTGCCAGGTCTTTGGCTGATATTCCATGTACTTGAAAGGCTTCTTCTGAAATAGGAACACCAGGATTTATCAATAAAGACAACTCCTCGACAGGCTTATTGTTTTTCGGATACTTAATAATGGCAAGTTGTAAAATTCTGTCTCTTAATACATTTAATCCTGTACTTTCGATATCAAAAAAACATAAATCCTTATCTAGTGTAACCGTCATTTAACTGTATTTAGTTTGTCTATTCTAGCCTTTAATTCACTGGTATAGTGAGTACCAATCTGGCCATCTGGTTTACTGTAAATAAAATAACCATCGTAATCTGGCAAATATTCAAGTAAAAGTTGTGCCTTATCAAATCCCATAGCCATACAAGCGGTAGCAAGTCCATCTGCAACAGTGCATTTAGGTCCAAAAATAGAAGCGCTTAACAACGTATTTTTTTCAGGAAAGCCTGTATATGGATTTAAAGTATGGCTATATTTCACCCCTTTCACCTCGTGAAAATTTCTATAATTACCTGATGTAGAAATAGTTTCATTCACTAATGAAAAAACTGTTTGTATGGCATTTACATCGGCGTCTTCTTTAGGAATATTTATTCCCACCTGCCAAAAAGATCCCTTTGCATTTTTATTTTTTGCTGAGAACTCTCCACCTAAATCTACTAAATAATTTTCAACTCCTTTTTCATCAAGGAACGCAGCAAGCACATCAATGGCATATCCCTGCGCAATACCACCGAAATCTAGTTCTACTTCAGGAAATTTCTTAGTTAAAAAAATAGAGTCATTAATTTCGACCCATTCAATATTTTTTAAACCAACAAATTTCAATAAAGAATCAACTTTAACACTATCTATTTTCGTAACTGGTTTTCTCCCCGTGTAGCCAAAACCCCAGTAATTTATTAATGGGCCAACGGTAGGGTCAAACATCTGCGATGATAGATTAGCTACCAACTGCGCATATTTAAAATTCTCAATAAAGTGGGTCGCGGAAACGGAAACGGAAAAAGTACCTTTAGATTGATTAAAACGAGATATTGTCGAAGATGGAATGTAGGTAGAAACGTCATCATTAATGGCAATTAAAATAGAATCCATCTCCTTAAAAAAATCCCTTTTCAATGAATCCTTATAGGTAACTTTGTAATAAGTACCCATGGTTTTACCCTCCACTACCTGATAGCTGGCGACAGATTCTTTTTCCTTTGCACAGGAAAAAGATAGCACTAATAAAAACAATAAATAAAAACTAAAGCTACACTTGCTTGTAATTGAATACATTTTTATTGTTTTCTATTCATTAATGAATCTAATGAGTACCAACCTGCACCTTGTAAAAACAAAACTATATAACTAACCAGATAAAAAACAGGCAATTCCATGTCACCAAATGGATCTGAAATATGAACCATTAGCCAGGCAACCAACATGGTTATTATTAGCGGGATGGCAGATAATCGGGTAAATAACCCTAACATTATAAAAATAGAACAAAATACCTCTGCGAAAACAGCTAAAGCTAAGGAAGGCACCGGTCCCAAACCAAAAGGATCAGCGAAAGTAATTTCTTCGTCCCCAAATAATTTATTAAATTTTCTTAATCCGTGGCCATAAAACATAGCAAATCCAACATAAAGCCTTAATAAAAGCAAGGCTAAATCAGTCTTTTTTTCTTGTGACATAATAAATAAATTTTAAAATTAATCAATCAAGCCTTCCTTTTTGGCTTCTTCCCCAAATCCATGTAACTGAATAGGCTTTTGCTTCTTTTTAACTCTCATATTCAAAAATTCAACTACTAAAGAGAAGAAAATGGCAAAATATAAATAACCTTTAGGAATAGTACCTATTTCAGCATCAAAGACTTTAAGATGCGCTAAATGGGCAGCCTCTGTCATAAGCATGAATCCAATTAATATAAGAAAAGATAATCCCAGAATTTGAATAGAAGGATGTTCATTTACAAATTTACTAACTGGAGCAGCAAAGACAAGCATAATTCCCACGGAAGTTATCACCGAAAATATCATGATAATCAAATTGTCGGTAAGTCCAACAGCGGTTAAAATAGAATCAAATGAAAAAACAACGTTAATCAAAGCAATCTGTGTAATAACCTGCTGCATCGTGCTTACTTTAGGCTTCTTTTCAGGATTATCGTGACTATTTTCACCATCTAATTTGTGGTGAATTTCATTCGTTGCTTTGTACAATAAGAAGACTCCACCCAACGCCAAGATAAGTGCTTGACCACTAAAACCGCCATTAAACCACCAAAGATTAACAGAAAACAGCGGTTCCTGCATGGCAATTATAGTAGATATACCAAATAAAAGGATAATTCTAAAAACCATAGCAAGTAACATGCCTATTAATCTGGCTTTAGGTTGTTCTTCAAGGGACAATCTATTGGAGGCAATAGTTATGAATATAATATTGTCGATACCAAGAACAATTTCTAGAAAGGTAAGCGTCAACAAGCTAATCCAAACGGCGGGATTAGAAAAATCGGGCATTATGAAAGAGGTGAGAAGTATCATATAATGGCTTAGTTTAACAAAATATAAAAAATAACCTAATAAATAGGTTTAAAATTCATCATTGTCGAAAAGTAGGTCGGGACGTCGGGATTTTGTTCTTTGGTAGGCCTGTTCTTGCCTCCAATCTTCAATGTTTTTGAAGTGGCCCGATAAAAGAACGTCGGGAACTTTCATACCCATGAAATCGGCAGGTCTGGTGTACACCGGGGGTGCAAGTAAATCATCTTGAAAAGAATCGGTCAAAGCAGATGTTTCGTCGTTTAACACACCGGGAATTAATCGTCCGATAGCATCAACTAAAACGGCTGCAGCTAATTCTCCACCTGAAAGAACATAATCACCTATAGAAATCTCACGAGTAACAAACATTTCACGAATCCTTTCATCAATCCCCTTATAATGACCACAAATGAGAAGTAAATTATTTTTAAGGGAAAAAGTATTTACTATTTTTTGTGTTAATCTTTCTCCGTCGGGTGTCAAAAAAATAATTTCATCAAAATGTTTATTTTCTTTCAACTTAGAGATACAATTGAAAAGGGGTTCTGGCATTAAAACCATGCCAGCACCCCCACCAAACTGATAATCATCTAATTGAAGACTATTACCAATGCCATAATTTCGTAAATCATGAATTTCGATATGAAGCAACCCTTTGTCTTTGGCTCTTTGTAAGATAGAATGATTAAAAGGACTTTCTAACAAGCCAGGTAAAAGGGTGATGATATCAATGTTCATGGCATACGACAATATTTACAATATTTTAATTAGCTCTACTTCAAAAATCAAAGTAGCGAAAGGAGGAATATCGCCTCCTGCACCTCTTTCGCCATAAGCGAGATTAGCTGGAATATAGAATTTGTACTTTGACCCTAAAGGCATAAGCTGCAAGCCTTCTACCCAACCTTGAATCACTTGGGTGACACCGAAAGTAGCCGGTTCTCCTCTCCTTACTGAACTATCAAATTCCTTACCATTTAATAAAGTACCAATATAATGTACAGTAACCTGATTAGAAGGCGTAGGCTTTGCGCCGTCTCCCGGTTTCAGAATTTCATATTGCAAACCACTTATTGTAGTTATTACACCAGGTTTTTTACCATTTTCAGCAAGGAATTTTTCACCTTCTGAAACGTTAGCCTGATATTTGCTTGATTGACTTTTTTGCATATAATCCTGAACCATTTTATTACATTCTTCCACTGAATATTTCGGCTCTTTACCTTTCAGCACATCGCTGATTGCCTGAGCGATAATTTCCGGATTTAAATCTTCAAAATTTTGTTGTTTTAGGCTTTGTGCCATCAGCACACCAACACTGTAACTTACTGAATCCATTTTTGCATCAGAATTTTGCGCCTTACATGAGGCAGTTATTAAAATGATAGTGGACATTATTAAAGTCCTTAAAATATTTTTATACATATAGGAAAAATTTAGCGGTGAATAAATTGACGGCAAAATTAAATGGATTAATGAGAAAAAACACTTTTTTAAATAAAATTATTATTCTCCCCATCTAAAACTATGCCAATCAAGCCCTGATAAATCTAAAACCCTGTCAATGACCGTACCCGCAACTTCTTCTATGGTCGAAGGTTTACCATAAAAAGAGGGCGTTGCAGGACAAATAATTCCACCTGCTAAGGTCACCGTTTCCATGTTTCTTATATGAATTAAACTGAGTGGCATTTCCCTGGTAACTACTATTAACTTCCTCCTTTCTTTCAGAATTACGTCCGCCGCTCTGGTGGTTAAATCTGTGGATATTCCAGCAGCAATGCGCCCGAGAAGCCCCATTGAACAAGGACAAACAAGCATAACCTCATATTTTGCAGACCCTGACGCAAACGGTGCCATAAAATCCATTTTATTATAAAAAGTAAATGGATATTCATCTTTAGACCAGGGCCCAATCTCTAATTCCCAGTTGTATATAGCATTATCACTCATTACGACACCTATTGCCTCGGTCTGATTGACAATTACTTTTAAGCGGTCTAATAAAATTTTGGCATAAATTGACCCGCTTGACCCTCCAATAGCTACAATAATTTTCATAAAATAATGATATTTCTAACCAAACAAGATAATCTAAATTTAGTTAAAATAAGAAAGTACATTTGTACGTATTAAATAAATAGATTATTTTTGAAAAAAAAGAGATATGAATAAAAGTTGGATTGCTATAGCGACGCTACTTGCCTTTATTGCCGTAAGTTTTGCTTTCAGTTTTTCTACCATTGACGCTAAAGCTGTAACGCCAGTAAAATGGTACAGTTTAGAAGAGGCGGTTGCCTTACAAAAAAAGAAACCGAAGAAAATTTTTATTGACATGTACACTGATTGGTGTGGCTGGTGCAAAAGGATGGATGCCACAACGTTCACAGATCCTGCAGTATCTACCTATCTGAATGAAAATTTTTATTGTGTTAAATTTGATGCAGAACAAAAGAACCCAGTCACATTTCAAGGAAAAACATTTAATTTTGTTGCTTCAGGATCAAGAGGTTATCATGAACTAGCAGCTGCATTACTCGATGGTCAATTAGGTTATCCCTCTTTTGTTTATTTAAACGAAAAACTAGAACGGATAACTATCTCACCAGGTTACAAACAACCCGCACAGATAATGCCGGAACTAAAATATGTTGGTGGAGGATTTTATGAAACGTTAAAGTACAATGAGTTCCTGGCCAAAGAACAATAGTTTTGTCTTAACGACTGGTTAATTTATTCAAAAGAATCCCTGTAGCGACAGATACATTCAAGCTTTCTGTCTCTGCATCATTATTTTTGGGTATTTTTAATTTTTCGTCTAATAACTTTTCTACTGCTGGTCTGATACCAGAACCTTCGTTACCCATAACCAGGACGCCAGGTAAAGATGGAAGGTATTTATCAATATTCTTTCCTGAAAGACTTGCGCCCCACCAAGGTAAGTCAAGTGTTAATTTTTTAAATTCTTGATAATCAATGTGTAGCAAAGTTATTCGAAAAATAGACCCCATTCCTGATTGTAGAAATTTTGTATTATATCTATCCACTGAATCAGGTGAAAAAACGATTTGTTTAACGCCAAACCACTCTGCTGTCCTGATAATTGTGCCTGCGTTTCCAGGATCCTGAATACCGTCCAAATAAATGGTTAGTCCCGCAGAGGCTAATGGCAGATTAAAGACTTGCTCACTAAAAGCGAGTCTGGCTATAACCTGGTTGGGTGATTTTAAAGAGGAGATTCTGCCCAGTTCTTTTTCAGAAATAATAGTAACGTCAACTTGTTTATTATTACCTAAAAGAATGGCATTTTGTTCGACCCAGCGCTCAACGGCAAAAATTTCTAACAGTTTGAAATTATTTTGAACCAAAGACTCCTTAACAATCTTATCTCCTTCAATGAGGAATTCGCAAAATTGTTCCCGGAACTTTTTATTTTGCAGACTCGTTAGGTGATGAATTTTATTTTTTGAAAGCATATGACAAAGTTAAAAGGATTATTTAAAGTTATTTACGTTATTCCTTTATTATGGTTAATGGGGTGTTCTACAACGAAGTATAGAAATAATTATACCTATTTACTTAGAAAAAATAATATTGAATGGCCAAAAAATCAATTCATCGACGATAAAAGTAATTTAACTTATGTTTTAAAAACCAATTTAAAACCTGCTATCAATAAAAAATTTTTACTCATACCCAGGATTTGGTTCTATTACAAAGCAAGTCAGATAAACGATACTACAAAATTAGATAAATGGCAAAGGGAGGTTATCGGTGAAGAACCAGCGATTATTAAATTTAATCAAATGGAAACCAACACGATAAATGCTAAAAATTATCTCCAGTCAAAAGGGTATTTAGATGCAAAAGTAACCTTTAAAATGGATACCATTAAAGGGTTAAAAGGAGATATTACCTACAACATACAACCAGGAAACATATATAATATTGATACGATTATTTTCACCAGTCCCGATAAAGAAATTGAACAAGAATTAATTAATATCAGTAAAAATACCTTGTTAGGGAAAAATAAACCTTTTGAGTACGGTTTGTATAACCTTGAAAAAGAGAGAATTATTAAGCATTTAAGGAATGAGGGGTATTTAAATTTTTCGCAAAATGTTTTTGAAGAATTAGAAGTTGATACATCGGCCATACCCTATAAAACCCAACTTTATCAAAACATATCTTTTCCATTAAATGACAGTAATCATGTTTCATATACCATTCGATATTGTAGGGTTAATATAAATGCAGAAACAAATGACTCATTAAAAAATATAATAGATACCACTTTGTTCGGCATTCAATTGAATAGTTATGACGCAGAATGGCAGGTAAAACCTAAACAGTTAATAAAGTCTATTAGATTCAGACCAGGTACAAAATATAAAGAAGAAGATTACACCGAAAGTTTACGGTTACTGTCCAGTTTAGGTGTATTCAAATTTATCCGCATTAAACCAGTCATCAATCAAGGAGAAGCGGTGGTTGACATTGATATTGAGCTATCCAGTGCGCCAAAGATTGAAATTGGATTTGATGTAGAATTAAATTATACCAATAGAAGTAATGCGGCCGGTGCCGGAAATCTCATTGGATTTTCAATGAGCCCATCTATAAGACACAGAAATCTACTTCGTGGCGCAGAAAATAGTTTGTTTAATTTATCGGCTGGTGTAGAATTTAATCCAGAGCCAAGAAGTAAATTTTGGAATACCATAGACCTGAGAGCTCAAAATACCATATCTATTCCCCGTTTCAATAATTATTTAGGAACCTGGCGTTTAATGAAATATTTAAGTCCAGGGAATACTGAGTTCTGGAAGAAATTTGAAGAATTTTCCACTGCAAAATTAACTGCCAGTGCAGGTTATGTATTGTTATTAGATTTTTACCGCTATCAATTAGCGAATCTTACTTATGGCGTAGAGTTAAATCTGGGACAAAGCAAACGAATATCTGTAAATCATGCTGCTTTTGACTATATTCGACCTTATTTTTTCACTCAAGGTCAAAAAATAATTGAAACAAATCCCTTTTTGGCAAATAGTTTCTCTAAACAATTATTTGCCAGTATATTATTCAGAGATATAAATTTTGCCAACCAAAAGGTCCAAAATATAAGAGGAATATCTAATCAATTTAACTTTAATTTTGAAACAGCAGGAGGAGAACTTTGGCTGCTTAATAAAACCGTCGATGAAATTTCAGGGACCAAAAATCCATTTAAAATTTTCTCAACCGTTTTTTCTCAATTTGTTAAATCAGAAGTGGATTTCAGATTTTACTATAATTCGCCAAATAACAATACTTTTGCAGCCAGAATAAATACAGGATTAGCTTTACCGTTTGGATATACAACTACGGTTCCTTACATAAAGCAATTTTATGTTGGTGGCCCCAATAGTATAAGAGGCTGGGCTGCCAGAGGTTTAGGTCCGGGCGGGTATATCGATTCCTTTTCACTTACTGAGAGCAATCGCTTGGTATTTTTTCAGACGGGTGACTTGAAAATAGAGTTTAACTTAGAATGGCGCTTTAAGGCTTTTTGGCGAGTTCAAGGCGCACTATTTCTTGATGGTGGAAATGTTTGGACGTTAAAAAAAGATGAATCAAGACCTGGGTCTAACTTTCAATGGAAAAAGAACCTAAACACAGAACCATTCAATCCTAAAGGTCAGAGTGATGCTTTTTATAAGCAAATTGCCTTAAGTCCTGGGGTAGGAATGAGAATAGATTTTACCTATTTTATGTTCCGCCTTGATTTGGGAATACCTCTTAGATATCCTTATAGTGGAATAGACGGTAGTTACTGGGCAAAAAAAGAAGATCTAAAATGGAAGAATGTCAATCTTAATTTTGGTCTTGGATTACCTTTTTAGTCTTTTTGCCAGGTAAAACCTGTAAATTTTAAAATCATTACGTTTTGATTTCTATTTAACTGCCATTTTTCTGCATCGTTTATCGACGTTTTCACTTTTTTAAACTGATACGGAGCTGACAAAAAATGGGCAGATTCAAAATAATCCAAATTCTCCTGAAAAATATTACCCCCTTTTATCCAATTTTCAAATAATAGATTAACTAAATCAAAAGCTTGAAAAGCTTCAGGTTGTGGAAAAACGCCAAGTTCCTGGTAGAAACTTTGCTGAAATTCTCCTATCTCGCTATTTTCATTATTTATAAAATAAGGGGAAGAAACATGAAAATTTAGTATATCAAGAAGTTGAAAATCAACTTTTTCTAAATTTAACCAAGGAGATAATCCGTAAACAATGATTTCCTTTTTATCAAATGACTCCCTATTTAATTCTTGCAATAAGTTATTTAAAAAAACTTCATCTGAATGAGAGGACAAAATAATCACCAATTTTTCTCTTTTTTGTAATTCGGGAACCAGGGTATTTACCCAGGTATTTACATTAGTAGACAATAACAGCGTTTTGGGGAAAGCCTCCCCTTCTTTTATTCCTTTTGATAGAAATGACGATAAAAATAATTCGTTCAGTTTTGCATCCGAATCTTTCTGTAGAATCAAAATATCTTCAGAACGTGCGTATTGATTTACATGATCTACAATAGCTGAAATCTGCGTCTCTATATTTGGGTTTACCTGATAGAAAAAAGGATTATCTTCTGTTAAATTCTGAGCCGCACTAAAAGGAGAAAATAATAATACCCCTGATTTTTTAGCATAATTAGCCAGATATTTGATATTATCTCTGTGATAAGGCCCAATAATCAAGGGTACATCTAAAAATCGGTTATCGTCTAAAACTCGTTTTTGAAGAGAAACAGTATCAGGACCAGAGTCCCAAACGAAAGATTCAAACGAAACCCCCTTATTTTTCCACTTTTCCAAGGCTAATTTTGCCCCGGTATAATAATGAATAGCCCACCTACTTACCGAATTATTTATTTCACCCCGACCATCGGAAGAAATAAAATCATTAAGGAAAGGAAGTACAAACCCAATTTTCAAAGTAGCATCTTTTGTTAACTTGCCTTTTGCAATGTGTATTTGATCACTTGGAAATTCCTTTGCTACCTCATCGGACTTAATAGGCAGCATCCCATCTGTTGGGGCTATAATAACTGGGAGCGTATCTAATTTTCCAACTAAAATACGAGATTGATTAGCAAAATCAGTAGAAGGTATAGGCATAACAGAGGCTACGGACCTGCTTGAACTACAAGCGGCCGACAGCAACAAAAAGGAAGCAATTAAAAAATTCAAGAAAATATTATTCCCATTCAATGGTAGCCGGGGGTTTGGTACTGATATCATAAACAACTCTATTTATTCCCTTAACTTGATTAATTATGTCTGTACTTATTTTACCCAAGAACGAATATGGTAAATGACACCACTCAGCGGTCATACCGTCCAATGAAGTTACAGCTCTCAGCGCGACCACTTGTTCATAAGTGCGTTCATCACCCATTACACCGACGGCAAAAATGGGTAATAAAATAGTGGCAGCCTGCCATACTTCATTATATAGTCCCTCCTCTTTTAATCCATTTATAAAAATAGCATCAGCCTCTTGCAGCAATCTGACTTTTTCAGCAGTAATATCACCCAATATACGAATACCGAGACCGGGACCTGGAAAAGGGTGTCTGTTTAATATGTCTGGGGCCACGCCCATTTCTTTACCTACCCTTCTCACCTCATCTTTAAACAACATTCGAAGAGGCTCCACAATTTTTAAATTCAACTTTTCAGGTAAACCACCAACGTTATGATGAGATTTTATGGTTACTGAAGGTCCGTGAACAGAAACAGATTCAATGACATCGGGATAGATGGTACCTTGAGCCAAATAAGCTATCTTATTATCGGTACTTTCGAGGAACTTCGCCTGTTCTTCAAAAATATCAATAAAAGCTTTTCCAATAGCCTTTCTTTTTGCCTCTGGATCAGAAACACCCTTTAATGCTTCATAGAAATGAGCTTTAGCGTCCACACCAATGACCCTTAAACCCATATCTTTATAGCTGTGAAGCACTTCCTCATATTCATTTTTCCTGAGTAAACCATTATCAATAAAAACACAAACCAACTGGTTTCCAATGGCTTTATGAAGTAAAGCTGCCGCAACTGATGAATCAACGCCGCCACTCAATCCTAAAATGACATGATCACTACCTATTTTACTTTTCAAATCGGCTACGGTAGATTTTACAAAGGCTGCGGGTGTCCAATTACCCTCACAGCCAGCCATATTTCTTACAAAATTTTCCAATATTTTAAAGCCTTCTACACTATGTGTAACCTCCGGGTGAAATTGTAAACAAACTACTGCCGCTTCAAACGATTTATTATTACTTCCGAAAGCAGCAATAGGAATGTCATTTGTTTTAGCTAAAACTTCAAAGCCTTCAGGAATTTTAGTAATAGTATCAGCATGTGACATCCAAACCTGGCTATTCATTTCAACGCCGTCAAATAACTTACTATGATCAGAAACGATCTCAAGAGAAGCTTTACCGTATTCTCTTTTATCTGATTTTTCCACTTTTCCGCCAAGCGACTGAGCAATATATTGCGCCCCATAACAGATACCCAATACTGGTAAACGGCCTAAAATCTCAGATAAATCAACTTTAAGTGCATTTTCGTCTTGTACAGAAAATGGACTACCTGATAAAATGACCCCCTTGAAATTAGAGAGATCATCCGGAACATGGTTAAACGGCTTTATTTCACTGTAAACCTCCATTTCCCTGACTCGTCGGGCAATGAGTTGAGTGTATTGAGAACCAAAATCTAAAATTAATATCGAATCCTGCATAATCTATTGATATTCTGTGGTTTACTAGCTATCAAGCAGACCTCTACCCTCTTTTAAAATTTTTTGATCTTCCGTTAGTTGTTTAAACAACCTATCTAAGATACCATTAATAAAATCTTTACTTTTATCTGTAGAATAGGTTTTTGATATCTCAACATACTCATTTAAAGTAACTTTTCCTGGAATAGAATTGAAATTCATCAATTCTGCAATAGCCATTTTTATTAAAATCATATCAATGACAGCCACTCTTTCAGCATCCCAATTTTGCAAATTCGGAGAAATTATTTCCAATAATTCCTTGTCCTTAAAAAATACAGTCTCCAGTAAAAACTCACCAAAATCAACCGTAGCCTCATCGGAAGGAATATATTCTTTGTAAAAATCAGAAGCTACGGGAAGTTGTTTTAATGTCTTTTTAACTGCACCAACCACCAAAGATTCATCATCAATCCATTGAGAATAATTATCCTCAAGTATTTCCTGGAAGTGATTAGATTGAAGACAGGTCTTTAATAAACTCAAATAAATATTAACGTAATCTTCAGGTGTTAACGAATCTGCTATTAAAAATTCCTTATATTCTTCCGATTTTAAGAACTCGTTATACATTAATCGAACCAAATCTTCGTCTAATTTTTCTCTTATATCATGGGTGTCAATAAGATTAAACAACCCAATGTTATCGGAAAGCGATTTAATATATGGGTTAGTCGCTAAGATTGGTTTAAATAATTTATCCTCTTCCGTAGGTCTATGTCTTGATTTTCTATTTTTCAAGTCAGTGGAGGCATAACCTGCTATTTTAATCACATAAAATAACACCAAAAGATAAAGATCAAAAGATTGATTAATCTGTCTTCTATAACCTAAAAGCCCCTTGGTATAATCCTGAGTAACATCTCTGCCCAAGGCATACAAAATTTGCATCACCTTTACCCTAACATTTCTTCGACTCAGCATAACAGTACTTAAAATTTTAAAAAATCTTATTTATTTAAATCAAACAAAGTGATAAGTTCTTTGGCATCAGGCAATTGATTTATATGCCAATTAGAAATCACTTTTCCGTCTTTTAATAAAACCACGCCAGGATTGGAACGCACAATCGTTTTCAACAAAATATCATCAGCCATATAAATAGGAAAATCAACTTTCAATGATTTTTGAAAATCAGTAATCATTTGTTTATCGGTATATTTTGTAATGGCGAAAACTTTAATATTTTCCTTCAATAGTGGATTTAAAACAGGGAGAAGGTTATTTTTCCAGGATGCTACATAATTTTCTTTCCAGGAATAGGTCTTAACGGGTATCGTTTTTTCTACTATTCTGTCAAAAACATTATTATATTGATAGGTTTTTCCTACTAACACACTATCCAATACAAATACAGAATCTCTCTGAATTCTGGTAGTATTCACTACGGATTCATTTAATTTATATGCGATAATCATAAATGAAAAGCCAGGATAATTTAAAATATCCTCTGTTTTATCATTTCCATCAATGTCAGCTACTTCAAAATCACTCACTTTAGTTTTTTCAATGGCTGGCTCAGACTTCATCTGTTCAAGCTTCCATTCTGAGGTAGGATATTTACTATATTCCAGCATATAGGTATCAAAAGGCACTTCAACGATCTCTCCTGACTTTAAATTAGTCATTTTATAAGCAACAATTTTTACAGCGGCGGCAGCTTCCTTCTCGCTTTTTTTCATTTCTCTTATATTATTTCCTATTTTAAACGGCCTGAAATCTGTGTGTGGCAAATCCCATACAAAATTGGAGAAAGAATAAAAAGTGAAGCCAGCCAGACTAATAGCAAGAATACTGTTCCTGGTTACCGGAGTAAAAAGAGTAAATAAACTTTTGTTAAATACAATAAATAAAATAGCTGGAACGAGTAAAAATATATCTTTCAAAAAAGAAACTTTTGGTTTCAACTTAATAAAATCACCAAAACAACCGCAATCCGTTACCTTCATATTGGTCTCTACATAATCGCCCCATTGAGAAAACGAGAAAAAATTAACGCCTTCGGGAACATAACCAGTGAGATAGGTAAAACCTGTTAAAAAGGTAAAAAACAAAATAAGCAAGAAAAAAGACCAGGATGTAATTTTATGATAAATGCCAAAAAGCAGCATAATACCCAAAACAATTTCAAAAACAATCATAATTACAGCAAAAACGATAGCATATTCTGCCATAACTGGAAAAATATCGGCCAAAGAACTCAGGGAGGTTTGTGAAAAGGTCACTTTAAACTCTGCAAAATATTGTTCCATTTTATAAGCCGTTCCCAGTGGATCTATGGCTTTCACCCAACCAGAAAATATAAATAAGGCACCACTAAAACTTTGCAGGAACGTTATCAAAATATTTTTTGATTTCTGCCATAAGAAATAGACCATAGCTGTCCATATTCCTCCTGCAATGGCCATATACATTATTATATCTGTAAGTGTCATATATAAGTTTTTAGTTTTAAAAAATTAAACTTCTGATTGTTCTGTTATTTTGATAAGGGAGAAAACAGCATAATTTAAAATATCCTGATAATTTGCGTCAACCCCTTCTGAGATATTTGTTTTACCAAAATTATCTTCAATTTGTTTGATTCTCAGCAATTTAGTTAACATAATATCTACCAAAGAACTTAACCTCATTTCTCGCCAGACCTCGCCATAATCATGGTTTTTATTACTCATTAAATGTTTGGCTATACCGACCTGTTTGTTGTATAAAGAAACAGCTTCTTCTTTTGAAATATCGAATGGATAATCATCAGGCAATTCAAGTTGAATTAAGGCCATAATGCTGTAATTAACCACCGCTTGATATTCCTGTTTTATGGGGTCAACAATTTTTTGAGCACCCATAATTTGAATGGTGCGTATGCGTTTTACTTTTATCAGAAGTTGATCAGTCAGGGAAGTTGGCCTTAAAACACGCCAAGAAGTTCCATAATCTAACGTTTTCTGGATAAAAAGTTCCCTACATGCCAATATTTCAGTGTCGTACTGACTAAGCGTTCTTTCCACGCAAGCAATTTTATAAATTTTTGCAAATATAGGTAATTAGTTGATAATGGTAAGACATTGTTTACTGACAATTGCTATTATCTTTGTTTTTAAAAAGAAATAAATGCTTTATCTGACCTTATCCATTTTGAGTTCGTGCACCTTACTTTGGATGTTTCGCTATTTTTCTGACAAAAATTTAAATATCCAGGGAATAATTACTATAAATTATATTACTTGCCTTATCTCAACATTGGTAGTTAATGCTGACACCTTGAATTTTCAATCCATAAAAGACGAACCGTTGAACGGATATGCTTTTCTTTTAGGTGGGTTATTTATCATAACCTTTAACATCATGTCCAAAACAGTAACTCATTTTGGCATTATGATAAGTTCAGTCACTCAAAAAATGTCTCTGATAGCCCCCATACTGATTGGCGTTCTATTTTATGCTGAAAATCTTACTATTTTTCGCATCATTGGCATTATTGCTGCCATGAGTGCCATTGTAGTCATCAATATGCCGTTCAATAAAGACCCGGAACAGAAAAGAAAATGGATTTTATGGCTTTACCCCCTTTTAACCTGGCTTTTAAGTTCCATCATCGATTCCGCTTTTTACCTTTTGGGCAAATCCACAGGATCTAAACAATCCGCTTTATTTTTAGCTGTACTTTTTGGCACTGCTGCTACACTGGGCATTTTATTTATGATCATTCATAAAATAAAAAATGGATTGAAAATACCCTGGCATATTATACCTTTTGGAATTTTGTTGGGCATTCCTAATTTCATGTCAATTCATTATTTAATGAAAGCTATAGGACAAGGCTGGGATGCCAGTTTGATGTTTCCAATAAATAACGTAGGTATTATTGCCATTTCGATGTTAGGTGCGCTACTTATCTTTAAAGAAAAGGCAAATAAATATAAATTAATGGGCGTAGCTTTAGCCATTTCAGCGGTCCTCCTTATTGCTCTTTCTTGAAACAATGAAAAATAATTTTCAATATAAAACGATAAATTCACCAGGATATGGTGAATTTCGTGATCGCGGAAGTAAATTTTTAGCCCATATTTTTCCCATTGTAAACGGAGACGACGCTGGTAACGCCTTAGAGGAAATCCGCAAATTACATGGAAAGGCAAACCACCATTGTTTTGCCTGGCGTATAGGTCTTGATGGCCTTAAATACAGAGCAAATGACGATGGAGAGCCGTCAGGTACTGCGGGTAAACCCATTCTCGGGCAAATAGATAGTAATGGATTAACCAATGTACTCATTGTGGTTACCCGTTATTTCGGTGGTACCCTTCTTGGCACTTCCGGTCTTATAAATGCTTATCGATTAGCTGCAGCTGCGGCCATTGACAATGCTGGTGTCATTGAAAAAGAGTTATCAGATTATTATGTATTTTATTGTGATTACGGTAAAATGCCCCTAATTATGGACGCGGCAAAGAAATATGACCTAACTATAATAAAACAATGGTTTGATTTGAATTGTGAACTTACCATTCAATTTCCAAAATCAAAATGGGACGGTAAATTACCCCAATTCATTGCCCAGGCTTTATCTCTAAGAACTGATCAAGTTGACCCTACCCAACTTTTACCTCATTTAAAATGGGAACTTCAAGGAACTTGGTGAGGATTATTGCTTGCTTAAACGCATGGATACCGTTGAAAATCCGTCTGTCAAACTACAGGCATAAACACCAGAAGGAATATCTTTTGTAGGAAACTCAAATCGATTATTACCTGGATTTAAGTTAATTCTTCTCCTTTCTACTAATCTACCGTTTATATCAAATAATTGAAGATCAAAAATGCCACTTAATTCGGTCAAAATATGAATTTGAAGATCATCGGTAAATGGATTTGGGAAGGCATTTATCTTTAGTCTTGTGGCACCTAAACTATGCGTAGAGGACGTCTTGCAGGCCGTGCTTGAAATGGGTCTTACAAAAAATCCAAATTCGTTTAATCCCCATTTCACACTATCCGGGACATCTAACCTCATTTTTAGTGCATCATAAGCATAAGATTCATCTAACTTACCTTTCAATGTTATACATCCCGTTTCATTTTGTTTAAAATGGCAGTCTACGGGGTAACATGAATATTTAAGTGTGACAGGTAAGTGTTGCAATGATTTACCAATAGATAAGACAGGCATCCCTTTTGGAATTTTAACGGCAAAGGAATACTCTACAGGAATATGTAAACAAAGGCTGTCAACCATTCCCTTTTTAACATTATACCCTGAAAACGCAAAAATACCCGAAGAATCAGCAGGAATAATTACTTGATTACATGGATTTACTTGACCTACAAGATCAATAAAATATCCAAGCATCATAAACAAGCAATAAATCTTACTTTTCATTGGTATAACGATAATAATAAATTCAATTTACCTATAATTCTCTGAAAAAACTAATTTTCCTTTTCAATTTCTCGGAAAAATCAGTTCTCTTTAATAAATCCTCCATTTTCAAATGCATTCTATAATGCCAGTAATTTCTTGGATTTGCCGGAACGTTAATTCGCTCCATTGCAGGATTAGGATTTCTAAGTAATTCGTCCATTCCCAACAAATCTTGAAGAGGAAAAACGGCCCAAAGGGATGGCCAACTTAAATGTAAATCTATTACTTTCTCAACTAATGCTGGTGTACAGGTTGCTGGAGCTTCATTCTCCTCACCGAGTTGAGACTGATAAAAGTATTGAATTTGCTCTCTTTCTGATTCGTCCCACCAACATCTTATCGGAGACATATCATGCGTTGAAGGACTTACTACGGATAAAAAAGGAATATCTCTTTCTTGCAAATAGGGCGTTGAGGGATTTTTACTCATTCTTTGTATCTCAAGAGTGAGTAAACCCAATTCTTTCATTACCCCTGAAACACAAGCTGGCACCATACCTAAATCTTCCCCACAGATTAACATGTTAGTGGCTTCTTTAATGGCTGGCAATTTTTCCATCGCCTTATCTCTCCAAAATTCATCTTGCATTTGATAAAAATAATAATCATGGAGGCGTCTTATATTGTATTGAGTATGTTCATTTAAAAAAGCAAAGGAATAAGTATCCATTAAATTTATCCTTGGATGAAACGCATTCGCCTGATATTTATCTTTTATTAACAAAACATCACAAACGAGGCTAAAAAGTACATTTTTATGTGAGACATAATTTCTTCCTGTCGTTGAATTCAAAAAATCCTCTAAATCTTTTTGACAAGCTAAATGTGACTTAAAAGAATACAAACCATTTTCCTCTACGTCAAAAAAAACAGACAGCATTTCATCTATTTCTTTAGAAAACAAAGAGGTTAATAATTCAATGGTTAAATAGGGTTTACAAAATCTATTTTCATCGAAAGGTATGCCATAGTTATTAAAATCTTGAATGACCAAAGGAATGGCTGGATTAAAAACACCCAATAAACCGTCTACCTGATTAGCAGGAATTTCCCAAATTCTAAAAAAACCTAAGATGTGATCTATTCTATACGCACTAAAATATTTTGCTAAAATAATCATTCTATTTTTCCACCAGGCGTAATCATCTTTCGCCATTTCGGACCAGTTATATGTTGGGAAACCCCAATTTTGCCCTGTAGCCGAAAAAGGGTCCGGCGGAGCGCCTGCCTGACCATCCATGTTAAAAAGATGTGGAGAAATCCAGGCATCGGTACTATGTTTAAAAATCCCGATAGGCAAATCGCCTTTTAGAATTACCCCTTTGCTTTTAGCATATTTGGAGGCATTTAATAATTGCTTATCTAAATTAAATTGCAAGAAGAAATAAAAAGCAATATCTAAGAAATGGTCATTGTCTGGATGAATAAAATCTGTAAGAAATGTAGGATTAAATTGGGCGTAATCACCCCATTTTGTAAAATCAACGGTCTTATACTTGTCCCTGAAAAAGGAAAAAAGAGCGTAAGACGATAACCAATTTTCATTTTCCTTGAAAAATTTGATATACTCGGGATCGTCTTTTAAATGATCCCATTGATTAAGAAATATTTTCTTTGCCAGATCAAGCTTACAGGTAAGTACCCGCTCGTAATCGACGGCATCCAACTCATTTAAATCTCTTCTAATATTATCTAATTCTAAAGGCGTAACGATATTTGCCCAACCAGAAATACTTTCTACATGTAAATAAAGTGGGTGAAGGGCAAAAACGGAGATAGCAGCATAAGGATAAGAATCAGTCCAGGTGTTAGAAGACTGGGTATCATTGATGGGAAGGATTTGAATCATTTTGAGACCAGATTGAGCGGCCCAATCTGAAAACAGCATTAAATCATTGAATTCACCTACGCCAAGACTTTGGTTACTTCTAAGGGAAAAAACGGGAATAGCCACGCCGGCACCTTTCCAATAAGGTGTTGTGTAAATAAAATGTATATCGTTTAATAAGATATTAACCCTTGAATGAATTGGTTTTAAATCTCTCAAATGCCTGTTTTCGCCATCCTCAAATGTGACATTATTATCAGGATGTAACCACACATATTTATACTCCAGATTATGCGGAAAAATGCTTAAAGAAACCGTTCCCACCCATTCATTATTATTTATCTTATTGGATAATTTAAGTCCGTTTACAGGTTGCCAATCTCCAAGTTTTTCATGATTTCCTAAAACCATGAGTTGGGCACCCTCGTAACAAAAAGGAACTTTTATATGAAAAGTCAGTTGAATAAAACCATTTTCATTTAACGCTTCAGGAAATTGACTGGTTTGAGGTAACACCAAACCTGCAAAAGCATCGGTAAAAAAAGCATTTTCTGCAAGCCCTTTATCCATCCAAAAATCTCTAATAAAGAAATAATCAGAGGATACATCGCTTCTTAAAAAAGATCGTTGCAAAACACCTTCGTCTTTCTTATTGTGAAGAAGGTTATCTTTCACAACATAACTATATTGAAAATCAAGATTCTCCTCTGAAAAATCGAATGAATTTCCCCAAAAACCGTTTCCTAAATAGTTTAGTGGCAGATATTTTATTTCCTCATTAATGCTTCTACAGATTTTTAGATATAAATTTTCTCCAGTTTTGGTGTAATAGTGAATTTGAAATTGCAGTTTACATGACATTGAATAGAAATTTTCACAAAAATAAGGAGAAACCCATAAAATGCTATTTATTAGATAAAAAACATTTTTTTTAAAGAAAATATTGTAAAAAGTAAATAAACTACTATATTTGCGCACGCGTTCAGGAAAAGTACTGAACAAATAATATTTCGCGGATGTAGCTCAGTTGGTAGAGCGCAACCTTGCCAAGGTTGAGGTCGCAGGTTCGAATCTTGTCATCCGCTCTATTTTTTAACTTAAACGATTAAATCTTCAAAACCTTATGCTGATTATTGATGTAAAAGATAACGAAAGTATCGACCGTGCTTTAAAAAGGTACAAAAGGAAATATAGAGATTCCCAAGTGATGAAAGAATTGCGCAGAAGACAAGAGTTCGTTAAACCCTCTATCACTCGTAGAGCTGAGGTTTTAAAGGCTGTTTACATGGAAGATAAAAAAAGAGAGGTAGAGGATTAATTCTCTATGTCAAACTTACATAGAAAAAAGAGCCATTTTAAAAAAATGGCTCTTTTTTTATTTCCACCAAAGCAATTTTTTAATATTTCTGGTTTATAATTTTATAACATAAAAAGGCCTAAATAACTTTAAGCGTATTAAAACCCAGGACCACTTCACAAAAAATAGAAATCCATTCAAAAAATATAATGTTCCATGTCATAGACTTTTTTTGAATAAATTAAAAAAAATCGTAGAAAGAGTACCTCACTATATTTTTTTAACTAAATTGTTAAAAGATTATATTATTTACGTTGAACTCAACCAAAACTTTTATACATGTTCCTAAGAATCAAGCTTCTGTTATCATTTTGCGTATTATCTGTTATGATTCTCAACGCACAGAAACCGACTAATGAACCAAGTCTTTTTGAAGAGGAAACTTATTTTCACCCTGTCAAATGGCGGAACATAGGCCCATTCAGAGGAGGACGATCTGTTACAGCAACAGGCGTTTCAAATGACCCACTCACCTATTACATGGGCACAACAGGCGGTGGGTTGTGGAAAACCAGTGATGCAGGTCATAATTGGTTTAATATTTCCGATGGATTTTTTAAAACCGGATCCGTCGGCGCTGTGGCAGTTTCTTCCTCTGATCCAAACATTGTGTATTGTGGCATGGGCGAACATGCGCCAAGAGGTGTCATGACCTCTTATGGTGATGGTGTTTACAAATCAACCGATGCAGGTAGAACCTGGACAAAAATAGGCTTAGATAAAACCAGGCAAATAGCCAGAATAATCATTCATCCAACAAATCCTGATGTTGTATATGTAGCTGCTCAAGGCGCTTTGAATGGTCCAACCCCTGAAAGAGGCATTTATAAAAGTACAGATGGTGGTAAAACCTGGAAGAACACTCTTTTTGTAGATAATGGAACAGGTTGCAATGACCTTTCCATCGATCCAAATAATGCATTGATTATGTATGCTTCTATGTGGGAACACAATAGGTCTCCATGGAAAGTTACCAGTGGCGGTCCGGGAAGCGGTCTGTATAAATCGGTCGATGGGGGTGAATCCTGGTTTAAGATACACAAAGGCCTTCCCGATGGGAAAGGTAAAATGGGTATTTCTGTCAGTGGAGCAAATTCAGATGTTGTTTATGCCCTCATAGAAGGTGATACTGAAAAAGAGGAAGGAGGACTTTTTGTTTCAAGAAATGCTGGTGCAAATTGGTCTAAGATAAGCAGTGATCACCGGCTCGTTCAACGTGCATGGTACTATATAGAGGTTTTCGCTGATCCAAATGATGAACACACGGTGTACGTTTTAGGGCCACCTGCACTAAGATCTATTGATGGCGGCAAAACATGGGAAATATTAAACACCTCACATGGTGATCATCACGATCTTTGGATTAATCCTAAAAATTCCAAGAATATGGTCATCGCAGACGATGGTGGTGCTTCTATTACATTTGACAGAGGAGCAAACTGGACAGAACAACAAAATATGCCTACTGCGCAGATGTATCGCATTAATGTTGATAATCAGTTTCCTTATAGAATTTATGGTGGACAACAAGACAATACCTCCGTTTCAATTGCCTCACGATCTTTAGGCAATTATGGAATTTCTACAAAAGATTGGGTCAGTTCAGCAGGAGGTGAAAGTGCATTTTTAGCCTTCGATCCTGATAATCCTCGTTTTGTTATGGGAGGAAGTTACCTGGGTACTATTGATATATTAGATACAAAAGCTGAGGCCAGTTCCAATATTATGCCTTCACCTATTCAATATCTGGCGCTGGAACCAAAATACATGAAATACAGATATAATTGGAACGCTCCTATCATCTGGTCAAAACATGAGGCCAATACCTTCTATCATGGAGCTCAGGTATTACTTAAAACAAAGGATATGGGCCTATCCTGGGAGGAAGTATCTCCCGATTTAACCAGAAATGATAAAGACAAACAAGGTAAAGGAGGTGGACCTTATACCAATGAGATTGTGGGCGCAGAAAATTATGGCACCTTAAGTTATGTCCTTGAATCTCAACATGAAAAAGGGGTGATTTGGACAGGTAGTGATGACGGATTGGTTCATCTGACCATAGACGGAGGCAAAACATGGAAAAATGTTACCCCACCTGTTCTTCCTGAATGTTTAATAAACGCTATTGAGGTCTCCCCTCACAATAAGGCCATTGCTTATATAGCAGCAACCCGATATAAATTTAATGATTTTAAACCGTATCTGTTTAAGACCACAAATTATGGTAAAACCTGGACAAATATTTCCAGTGGTATTCCGGAAGGTGCCTATACCCGGGTGGTTCGTGAAGATGATAAATTACCTGGATTACTCTTTGCAGGAACAGAAACGGGCCTTTATATTTCAAGAAATGGGGGAACAACCTGGAAACCTTTTACATTGAATTTCCCAGTTGTTCCCGTCACTGATTTAATGGTTAAACATGGTGATTTGATCGCAGCAACCTCTGGTCGTTCTTTCTGGATTTTAGATGATCTGGAGGTAATTAGAAATTATAATGTCAGTGATTCAACTAAAACACTTCTTTATCCTATAGAAGATACCTATCAGGTGAATGGTGGAAGTAAGTTAAATGAACCTGGAAATGATGCCAGTGGAACTGACCTTAAGGAAGGCGTCAATCCTTCTACAGGGGTGGTGATTTACTATCATTTGCCAAAAGATCTAAGTAATAATCCATTGGAAAAATTGAAAATGAATATTTATGATTCAAATAATACATTGGTAAGGACATTTACCAGTGATCAAAAGTCACATTTCCAAAGGTATGATGGAGGACCCTCAAAAGAACCTGTTTTAAGTGTTTCTAAAGGCTTAAACCGTTTTGTATGGGATATGAGGACCTTTTCAAGACCCGGCGTGCCAAATGTTTATATAGAGGGAAGTTATCGAGGTCATAAGGTGATGCCAGGGAAATACATCGTTGAATTGGAATTTGCCGGGGAAAAATGGTCAAAAGAGGTGAATATCTTATCAAATCCTCATATTAATATTCCCACAGAGGTTTACCAGGAATATAATACATTGTTGACTCAATTATCAAGTACCTATACCACTATGGTTAATACGGTAAACCAGATGAGTGAATATAAGGAACAATTGGATCGAAGCATACTTTACCTTATAAAAAAAGAATCTAACGTTAAGCTTGACTTAAGTACCTCTAATAAATTAATTAAGGATATTGAAAATTGGGACAAGAACATGGTGCAGCGAAAATCAAAAGCGTATGATGACGTTGATAATTTTGAAAATAAAATGACAGGTAATTATCTGTTTTTAGTAAATCAAGCAGAAAGTGATATTCCGGTGGTCACTAAGGCTGTCCTGGATGAACAAAAAAGGCTCGATGCGCTTTGGTCTGCCGCTTATAAAGAAGCCCTACATATCATGGACATCGAATTACCCGCTCTTAATAAATGGTTATTGGAAAATGGGGTTGGTGCCATAAATCTTTACCACAAGAAGAATTAAATGCTCGAAAGTCAGAATATTTTACCTTACGATGGGGAAGTTTATTATGAAAAATGCATTTGGGATAAGCCCAACGCTGAAAATTTTTTTCGTGAAATGCAACAACATTTGCACTGGCAACATGATGAGCTGATGATGTTTGGAAAAAAAATAACGACTAACAGAAAAGTGGCCTGGTATGGTGATAAAACATATACCTACACCTATTCCCGCACAACTAAAACAGCTTTACTCTGGCATCCTTTGTTACTTCCCATTAGGGAAAAAACCGAAACAGTAACAAACGCTTCATTTAATGCTTGTTTATGCAATTTCTATCACCATGGAAACGAGGGAATGACCTGGCATAGTGACGATGACAAAGAATTTGGATTAAATCCTACGATTGCTTCTCTTAGTTTTGGCGCCGAAAGAACCTTTAGCTTCCGACATAAAATTACTAAAGAAGTAATATCCATCATTTTAGAAAGTGGAAGTGTACTACTTATGAAGGCAAATACGCAATCTCACTGGGTGCATGCCTTACCAAAATCAGCTAAAATTAAGGACCCAAGAATCAATTTGACCTTTAGATTGGTTGTTTAAAAATTTGAAAAGAATAAATGAAAAAGTTACTTTTTTGGATTTTCTTAGGTTACCTCATCTACTTCCTTTTGAGTGGGGAAGAGGATGTGGATGAAACGATTGTGAGACCACCCATTCCTGAGGATATTCCTTTTAATGAGGCAACAGGTTGTAAATCATTAGATAAAAAATGGGCCTGGAATTCCTTAGATGGGTATAATTATGAAATGTCTTTTCCCGTTTGTCAGGAATTGTACATTGAAAGTGTTTCTACCCGCGAAAATATTGGCTATCCGGAATATGAACTTTCAGATATTGACTATTGCAAATTTATTTATGAACAACTTTTAAGTGCCGTTGAATTTCCAACCAATGAACTTGCATCAGGTTATAAAAATATCATTGATGAGGCTAATCTGGATTATATGGGCGCCTTAAATTTGATTATATCAAGTATTCAGGCTATCCCCTATACATTGATTATCAATGAAAATTGTCCTTATGTCTTAAATGGAGTCAAATACATAAACAACTGTGCCCCACTGGAAAGTGGACAGGGATGTTGCGGAAATATTCAACCCTTTGGCGTTTATTCCCCCATGGAGTTTTTATACCACGAAGCAGGTGATTGCGATACAAGAACCGTTTTTGCTTATGCTGTGTTAAAAAATTTAGGCTTTGACGCGGTAGTCATAAATGGAGAAGAACATTCTATGCTCGCTGTTCATCTGCCCAAAAGCCCGGAGGCGGGGTCAGCTCATATAAAAGACCAGAGGGGGAAAAAATATTATGTGTGGGAACTTACGGGAAAAGACTGGGGTCTTGGCGTAAACCCAGACGTAAATTTGAATAAATGGGATATTGTATTACCTTAAAATAAAGAATTATGCTAAACGAATGGATGGACTTAGGCACCTTGACCATACTATCAATTTTTTACCTTTTTACCTTTGCCCGAGTACAATCGAATTTCTTCGATAAATACCTGGAAGAAAAAAATGCTGCCATACTCATTGTTTTTGGCTCTTCTCTACTCGCTGCTGGTATTAACTTAAATCATATATCGGACACAAGTTCTGATGCCATGCGATTTTTAATTAGTCAAAACGAATGGGCAAAAGCCATAGGTTTTGCCTTGCTTTTCTTTGCTGGAATGTGGGTTTTTTCTTATGTTCTCTTTAGAATTACCTTTTTTATTACAGGTTTCTTAACTCCTGAATCTGAACTAAATGAGTTGAGGAAGAATAATATAGAAATTGCTTTAGTACACGCTATTATTATATTGGTGCTAAGTTTTGTATTGGCTCCCGCAATTACCCGGGTAGCCTCTCATTTTGTACCCTACCCTACTTTGCCGTTCTAAAAATAAAAGGGGGCTTGCAGGCCCCCTTTTATTTCTTATTTATTGATATATTTTAGAATATCTTCGCTCAAAGGTTTCACACTACTTGGGAAATAAGCTACTAATTTACCATCTTCATCAATTAAGAATTTATTGAAATTCCAGGCAACTTTAGCATCTAAAACCCCATTTTTCTCTTTCTGTGTAAGCCAGGCATAGATAGGAGCAACATTATCTCCTTTAACGTCTATTTTTTCAGCCATTGGAAAACTCACTCCGTAATTTTTCTGACAAAATTCTTTGATTTCAGTCGCTGAACCTGGATCCTGACTCATAAACTGGTTACAGGGAAAACCAAGGATAACCAATTTATTCTGATATTTACTGTAAAGTTCCTGCAATCCAGCAAACTGAGGCGTATAGCCGCACTTAGATGCCGTATTAACGACCAGAATCATTTTACCCTTATAATTGGACAATGGGATGGGTTCACCTTCCAATGAGTTTACTGTAAAAGAATGAATTGAATTGGACATGCTGGTTTGAGCTGTTCCCACTGTTCCTATACAAAGAAAGAGGAAGAGATGAAAAAATGAGGTTAATTTCATGAGTTTTTTTTATTATAAATGAAAGATTTAGCTCTTTTGTTTAAAAAATGGGTATTTAAATTCAATATAACTTTAAAAAGTTTCAATTCTTTTTTTGAAAAATTACCTATATTGAAAGGAAATTAACAAAAAACACCCTAAAGTAAAAAGAAATGTCCTGGAAAACAAAAATAGCCCTCTCCATAATGATGTTTTTACTGTACTGTATTTGGGGATCCTGGTATGGGCAAATGAGTAAATATCTCAGCAATCAATTAGAAGCGAGTGGCGTACAAGTGGGAAACGCTTATGCCATGTTTTCCATTGCCATGATTGCCTCTCCTTTTTTGGTAGGTCTATTAGCCGATAGATACATAGCGGCGCAAAGATTACTTGGGATATTAAGTTTGATGGGGGCAGCCATTTTATTCTGGCTAATAAATGTAGAAGAACCAAGCACTTTTATTTGGGTGCTGTTACTTTATTGTTTAACCTTCACTCCAGCAATATCACTGACTACATCCATTGCGATGAGGCAGATGGCCAATCCAGAAATTGAGTTTCCACCAATCAGGGTATTTGGAACCATAGCCTGGATTGTCATTGTAAACGTAGTAGGTTGGTATGGATTGGGGGATAAAGCTACCATTTTCCAATTAGCCTTATTATTATCTTTGGTGTTGGGCGTTTTTTCATTTTTTCTGCCTCATACCCCTCCTGGCAAATCAAAGGAACCATTTTCTTATACTCAATTGATAGGGAAAGATGCCTTTGTTTTGTTTAAATCAAAATCATTTTCGCTATTTTTTATTTCCTCCGTTCTTATTTGTATTCCATTGGCTTTTTACTATACCTGGGCAAATCCTTCTTTAACAGATGCTTATATACTGGCATTTCCAAGTATCAATGCCGATAGCTTTGCTATTGAAAATAAAATGTCTCTCGGGCAGGTTTCAGAAATTGTTTTTCTACTAATGTTACCGTTTGCCTATCGCAAATGGGGATTAAAAAATATATTTATCATCGGTTTATTGGCCTGGGTTATTCGATTCCTGTTCTTTGGGTACGGAACAGCTGATAACACCCCTTGGATGCTATATTTAGCTATCTTATTACATGGAGTTTGTTACGATTTTTTCTTTGTAAGCGGACAAATTTATATCGATAAAAAAGCAGGAACGGCTATAAAAGCACAGGCACAGGGTTTAATTACTCTGGCAACTTACGGTATTGGTATGTTATTAGGTAATTTAATAGCGGGATATGTAAAGGACATGAATACTTTATCCAATGTAACCAATTGGACAAATGTTTGGTTAGTTCCCGCTGGCATCGCTTCCCTCGTCCTCTTATTATTTATGTTTTTTTTCAAACAGGAAAAAATTTGATTTTAATCTCTAAAACGTCTTTTACCTTATGTTAGATTTAGGTTTTGTTTCCGCTATATTACCTGATTACTCCTTGGAAAAACTAGTTCTTTTTGCCGCCGAGGAAAAATTTTCCTGTATAGAAATTATGTGCTGGCCCCTGGGTAAATCAGAAAGAAGATATGCCGGTGTAACACATATCGATATAGACACGCTGAATGCGACAAAAATAATAGAGATTAAGGCCTTGTTAAAAGACCACAACGTAAGCATATCAGGTTTAGGCTATTATCCCAATCCATTGGATGAGGATGTAGAAAAACGCAAGTATTTCCAGGAACATATAAAAAAGATTATTAAAGCTGCTGCTGCACTTGATATTCCTGTAGTGAATACCTTTATAGGGAGAAATCAATATTTAAACTTAGACGAAAATTTTAAATTATTCGCCACCGAATGGGCATCTATTATAGATGTTGCCCAGGCAAATGGTATAAAAATTGGGATTGAAAATTGCCCAATGATTTTTACTTACGATGAATGGCCTGGAGGAAAAAATATGGCTATAAATCCTCAAATCTGGGAGAAAATGTTCGATTGCTTTACAACTCCATTGTTTGGATTAAATTTCGATCCCTCCCATTTTATATGGCAGCAAATGGATTATATTCAACCTTTATACGATTTTAAGGATAGATTGCATCATATCCATCTGAAGGATGTTAAATTATATAAAAATAAACTGGATAAGGTAGGCATAATGTCTCCACCAAATTATTACAGTTCTCCTAAAATTCCCGGATATGGAGATGTTCACTGGGGGAAATTTTTCTCGGCATTAACTGATATTGGATACCGGGGTCCAGTGTGTATTGAAGTAGAAGACAAAGCGTTCGAAGCCAATGAAAAAGATGTTTTAACAGCGATTAAAACTGCAAGAAATTATTTAAATCAATATTTATCCTCATGAAAAGAAGTAGAAGTGGTATGTTTGGCGGAGTACTGGCCGGCATTGCAAATAGTACAGGAATTTCGGTTGTGCTCTTAAGGGTTTTATTCGTTGTTTTCTTTTTTGGTATAGGTGGTTTAACCCTGGGAATATCAAGTGGTGTTATGGCTTTAATCTATATCCTGTTCTGGATGTTTATGGATTAAACTTTATTATTACAACTTCGTTCTAAAAAAAAAGTAATTTAATGTTAAAATATTCCTCTTTAGCCCTCTTGTTTGTCCTTTTTTATTTTTTACCTTCTTGTAAACAAGAAAATTTAGGAGAACCTAAAAACGAAGTAACCTTTAAGGTTATCCAGGATCAAATCCTTACGCCAAGTTGCGCGCTGTCTGGCTGCCACCAATCGGCTACTGACGGAAGTTTCCAGCAACATAAACTCATTTTATCCGAGGGTAACTCCTATCAGAATCTGATAAATAAAATACCTGTAAATATCGCCGCGGCCAATGCAAAGATGATGTTGGTTAAACCCAATGATGCAGAAAAAAGCTTCTTATTTCATAAAATAAACTGTGATTCTTATATCCACAAAAGCAATGAAAAATTTGGCAATCAGATGCCATTAGGTGGCAATATCCTTACTAAAGGACAAGTTGAATTGGTAAAAAGATGGATAAATACCGGGGCCTTAAAGGATGATCGAAGTTTAAGTTTAGCCGTTTTATCAGACAATGCTCCCTGCCAATCAGATATTGACCCTTTGGCTCCCCCTGTTAATGGGTTTCAACTAAAAATTGAAAAATTTGATATCCCTTCAAATTTTGAACGGGAAATATTTATAAGGAAAGTAACACCTAATACCTCAGCCGTTTATGTTAATAAAATTGAGTTGAAAGGTCGTTCCAATAGTCATCATTTCCTAGTGTACGGATTTAATAATCCGTCATTTATACCAGCAGAAAATAAGGTAAGAGATCTGAGAAACCTGGACGGTACACTAAATTTGACCACTTTCGCGGAGATGCAAAACCACTATTTTATTGGTGGAGGTTCAGATGTGAACGCTACCGTTACCCTTCCGGAAGGAGCTGCCATTAAGATAGCACCAAATACCCCGGTAGATTTAAATGCACATTATTTTAATAAAACCAAGTTAACGCTCCAGGGCGAAAACTATGTGAATTTCCATACAGTACCTGCTTCATCCGTTAAAAATGAAGTTAAAATGCTGGACCTAAATAACACAAGTATTAATCTGCCACCCAATCAACGGAAAACCATCACCAAAAACTTTACCTTTCAGGAAAAAACGCATATTTTACTTTTGACCTCACACAATCATAAATTAGGTGAAAAGTTTGTCATTAAAATATTCGGCGGCCCCAGAAATGGGGAGATGCTATATGAAAATACAGATTGGGAACATCCTCTCACTAAATTATTTTCAAATCCTATCATCCTTAACCCGGGAGAAGGTTTGACTTCAGAGGTAACTTACATGAACACAACCAATCGGACCATAACCTTTGGTTTCACCAGTGAAGACGAAATGAATATTATATTTGGGTATTACTATTAAAAGACAATCTGACTAAGAAAGCCATCGTATCTACCCCATCGGCATACTCTGCTAAGGTAGGGTTTTGTGCTTGACCAAATGGAATGACCTTCATACCAGAAAGTGGTTCCATACCCACAACGCATTGAATTTCGTCTAAAGACACCATTAAATCTTCCTTTAACTGCGTTAAAGAAGAATAGTATTCATAGTGTAGGGTAGCAATTTTAGAAGAAATAGATTTTTCTTCTGTTACCAAAACACTGCCCGTCATAAAATGAGGTACTTTGTTTAGCAACCAAATAGCGGATTGATAATCGAAGTTATTTTTATAGCTATTATGAAGTATGATTTCTTTAAAAGAATGCAATTGATCCAAAAGTAAGGTAAAATCATATTGTTGAGGAACATAGATTTTAGATACATTTCTACACCCTAGTCCGAAATAGGTGAAAATATCCTTTCCAAGATTCATTAAATCATCAGGAGTTTCATCTCCGTTCAAAATAGCCACTGCTTGTCTGTTTTTTCGGATAATATGGGGTTTTGAAGAGAAATATTGTTCAAAATACCTTGCCGAATTATTACTTCCTGTGGCAATTACGGCATCATAATCAAAGAGCCTATCTATAAAATGAATATAATTTTTAAAACCTGGGGCTAATTCGATTAAAAGCTCAGCTAAAAAAGGAAGTAAAAAAGGATCTTTATCAGAACATTTTATTAAAGCAATATTACCAGAGATAAGTACGCATAAAAAATCATGAAAGCCGACCAAAGGAATATTTCCAGCAAGGATTAATCCAATCTCCTTTGGTTTATCAGACTCCTTTAAATGAGGATACAAATCTACCCACTCATTTAATTTTTGCCCATTTAAAAAAAATTCTATGACGTTACTTATTGCAAGTTTTTGATTTTCAATAGTAAACCAAGGATTATGTTGATAGACTTTGGTTAGTATACTGTCATAACGTTCAGGATTATCTTGTAAGATTTTACCTAAAGAAACAAAAGCTTGTACTCGATATGCTAAGTTCATAAAAACGACTGGATTTATTTTTTCATAAGATAAGGAAGCTGGTTATCTTCACAAAAAGAGTTCCAACCATCGACACCTAATGCATTAAGATTAGCTATATTTATGCTGGGAATTTTTAGGGTATCACCGTAATGTAGCCCTGCCTTTTGAATACTCTCTGATCTGATAATGTGAATTAATGGAAACGGGGATCGATTGGTAACATTAGACAAATCATTAGGTTGACTTCCTTCAAATTGATAGGCAGGATGAAAAGAAGCCAATTGAAACTCTTCCTCAAATTGATTTTTTTCCAAAAAAGATTGAAGCAAGGCTACAAAAGAAAGATAATCGTCAAAATCATGAAAAGAATAAGGATAAATAATAAAGGCCGTTTCCAAAACTTCAGCAGTCTCCTCTTGAAGTTCCCTCAAAACAGCAAAAAATTGTTTTAAAAGAGCGGAAATATCAGCATCTGCTTGCACCAGATAGGCTATTTTATCCGTTTTGAAAGGCTTAGCAGCGAAGGGACAAAAGTTCAAACCTATGACCACTTTTTCGATCCAATCTTTTACTAACTCCTTTTCATTTTCCATAATTAAAATAGATTAGTCCCTTCTTGACAAATAATATTTTCTCCAACGCTGCAAACATTCTTCAAAATCAGCCGGCAGATCACTTTCAAAACGAACGAATTCTTTCGTAGTAGGGTGAATAAAACCTAAAGTTTTAGCATGCAAAGCCTGTCTGGGTAAAACATTAAAGGTGTTGTTCACAAAATCTTTATACTTTGAGAAGGGAGTTCCTTTTACAATCCGGGATCCACCATATTTTTCATCATTAAAGAGCGGATGACCTATATAATTAAAATGGACCCTAATTTGGTGTGTTCTTCCCGTTTCCAGATTACATTTCACCAAAGAAACGTAATAATAATCTTCCAGTGTTTCATAATGGGTCAATGCCCATTTACCCTCATCACCTTCAGGATAAACCTGGTAACTTTTCCTATCTCTCGGATGCCGTCCAATATTGCCCTCTATTTTACCTTTTGCAGGTTCGGGCGCGCCCCATACTAAGGCATAATAAGTTCTTTCAATGGTATGATCGGAGAATTGTTTAGCTAAAAAAGTTAGGGCATAATCATTTTTGGCAATGACCAACAAGCCTGAGGTATTTTTATCAATGCGATGAACTAATCCTACTCTATTTTGAAATGATTCAGCATCTTCCGTTAAATGATCTACGCCCAAATAGAAAGCCAGACCATTTACCAGGGTCCCATCCCAATTTCCAACCCCGGGATGAACCACCAGACCAGGCTGTTTATTTATAATCAGAATATCATCATCCTCATAAATTATTTGAAGAGGAATATATTGCGGCTGAATTTTACCCGCATCTTCCTCTGAAAAGTGCCTGGGAAAAACGGCAGTAATTAAATTACCTGGTCTAATTTTATAATTTGACTTAACAGGCAAATCATTAACCAATACAGATTCCGCTTTAATAGCTTGTTGAATTCTATTTCTGGAAATTTTTCCGAGTCTATCTGAAAGATATTTATCTATTCTAACAGCCTCCTGTTTAGGATCAATCTGCAGGGAGAGGCGTTGGAAAAAATCGTCCTCATTTTCGGTTTCAATCAAAGTAGCAAAATTATTACGAATAAAAAATCAAAAATAGGCAATTCAGCGCAATCAAAACCTATTTTCGAGATAAAAGGGTAAAACCTTATGCCATGTTGGCCAATCATGAGGCATGTCATTACCCCATATAGCTAATTCGTGGTTAATTCCTTTTGCATTAAATACCTCTGATAAGCGTCGGCTTGACTCAGGCATTTCATAACTACCTGATCCTGAAATAATATGTATATTTTTTCTATTTCTTAATAGAGATAAAGTATAATCATCGTTTAAATTTGGTAAATAAGCCATTGGATTATTAAAATAAACATCCTGATCATAATACCCCTTAGTATATGATTGAAGATTATAATCGCCGGACATACCAATAACCCCGTTTATCAGATCGGGTCTTTTCAAGAACAAATTTACGGCATGGAGTGCACCAAAAGATGCTCCTGAAACAACAATCGGTGTTTCAGGAGAAGTTTTACTCTTTATATAGGGAAGAACCTCATTAAAGACATAATCATTAAATTGATTGTGCCGAATAGATTTATCTCTTGGAGGCATAGAATGATTCAACCAGCTTTCATTATTAATGCTATTTATAGAAAAGACTTTTACCTTTCCGGCATTGATAAGTGAAGCTATAGAATGAATGAGACTAAATCGTTCATATTCAAGAAAATCAGCCGCAGCGGTTGGAAGCATTAACAGAGAAAACCCGTAATGACCATAAACCGCTATATTCATCTGTTTGTGGAGAGAAGGGCTATACCAACTGTCTATAAACTTTTGCATACCTATAATTAGTCTGGGAAAGCGTCATCCTCTGCGAGGGTTAAAACCTCATCAGATTGAATAATTTTAAAAATACTTTTGTTTCTGGCTAATTCATATTTATAGAAAAAGCGCATGGTATGAAGTTTATTTTTCAACATAGATGCTGAAAAGGCTGCATCGGACGATTTTAACACATTCGATGCTGTAATACCTATTTTCAACCATTGCCAAGCAACCACAATAGTACCTACAGCTTCCATAAACAAGGTGGCATCGGAAACAAATTTCTCCGTTTCCCCTTTCATGGCTATCGGAATGAGGTGAGCCAGCGTAGCTTCAACCAAAGGTAATTGATCCTCCAGTTCTTTTGCTGTTGCCCTCAAACGCTCATCCATTTTACCCTCTGAAATAGTATGCTGAATTTCTGCCAGCATCGTTTTAAGTACCAGGCCATTTTCCATCAGTACTTTTCTACCTAAAAGATCTAAGGATTGAATACCCGTTGTTCCCTCATAAATAGACATAATACGAATGTCTCTATAGTATTGCTGAAGGATGAAATCTGCGCAAAAACCATAACCGCCTAAAATCTGAAGACCATTATCTACGGCCAATTTGCCCTTTTCCGACGGATAGGTTTTTGTGATTGGAGTTAAGAATTCCAATAACAGATTCCAATGATTATTATTTTCTTTTTCAGAAATTTCCCGGTCGTGATAAATAGAAGATTGCAGTATAAGAGAAAGAGAACCCTCATAAATAGCTTTTTGCAAAAAGAGCATTCTTCTTACATCGGGATGATTAATGATTAAAGTAGGCCCTGCGGCTTCATCTTTCCGTCCACCACTTAGCAACCTTCTTCCTTGCTGTCTTTCCTGGGCATATTGCAAAGAGGCATAATAGGCAGCAGAAGCAATAGCTGCCCCACCCCTTCCTACTGCAATTCTGGCATCATTCATCATTTGGAACATATACAAGAGGCCTTTATTTTCTTCTCCAACCAGATAACCAGTACATTGATCATTATCACCAAATACTAAATGAGCGGTACAATATCCTCGTTGACCCATTTTCTGGAAATCGCCAGCGGTAATGACGTCATTATTTACTAAGGTCTGATCAGGTGAAATTTTATATTTAGGCACTATAAACAGCGAAATTCCTTTGGTTCCAGCCGGTGCACCTTCAATTCTTGCCAATAAAAGATGAATAATATTGCCCGCATATTCGTGGTCACCTCCAGAAATAAAAATTTTATGTCCTTTGATAAGAAAAGTACCGTCATCCAAAGGTTTTGCCGAACATTTAATATCAGACAATCCACTTCCCGCTTGTGGCTCAGACAAACACATGGTGCCACTCCATTCACCGGATAACATGTTGGGCACATATTGGTCATGATATTTTTTATCAGCAAAGGATGAAATCAGATGAGCAGCCCCAGCGGTCAAACCTGCATAACCAGGAATATGATTATTTGCTGCTTCCATAATAAAATAAGCCGCATGCATCACCGTGGCAGGTAATTGAAGCCCACCCATGGATTCATCAAAAGAAGCACCAATAACACCCAGTTCCCCTTGTTTTATTAAAATATCTTTGATTTTTGGATGCACATGGATTTTACCCTCTGAAAATTTAGCAGGTTTTTCATCCATCTCTTTAAAGATTGGATATAAATCCTGATCTGAAAAATCAGCCACGGATTGTAAAAAAAGGAGGATAGATTCTTTATCGAAAGCATTATACCGCTCATTTAAAAGCAGTTCCTCTAATTTATGAACATTGAACATCAGAAACTTAAGCGTTTCCATATTAAAATAAGCTGCCATAGTGTTTTTATTTGTAAAAATAGCGAATTTTCGCTAAAATTCAAATTTTAATTTACCCCATGAAAGGATATTTATAATCTGTAGGAGGGTTAAAGTTCTCTTTAATAGTTCTTGGAGAAACCCAACGCCAAAGATTTATAATCGAACCAGCTTTATCGTTCGTTCCAGAAGAACGTGCGCCACCAAATGGTTGTTGTCCAACGACAGCACCGGTAGGTTTATCATTGATATAGAAATTACCCGCTGCATTTCTAAGTAAGTTATTTGCCAGGGCCAAAGCCTGCTGATCTAAAGCGAAAACGGCTCCTGTCAAAGCATACGGAGATGTTTCATCCACTAATTTCAGTGTTTCCTCATATTCGCTATCGGGATAAACATACATAGTAAGTACCGGCCCAAAGATTTCTTCCTCCATTAAAAAATGGTGAGGATTTTCAACTACGAAGATGGTAGGCTCAATAAAATAACCTACAGATTTATCATAATTTCCACCCGCGATTAAACTGACTGTTTTGTCACTTTTACCTTTATCTATATATCCGACAATTTTATCAAAGGATTTTTCGTCAATCACCGCATTGATAAAATGACTATAGTCGAGCGGGGAACCCATTTTAAAGGATTGCACCATTGGAACAAGAATATCTTTCAGTTCATTCCAAATGGATTGGGGTATATAAGCTCTTGAAGCAGCTGAACATTTTTGACCTTGAAACTCAAAAGCACCTCTTGCCAGGGCCACGGCCAATGCCTGAACGGAAGCACTTGAATGAGCTATCACAAAATCCTTTCCTCCTGTTTCACCAACAATTCTTGGGTAGGATTTATATTTTGGCAGATTTCCTGCTATTTTTTGCCATAAATTATTAAAAACAGAAGTACTGCCCGTAAAATGCAATCCGGCAAAATCTCTGTGTTCAAAAATAACTTCACCGGCAACAGGACCAGAAACCACCACCATATTAATAACACCATCGGGAAGACCTGCCTTTTTAAGCACTTCCATAATCACTGCGGCAGAATACACCTGATTTTCAGCGGGTTTCCAAACCACCACATTTCCCATAAGGGCTGGGGCCGCGGGTAAATTACCTGCAATAGAGGTGAAATTGAAAGGAGTTAGAGCGAAGATAAATCCTTCTAAAGCTCTGAATTCCAATTTATTCCAGACTAACGGAGCGGAAATAGGCTGTTCCGCATAAATCTGGGTCATAAATTTCACATTAAATCGGAAAAAATCAGCCAATTCAGCCACGGCATCTATTTCCGCCTGATAAATATTTTTAGATTGACAGAGCATGGTCGCCGCATTCATTTTTGCTCTAAAAGGCCCGCTTAACAAATCTGCCGCTTTTAAAAAGATAGCTGCCCTTTGTTCCCAAGGTGTAGATTCCCAGGAATGTTTGGCCTTCAGCGCTGACTGTATAGCCTTTTCAACATGGCTTCTATTTCCTTTATAGTAATAACCGATAGTAAGTTTATGATCATGTGGAGGACAAATAGCTAATTTATCCCCATCAAAAACCTCCTCGCCACCAATAAATTGAGGGATATCTATTTTTTTTGAAAGTAACTCGGTAAGCGCCGAATCTAACGCTTTTCTTTCCGATGAACCCGTTGCATAATTTAGAACCGGTTCATTTTTTATTTCTGGAAGGGTAAAAAGGGCATTAGCCATAATATTTGGTTTTAAAGTATAAGGTTTTATCTTAAAAAAGGTTGAATAACTATTTTTTCAGGTAAAAAAGAAATTGCGTCTCCCCCACCCTTTATAATTTCGCGAACAATGGTTGAGCTGATATGACTGAATGCTGGTTGGCTAATCAAAAAAATGGTTTCAAGACCATTCCCAACGATATGATTAAGTTGAGAAATGGTTTTTTCATAATCGAAATCAGAGGCATTTCTTAAACCTCTGATCAGGTATTTAGCTCCAATTCTGGAACAGTAGTGGGCGGTAAGATTTTCAAAACTCCCAATTTCAATCTTAGGTTCGTCCCTAAAAACCTGATCCAACCATTTCAATCGGTCGGGAAGGGGAAATAATGTTTTCTTTTGATCATTAACCCCCACCGCGACGATAATCTTATCGAAAAATGGCAAAGCCCTCATGACAATATCAACATGACCAACAGTGATAGGATCAAATGACCCTGGAAATACAGCAATTTTTTCCATGACAGATTTATTAATACCAAAGATAATTCAAGGTATCTAATTTTCAAGTATTTGGAAGGAATCGAAAAATTTATCTGTATCCATATTTGAAGCCAATGATTTAAAGGTGATGGTTTGGATAGCAAAATACCTGTTTTTCATTATATAGGCCTTTGTCTTTATGACGGCCGTATCATTTTTATAATGTATCCGCCAAAACTGGCCTGGTAAAGTATTTAACTTGATAGGCGAGAAATAAATAACCTTTCCATTGATGCTAAAAGCGGCTTCATTCCTTGTTGACTCAAAAAAATCACTAACAAAAGATACATCTTTGGCATCGAGTGCCCCCTCTGGGTAATCGCAATACTGAACCATGTACATAAAGTTTGACTGTCCACTATTAGCGGAAGGTTGGAAATAAAAAGTATGCATAACGAGAGGGCCTAAAGGCGTATTGGAACTATCTATTTTTTCGCGAAGTTCCCCAGGCACGGTAACAACAAATTTACCCTTATCTGACTTAAACTTGAACCAATCAAGCTTTATTTCAGGACTTTGCTGTGCATTCATCGAAAAAAAAATAAGTGACAGACCAAAAAGAAGTATGAATCGATACATAAAATAGTAGTTTTACGAAAAAAAACAAATGAAAGAAGAAGGCATTTTAGTGAGTATAATAATGGGATCCGATTCCGATATGAAGATAATGGAAGAAGCGGTTCATATCATCAAGTCATTTAACATTTCTTACGAGGTAGATATTGTTTCTGCGCATAGAACGCCTGAAAAATTGTATTCTTTTGCAAAAAACGCCCATGCAAGAGGGGTAAAAGTGATTATTGCCGGAGCAGGAGGGGCAGCACATTTACCTGGCATGGTAGCAGCAATTTCCCCTTTACCTGTTATTGGCGTGCCCATAAAATCAACTAATTCCATTGACGGTTGGGATTCAATTCTGTCTATTTTACAAATGCCCGGGGGGGTCCCTGTGGCTACAGTAGCATTGAACGGTGCAAAAAACGCTGGTATTCTCGCTCTTCAAATATTGAGCACCAGCGATAGCGACCTTCAGAACAGGCTTATTGCCTATAAGAACAAATTAAATGAAGAGGTACAGGAAAAGGCTAGAAAAATAAAGACTTTATAGTTTCTTCAGCCCTTTCTGAATGGCCACTAATAATAAAGGTTCCATGATGGCGTATCCTGCCGGCGTTGGATGAACTTTATCGGTACTCAACCCAGGTTTAAGACCCAGATTACCATCTTCCATGGAAGAATAATAGTCCAGATAGATATGTCCCTTTAATTTAGCATACTTTTTAATGTCCTCATTTAAACTAACTACCTTTGGGCCAGGGTTCATTCCTGGACGCCAGGGAAAATCACTGGCGGGGAGGACAGAACTTAAAATCACCCCAATTTTATTGGCAACAGCTAATTCACACATAGAAATAATATTATCCATTATTTCAGCTTGAGAAATTGGACCTGTATTTTGAGCGATATCATTAATTCCGCAGAGCAACACCACTAATTTTGGCTTTAGATGAACAACATCTTGCTTAAACCTCAATAACATCTGAGGCGTAGTTTGTCCACTTATACCCCTACCCACCAGATTGGTATTTGCTTTAAAAAAATCGGGACGCTCTCTTACCCAACCTTCGGTAATGGAATTACCCATCAGTACGACCGTAGAAGTTGATGGTTTCTCTTTTAATAAAGCATTATTCGCCTCTTTATATCTTGTTAGATTAGCCCAATCCATAACCTTTTTATTATCCTGCCCTGAAAGATTGAAAATCGAAATTATGGTCAGAAATATAGCCGTTACAACTGTATTTTTCATATAATTAGCTATTAAAGAGATTATCATAGGAGGAGGAACCAGAAATTTTTGGTGTTTCACCTTTTGAAAAACCCTTCTGATTTAAGTCAAGCATGGATGGAGAGGATAAAGAAGAGGAAGAACCATCGAGCAACATCAAGGACGATTTTTTCTCCCATTCTTCCAGCATTTTTAAGCCTTGTTCTTCAAAAACACCATTTTGCAGATCCACTGAATCCATAAAATTGGAAGACATTTCCATAAAACGCTCCATTTCACCTACCTTATTAGCCACATCATCAGCAATGGTTTCCATGGCCATATCAAACATAGCTCTTTTATCGGGATCTCCGCTAATAATGCTCATGGCTGATTTCATAGCCGAGTGAGAGGTACGAATTGCCTTTCTCTCTTGTTCTTTTAATTTCACCTGATCTCTGGTATCCTCCAAAAGCACTTCAGAATTATCATGCATTTTTGTTAAAATACGATAAAGAATCTCCATTTTTTGGAGGAGAACGGTATATTTTTCATTACTTTCTTTCAATCTTGCTGCTTTTCTGGAACTGAGCAACATTTGATTTTCATTTCCAGCATCTCTGGCAGCCTGCGCTAGTTTCATACTGGCATTCACCTCTTTTTCATTATCTTCAAAAACGGTATGAAGTTTCCTTATTTGACCGCGTAACAAGCCAATTTGGGTACGCATTTTACCTAAATTTTTCTCCAGATCCTCCACATAATTTTTTAGAATACCTACGGGATCAATGGTAACAAAAGCGCCGGTAATGGTACGCATTAAACTTTTATACATATACCATACGAGCGTTCTCATACGAGGATCAGCCACCATATAAACTAGCGCTCCAATAGCAATAATCATTAAAGTCAAATAAAACACATTTTGAGCCAGAGCTAAAAGGAAGGCAATATTTGAAAAAATCAAGAAACCAACGCCCCCGACGATAGTCATCAGAAAAACAAGGCCGGCAATCCCTTCAGGTCTTGACCAAAAGGACTTGGGTTTCATATTTCCACTATTAAATTGAGATATATCAGCCATAATTTAAGTATTTACAGATAAAGGTTGATTGCATCGATATCACGATCTATTTCACTATTGATAGCGTGCAAGGTAACTTCAAAATTTTGTTTTGTAGCATTAATTTTCGAATCAGATTCAATAATCTGTTCGTTTTTAGATTTTATCAAGGCTTCATTCTTGATAATTTTAGCTTCAAGCTCGGACATTTGCTGTTTAAACAAAGATATTTGTTGTTCCAGCGCCAGAATTTCATTGTTTTTAACCACAACATGTTGATTCACCTGATTTTGCAACGCAACATCAAATGAATTTTTCTCCTTTTGTAAAACAGATTTATAATGTTCGGCGGAACTAACCAAGTGTTCCTTAGTTAATCCAATGACGGAAGCTGTGGCAAAGGCAGATTGAAAAACCTGAGAAGACTCCATCTTTAAACTAGCCAATGCGCGAAGAGACGCTCTAAACTCCAGATAATCAAAGCCCTTCAAATTATTTCGAAGCAATGCATCGGTCAGCGATTTACAACTTTTATCATCTAAGCCATCTAAATTACCAAATAAGTTGGTCGATGATTTATCCATCATTTCATATATTATTAAAGCCATTCGAAAAACACTGCAATTTAAGGGAATTTAGTAAATTGCTCTATTTATTTTTCGATAAACCGCTACAATTAAAAGATTAAAAACGTCCTTTTTAAAATATGACAAAAAATAATTACTTGAAAATTTCCTTATTGGATGATTCCAATGAAAAAGGTAATATTTATTTGACGGGTAACTTCAACGGTTGGAAACCCGCCGATGAAAGATATCAAATGATTAATGCATCAGATAACCAGTATTTTATTGATATTCCCCTGGCTTTAATTCCCGATGAAACCCTGGATTATAAATACACCCGCGGAGATTGGCATTCCGTCGAACTTAATAGTTCTGGAAAACACACGCCCAACAGAAAGTGGGCAAAAGGAATGCCTGAACCTAAAGACACCGTAAATCAATGGTTGAAAGACGACGATTTAAACTACACTAAATTTTACCCTATCATCCATGACTTATCCTCCAAATTTAACGTCCCAGACCCGATTAAAACGAGGAGAATATCTATACTTTTACCCTGGGATTATTATTCCTCGACGGAAAGATACCCCATTGTTTATTTACAAGATGGGCAAAATCTTTTTCAAGACAAATCGCCTTATGGAAATTGGCATATCGATAGAAAAGTAGCCAGATTATCCGCTCAGAAAGATAAAAGGGTTATCATTCTGGCCGTCGACCATACCCATGAGAATAGATTGGCAGAATACACCCCTCCTCACGTGCCCGATCGTGCGGAAGCTTATGGTAAAGAATATATAGATTTTTTAAAAAATGATATTATTCCCTACGTTGATCAAAATTACAGAACGATAGGCAATCCTCAGAATACCATCATTGGAGGGAGTTCAATGGGCGGTCTGATAAGTTTATATGCTCACCTGGCTTTTCCAGCTGTATTTGGAAAGGGCCTTATTTTTTCTCCTTCTTTATGGCTCCTTCCAAATCTTTTCGATTGGTTACAATCTAATTCCTCTGATACATTAAAAACAAAAACTTATATTTATTGTGGTGGAAGAGAGAGCAACGAAATGGTAGGTCAAGTAGTGGCTTTGTACCATGGATTAAGGTCGTTAAACAAAGAAAATGAAATCACTTTGAAAATTAATTCTCAAGGGGAGCATCATGAATCTTACTGGGGAGAAGAATTTTTTCAATCCATGGAATTCATCTTATAAATTATTAAATATGGATATATTATGCATTTGCAGCTATTTTAAAGGGACCGAATTTTTAATCCAACAATCTATTTTAGGTCATCGCGTATTTTTAATTACCTGTGAAAGTAGAAAGCAGGAAAATTGGCCATGGCAACATATTACCGAAACCTATTATTTGCCCAACGAGGATAATTCTCCAGAAAACATGGCTTTACTTAAAAAAGGGTTTGGATGGTTACTACAAACGGAAAAAATAGACGTTTTGGTTGCTTTGGACGACTTTGACGTTGAAAAAGCAGCTTTTCTTAGATCTGCCTTTCAAATAAAGGGCATGAATGTTCATACGGCACAACTATTTAGGGATAAATTAGCTATGAGAATAGCTGCTAAGGAATTTGAAATATCCATTCCTCCATTTTGTCCTCTATTTAATGATATGGCCGTTCATCAGTTTATGAGAGAAGTGGAGGGGCCCTGGATTATTAAGCCGCGAAGTCAGGCATCAACTACAGGTATAAAAAAAGTAGCCTCATACAATGAAGTAGCTCAATTTCTTCAAGATGTGGGTGAAAATAGAACTGATTACCTCTTAGAGAAATTTATCCCGGGAAGTGTTTTTCACTGTGATTCTTTATCCTATAAAGGCGACATTGTTTTTGAAAAAACCTCGAGGTATTTAGAAACACCCTTAAAGGTAGCTCATGAAGGAGGTATTTTTAAAACCATTACACTGCCCGATTATACCACTGATAATAAAGATATTTTAGGTCTAAACAGGCAACTCCTTCACAGCTTCAATCTACAGAACGGCGCAAGTCATACTGAATTTATTAAGGCAGAAAGTGATGGAAAAATCTACTTTCTTGAAACTTCTGCCCGGGTTGGAGGGGCACATATTACAGAATTATTAGAAGCTGCCACAGGAATAAATATGTGGAAAGAATGGGCCAACCTGGAGCATTGTGTTTTTGAAAATAAGCCCTATACGATGCCTGATAAGAAAAATTTCTTCGCAGGTCTTATTGTTTCTCTGGCAAAAATGAAAGAGCCGGATATATCCATTTTCAGTGACGAAAAGATCGTCTGGACATTAAAAAAAGATTACCATGTAGGTATGGTTTTCAGGAGTGAGTATTTCGAGGACATTATCTCAATGATGGAAAATATTACGCCCATCATTCAAGAAAAATTTCATGCTTCAGCACCCACTCCTGATAAACCTATAGATTAACCTTATTTTCCTACTTTAAATACATCGTCAGATACCTGACTATTTACATTAATAGATTTCACATTAGCATCTAAAGGTGCTGGCATAGCTCCTTTAATAACCAATTTGTGCGGAAATAAAATATTAGCCACTGGCTTATAATCACCGTAATCACGAATGATGGTTACTTCCTGTTCACCTGATTTCTCCACCATAGACGTTCTCATTTTCAGACCAGAATCTACGGCAAAATAATCAGATTTAATTTTTCCTTTAGCATCTTTAATCAAAACTTTGTAGCAATCAACGCCATTAACTATTTCATTTTCAGCTAATTCCAAAGTAGTACCTTTTTCTGTGTAGAATAATTCAGGAAAGATACTTGCCTCTTCACGCAATTCATTTGCCTCATCACCTTCTACTATTTTTTCAGGCTGACCCATGGCCGTAATTTTACCCTTAGTACCGTCAAATATCTGCTCACTTAAGGTCATACTATTCATCGTAACCGAAGAAATGAGCTTAATATTATCCTTTTGGATATTTTTCATGGAAAGCTGCATTCCTTGAATAGATGCTGACATTTCAATGGTCACATCCTTCACATTGGAAAGAACCTCCTTACCGCCAATGGCCTTTATATAGTTTTCAATGATCGTAGAAGGGTCTATTTTGACCTCTGATTTCGTTTCCATTTTCAATTTTGGAACCAAAGGATTTCCATAATTATCAAGGTAGCGTACTTTATTTTCAGCATCGAATCGAGCTAATTTTGAGGCAATTTCTGAACCTTTACCCACTGCTGAAATAAAAATCTTATCAGGATTAACATATTTCAAAGCCATGGCTTTAACCTGTGCAGCATCGACAGCACTCAATCGTTGCAAATAAGTATTGTAATAATCAGCAGGTAATTTATACCGAACAATATTGAGGGCAAAACCTGCAATGGTAGATGGTTGTTCCAAACTACGTCCAAAACGACCAAGAAGTTCTGCTTTTGCAGCATTTAGCTCTTCATCGGTAACGGTACCCTCTCTGATTGATTTCATTTCAACGATAAATTCAGTTAACGCTGAATCTGTAACCAGATTTCTTACATTGGCACCTGCCGTAAAGAAACCAATATGTTCATTGGGAGAAATACTTGAATAAGCCCCGTAAGTATAACCTTTATCTTCCCTAATGTTTTTAAATAAACGACTGGAGCTTCCACCTCCGAATATTTGATTCATCACTGACACTGCGGTAATGTCTGCTGCACCCGGCTCTAAATTTAGAGGATATGTGAGGGATAAAACAGTTTGAACCGCATCATTTTTATCATAAACATACACTTGATTTGACGCTGGCGGTGTTGGGTCAACAAATTTTTGTGCTTTAACCTTTCCTTTTTTCCATGCCCCAAAATACTTTTCAGCCTTGGCAATAGCGTCTGCATTCGTAATATCACCTACTACAATAAGGTAAGAATTACCCGGTTTGAAATATTCATCCTTATAATTTTTACAATCCAGGACCGTAATATTTTGAATAGATTGCTCCGTAGTTGTTTCGCCGTATGGATGTTTTGTTCCATATCTCAATCTGCTTGAAATTTCAGAACTTATAGCCCCCGGGTCATCTTTTTGACTGGACAAACCAGAAAGGGTTTGCTTCACCAGTTTATCAAATTCTTCTTTAGGAAAAGAAGCGTTAAAAAGAATATCAGACATTAATTCTAAAATAACGTCAGCGTGTTTTGATAAGGATGAAGCAGAAATACCATTTCCAGATGTATTCAGTGATGCACCTATAAAATCAACAGATTCATCGATTTGTGCTTTCGACTTAGAGCTAGTACCAGCGCTCAATAGTGGTCCTGCTAAAGATGAAATACCCGCTTTCTCATTTTCTAAATGCAAAGGGACATCCACAAAAAGCTGAAAAGAAACCCTGGGAAGCTTGTGATTTTCAACCACAATAATTTGAAGACCATTACTTAGTTTAGATAAGGTATAATTTCCAATTTCAATTTTTGGTGCTGGACCAGCTACCGGGGCTGATTTCCTAAAATCCTCCTGTCCTTGTACAGAGAAAATAGAAAGAAATGTAAAAAGAGAAAGAATTAAAAATTTATGCTGCTGCATGGTGATGTAGTATTTGAGTATATAAAAGGTTAAAACAATCTTAATTTGCTTTTGGCAACCAAAATAAGACGAGACGATTTTTTTCATCAAAATAAAGATTAGCTACTCTTTGAATATCCTCTTTAGTCACTGCCAAATAACGATTGATCTCGGTGTTAATTAAGGAAGCGTCTCCATAATGCGTTTCATAGACAGCCAAATTCTCTGCGATACCTTCTACTGATGAAAGCTTGCTCACAAACTGGTTTTCAATTTGATTTTGTAGTTTTTTTAACTCCTGATCAGAAATGGGTTGATTTTGCACTTTTTCAATTTCCCCTAAAATCGCCTTTTCAATATCACTTAATTCAACGCCCATATTGGCAATGCCGTAGGAAATACCCAAACCCGGATCTTCGAGTGGAAATTGAAAAGAACCTGCCTGAATGGCCAACTGTTTTTCATCGACAAGAGAACGATAAATACGAGAACTGTTACCATTTGACAACAAAGTATTTAACATTTCCATAGCATAATAATCTTTACTTCCCTGAGCAGGCGTTCTATGACCAATAATTAAAGCTGGTAACTGAACACGATCATACACTGTATCTCTTTTGGGTCCATTTAAAGGAGCTTCGGTAATGGTTGGACGATAAATAGGTTTCGATGATTTAGGAATCGTTGAGAAATATTTTTCAACCAATGCTTTAGCCGCACTCTTATTTATATCACCCGCAATAGTAAGAACGGCATTATCAGGAAGATAAAAATCTTTATAAAACTGCTGATAATCCTCGTCTGAGGCAGCATCCAGGTGTTCCATAGAGCCTATTGGCATCCAACGATAAGGATGATTATCAAAAAGTCTCACAAAAACCTGCTCCATTAAAGTACCGTAAGGCTGGTTATCCATTCTTTGTTTTCTCTCTTCTTTTACTACCGCTCTTTGCGTTTCAATTCCCTTTGAATCAACCACGGCATGTTTCATTCTTTCAGATTCAAGCCATAATCCTAATTCAAGATAATTAGAAGGTAAAAACTCATAATAATACGTTCTATCCTGACTTGTATAGGCATTTAATGCTCCACCGGCACGGGAAACGTATTTATCATACTCTCCTCTTGCAATATTCTCTGATCCTTCGAACATCAAATGTTCAAAAAAGTGAGCAAATCCAGTTCTTTCAGGCTTTTCATTTTTTGAACCTACATGATAAAGCACTGAAATCACAACATTAGGTGTAGTATGGTCTTCGTGTAAAATAACTTTCAAACCATTATCTAAAGTAAATCGGTCAAACTGAATTTGTGTTTGCCCGAAAACAGTAGAAGATACAAGTAAAAGCAAAGCGCTTAGAAATTTTTCCATGATATCGTTTTATAATTTAGTATTATTTCGCATAAATACAATTTAAAGTTCAATTATGTTTCATTTTTTCGACTAAAATCGATGGTTTGGCGATGTTGGAAAATACGAGTGTAACAAAACAACTATTTTACCTAACTTTGCCTTATTATTTGAATAAAATAAGCCCTCCATTATGAAAAAACAAGTCATTTTTATTACCGGAACTTCCTCAGGACTGGGCAAGGCCATTGCTGAATTATGTAATGGAAATGGACATATTGTTTACGGAAGTTCAAGAAATCCACCGGCAGAAAACCCTTCTTTTAAAGAACTTAAAGTAGATGTTACCGATCAGCAGAGTGTTCAAAATGCCGTAAATTATATTTTAGAAAAGGAAGGCAGAATAGATGTAGTTATTAATAATGCAGGTTTAGGTATCATTGGTCCCATCGAATATCTTGATGTTTCCGATGTTAATAAGGTTTGGCATACCAATGTGAATGGGTTATTGTATGTTTTACAAGCGGTTCTCCCTTCCATGAGACATCATAATTCTGGTAAAATATTAAGCATAAGTTCTATTGCTTCAGTCATTGCTCTACCTTTCAGAGGTGTTTATTGTGCAAGTAAAGCAGCGTGTGATAAGATTATTCAATCTTTAAGAATGGAATTATCCCAAACAAATATTAGCTGTTGTTCCATTCAAGCCGGCGACATTAGAACATCAATCAACGAAAACAGATTAAAAGTGAAGGATTTAGAAGATCCATTTTATGCTGACATAGTAAAAAAGACGAACAAACACATTGACGAGGAAGTAAATAAAGGCATGAGCGCGCAGGCGGTAGCCTTAGAAATCTACCGTTTGTTAAGCCATGACAAATTACCCATTACTTATGTGGTAGGCAAATCCCTACAAAAATTATCCCTATGGATAAAAAGAATTGTTTCTGAGAGCGTATTTGAAAAAATTATTGCGTCTTATTCCAAATAGGTTAAAAGAATCTTTTTCGTTGGATAATCCAGCTTAGGAGAAAAGAAACCGACGTGGCAAATACAATGATAACTGGCAGGGCAAAGGGACTTTTTGATAATGGAAGGGGCACATTCATTCCAAAAAAAGAAGCGATTAAGGTAGGAACAGCGAGAAAAATAGTGACTAAAGTAAGTCGGTGAATAGTGACATTCATATTATTTGAAATAATGGAAGCATAAGTATCCATGGTTCCAGAGAGGATGTTGGAATACACATTGGCCATTTCCAAGGCTTGACCATTATCGATAATTATATCTTCGAACAAATCCATTTTTTCCTCTTCGGTTCGAATGGATAAAAAATCTACCCTTTTCATTTTCATCATAAGCAAATCATTAGCGCTCAATGAATTGAGGATATAAACTAAGGATTTTTCAATGCTTAAGAGTTGTTTTAACTCCTTATTTCTACTGGCATGATAGAGCTCCCTTTCAATTAAATTTCTTCTGAGGTCTAATTTTTTCAAACAGGTTAGGAATCGATACACATTTTGCTCCAGGAGTTGAATAAGAAAAAACATGGCATCAGATGGATCAAAATTTCTTACTTTATTTTCAATAAATTTATCTAAGACAGGATTATCTGCTGTGGTAATAGTAAAAACGTGTTCAGGGGAGATGATTATACCTATAGGAACAGTAATATAAATAGCGTCATTTTCTTCCTCCGAAGTATTAAGAATAGGCGCATTTATTAAAATGAGCCGGCAGTCATCTTCTACCTCAAACCTGGATCTTTCATCTACGTCAAGGGAATCCACCAAAAAATCTAATGGAATCTCAAACTGTACCGACGTATTTTCCATTTCATCGGTAGAAAAAGGGGGTTTAATATTTACCCAACAACCTGGTTCCGGATGCTGAATTTCAGTAAGGAGACCATCAACCTTTACGTAAAAATGAACCATAGCAGGAAATTGATAATTCTTATTGAACGTTATGAAAAAGGATGTGCAAACTTACCTATTTTAGATTAAATAACGGTAAGAATAACTTTAATCCATCCTTAAAGTTCTTACAGGAGAAATGCGGGTAATCAACCAGGTTGGAAGAATTAGGAATAAGACGATAACCAAAATGGTACCCAGGTTAAGGAGTAAGATATGACTGAAATTTATAAGAATGGGGGCTTCGTTTAAATAATAATTTTCTTCAGAAAGCTTTATAAAATGACCATATTTTTGAAGTAAACAAATACTCACCCCAATAATATTTCCCCAAAACATACCTTTACTTGCAATAATACCTGCATAGAACATAAAAATTCTGCGGATACTCCAATTAGAACTACCCAGACTTTTTAGAATCCCTATCATTCTGGTCCTTTCCAACATTAAAATCAGAAGGGCCGTAACCATATTAATGATAGCAACAACAATCATGAGTGACAATATGACCACCTCATTAATATCTTGCAAAGAAAGCCATTCAAAGATTTCAGGAAGTTTGTCCCTTATGGATTGCACATTTAAATCAGGAGGTAAAACATTACTATAAATCACTTCGGCACAATAATCTATCTTACTAATATCGTCAATAAACACTTCATAACCACCAATTTGGTTATCCGCCCAACCTTGCAATTGTTGAACTTTTCTTATATCGACTATAGCAAATTTACTATCGTATTCTTCCAGGCCCGTTTTATAAATGCCAGAAATTTTAAAATTCCTTTTTAGCATGGTACCATTTTTCACAAAAAATAGCCTGAAGTTATCCCCTGTTTTTAATGAAAGCCTGCTGGCTGTTTGCTTGGAAATGATGATTTGGTTAGATGCCTCTTCTTTTGGGAAAGTAATAATATCTCCCTCTTGAAGGTAAGTTTTAAAAAATTGCCAATTAAAATCGGAACCAATACCCTTTAAAAAAATGCCATCTAAGTCATTTTTGCCTTTAACAATACCAGGTTGAATGGCATACACCTGAACCGCCTTTACACCTTTCATGTTTTTAAGCACAGGGTAAAAATCCTGATTATCCTCAATGGGATCTATTTCCAATAAATTTTGATAAACATTGGCAGCGTTGATATGTAAATGTCCCCAAAAGCCAAATATTTTACCACTTATTTCTGATTTAAATCCTGTAATTAATGCGGTAGTTACAATCATTACCGCAATACTCAAAGCCACGGCTAGCGAAGCTATGCGAATAATAATACTGGCAAACGACTTTTCTTTCCCGTTTGAAATACGCATGGCTAATTTAAACTCCCACCTCATTCTGATTGATTGTATAATCCGACAATATAGGCAGGAATACAGACAAAAAAAAATGCCCCGCCTGTAAAGTACAAGCGGGACATTAAATATTACTCCCAGTTAAATTTTTTAAGTTAAAATCGAGATACTAATAGTGAGGCGAATTTAAATAATTACATGCCCCCTTATATCATCATCACCACTCTTAGGTGACAAAAGGCATTAAATGGGTGATAAAGTTAATTGATGATTTTAATTAAGGCAGTAACCCCTCCATTTGGATGAATGTCATAAGTTATGGTACCCTTAATAATCAAAACTAATTGACATACCATAAACAACCCAATACCCAGTCCCTTTTCTTGAAGAGTCCCCGGCATACTCGAAACGGGAGAAAAACCAATCATTTTAGAAAAATTTTCGTCTGTCAATATTTCTGAAGAATTATAAACAGATAAGGATAACACCTCATTTTCTCTATTGAGGGTACAAATAATATCGCCATGTTCAGGGCAATATTTTATAGCATTACTAAGAATATTTCTTAAAATGAAGGAAATGATATTGGGATCAGAATTAATTTCACCATCAAAGGCTTCAGATAATGATAATTTGAATTGAATATTTTTTCTATGTATCTGAAAAATAAATAAATCTACTGTCGAGTTAAGTTTATCTGTTATACTAAAGGATAGATTCCGCGAGAGTTGGGTATTTTTTTCAAGATTTGACCATGTCAATAAATTATCCACTAAATGTGAAATTTCAGTTCCACTATGTTCCAAAGATTGAGCAATTTTCAATGCCTTCTCATATTCACCTCTCTTTAACAAGTAATTAAACGTATGACTTAGTTGTTTCATACCAGCAAGAGGAGTATTCACCTCATGGCCTAAAATATCAAAAAAGCGCCTTCTTTCCTCATTTAAAATGGCTAACTTGTTATTTTTATCGATTAGCGATTGCTCATTTAATTCTAAATCGTTTACTCTTATGGCAAGATTTCTTTCAAGTTCTTTGTTTTTTCCAGTAAGCAATCTATACCTTAAAATAAAGATTATACCAATCAAAAGTAAAAACAGAAGAAAGGCAAACCACAAAAAAGTTTTATTTTCTAATACATACTGAAGTTTATAAATGGGAATATTAATTTCTTTTAAAAAATGCTCAGGTGAATCCTGGGATATTCTAATTTGAATATTCGATTTACCGGCAGTAGGACTTAAAGTAATAGAATTAAAATTTTCAACTAATTGCCAATCATCCAAATAGGGCGTTTTTACAAAGAAAAGTAATGATTTCCCCATGTAATTATTTGAAAAACCTGGATAAAGGGTCAGACTATACTCATTAGTATTTAAGGTTATTTTACCTTTACTTAAATATTCAAACAGTCCATTCCTATTTCTGGTATTGCTATTATTATTTATTTCTATGGATGAAAAATAAAAATTTCCTTTTTCAAAATCACTAAATGAATCAGCCATTTTCCGAGGATTAAATTTGACCAGACCATTAATAGTTCCCATCAGGATCTCCCCATTTTTTAAATTTAGCATGGAAAGCCAGTTAAATTCCTCTTCAAAAATACCGTCCGAAATACCATACATATTATATTTCCCATTCAAAGGATTAACTTTATAAAGCCCTTTTTCGGTACCAAGCCAAATCATTTCATCGGAACCTATTAGCATAGAGAAAATAACCTTATTAATAGGCTCTAATCTTTTTCGGATATCCCCCAACATCTCGAATTTATTGTTTAAAACGAATAAGCCATACGCAGCTGTTGAAATTAAAAACCTGTTTTTAAAGTATTTAATGCCAGTAACTCTTACTTTAGGAATAACCGCCAAATTAAACCACCTTTTATTTTTTAGTGAATACTTTAGTAATCCTCTATCAGTTCCAACCAAATAAAAGGAGTCCATATCAAAAAACGATGAAATGGATGAATGTCCGGGAGGTAAAGGAAAAAAAGTTCCTAAAGAATCACGTTCCATATCAAAAGATTGAAAGCCAAAATCACCCAACCAAAAATATTTATTGTTCAATCCCTTTTCTAAATAAATAAAATGATTAAAAAGCTTATCAATGTCGGTCTTTTCATAAACTTGAAAGTTATCCAGGTTAAAAATTTCATATTTTGAATTATATGTTCCAATATAAATGCGGTGTTTTTTTTCGTTAAGAAAAGCACCCAGGAAATAATTATTTTTAGATGAAAAATAGGTGTTTAAACCCGTATTAAGGTTCAATAATCCATTTCCCTTATAGGAATTAAAATAAATAATGGAGTCATTGATTTGTTGCAAGCCTCTAAAACTATACCCTTCATTCTTAAAATAAAATTTTATATCATTATTAATCAATGAATTATAAAAAAAACCAAATCCTAAATGAATCCAAACCTTTCCTAAATTATCTTCTTTAATTGGAAATCGAGCACGCCCAAATAAGTTCTGATTATTGATTTCAGGAAAGTCTTGAAAAATCTCTCCCCGTTCATTATAAACTGAAACACTGTTTTGATATTTCATCCATATCCTTAAATTTTTATCGATAAAAAGACTATAAACATTTTCTAAAGGAATAGACAGCTTTGGAAAAGTTATGCTATTTTGAATTTTATAATCCTGATTTATTAATATTATTTTATCATTCTCTAGTTGTAAAAAACATTTTTCATTTTGTCCTTTAAATTCAATAAAGTCTTTAATTTTAGATCCTATAATCCTTATAGAATCAATGATATTTCCATTTTTATCTAATTTAAAATAAGTATCCTCAGAATAAGCATGCCATTCACCCTGATTTGCAGGAAAAATGGATTTTATTCGATCATTAGGGGCCTTAAATTTTTGAATCCATTTATCTTTATTTTTAATATAAAAAAAACCCTTTTTGTTGATTATTGCGGTATGATTCTCAAAACCATAAAAATTAACAATATCGTCAATAATTAACAGTTCACTTTTTATAGGAGACCAGGTTCTTAATAATGAATTAAGGATAACAACATTTAAATTTATTTTTAATCCTTGCTGAAAGATATAATTTCTATATCCAACTAAATACAAACCTCCTGACGAATTTTTATAAATTTCTTTAAATGAATAATCTGGAATACCCAGTTGGGAATAGGAAATGAATTCATATTTATTCCCATCATATAAAACAAGTCCGTTTGTCAATATTATCCAAGCTCTTCCATAGTCATCAAATTCAAAATCCATCATATTATTTAGTCGAATGGATATTTCATCTTTAATAAATTGAGTAGTATATAGCGGTTTAAAGTTATTATTTTGTGCAAAGGAAGAAAAAAAAAGGACAATACTAAGGAAGAAGGAAAATAAATATTTATTCATTTTGATAACAATTTATATTGGAACGCTACCTCATTTAAATATTTAGCACCAATTGGAATCCTTATCTCATCTAATTCAAGCCAGGATTCCTTTGTATTAACTTTACTAATCTTGTGTTTATTAACAGCAAAGTTTCTATGTATTTGAATTAAGGGACTATTTGTCTTATATTCATTTATTATTTTAATCAGTGAGTTTTTAATGGCAATTCTTTTATTATTAAAATGATATACACAATAATTACCATCAACCTCTATATATAATAAATGGGTCCACTCCATTTTAATCAATTGATTATTGTCTTTTAAGATAAAAGTTGGACTTACTCTGTTTCTATCTATTTTATCTAATACACTGCTCAGGGTAAACTTATCAAAAGGTTTAACTAAAAAATAACTTTCATCGTTATGAAGAGATTCATTATAAATTTCTTCACTTGGAAATGCGGTAATAAATATAACTGGAATGTTTAATTCTTTAAAGTTTTTTGAAATTTCGATGCCATTTAAACCTTTTCCCAGGTGAATATCGATGAGCGCAACGTCACAACTATTCTTGGTTAACCAATGTGGCACCTCTGCTGCTGAATTACAATGCCCAACAAAAAGGTGGGCAGTTTCAGATATAATTGCCTCCAATCGAGTGGCAAAAAGTAAATCGTCCTCAATAATTAAAACATCCATATTTTAAAAATACCATTCACAATAATCCATTAAATAGCTACAAAATAACTATTTTTACCCATAAATAATTGGAAAATGGATTTTTTATCAGAATTGAGATGGAGAGGAATGTTACAAGATGTAACACCCGGATTAGAAGACTATCTGAAAACAGAAAAAGTTACTGCTTATATAGGTTTTGACCCCACTGCCCCTTCCCTCACTATCGGGAATTATGTTCAGATTATGCTGCTTACCTTGTTGCAAAAATACGGTCACAAACCTATCGTTTTGCTGGGCGGTGCCACCGGTAGAATTGGAGATCCTTCAGGAAAAGATAAGGAAAGACAGTTAAAAAGTTATGAAGAATTGGATTCCAATTTAAATTTTCAAAAAGAGCAGTTCAAAAAATTGATAGATTTTAACGATGCTGAAAATCCAGCGATGTTTATCAATAACCTGGATTTTTATAAAGATTTAAATATTCTTGAATTTCTAAGAGTAGCCGGAAAAA
>JAFMBH010000207.1 GCA_017858735.1 Bacteroidota bacterium
AACCCACCTTGTTTAAGGGACATAATAAAATGAGAATCTTCCAGGAAGAAATATTCGGACCTGTTTTAGCGGTAACTACCTTCAAAACGACAGAAGAAGCTATTGAAATAGCCAATGACACCCTTTACGGACTAGGTGCCGGGGTTTGGACACGTGACGCCCACGAATTATATCAGGTTCCAAGGGCTATTAAAGCAGGTAGAGTTTGGGTAAATCAATATCATGCGTACCCGGCGGGAGCACCATTTGGCGGCTATAAGCAATCGGGTATTGGTAGAGAAAATCATAAGATGATGCTTGGACATTATCGCCAAACCAAAAATATGTTGATATCCTACAACAAGAATAAACTAGGATTCTTCTAAATAAAATGCCAACGGGGGATACAAGGAATGTTTATATTTGTTGTATCCCCTTATTAAATCAAATAGGAAATGGAAAAAATTAAAAGGTTGGACGCCACACAAAAAGCGTTAGATCTCATCGATATGTTGGAAAGCAAATTTGGTCCTCTCATGTTCTACCAGGCAGGAGGCTGTTGTGAAGGCACTCAACCTCAGTGTTTTGAGAAAGGTGGGTTTTTCACGAGAACCAATGATGTTTGTATTGGAAACATAAAAGGGTTTGAATTTTGGTTAGATAAAGACCTTTTTGAGTACTGGAAACACGCGCATTTCACCCTAGATGTTACTGATGGCATTGGAGCCGGAGGATTTTCATTAGAAACCCCTTATGGCAAAACCTTCAAGGTCATTTATCGACTTTTTACAGAAGAGGAAGCAGCTAATCTGGAAGAAGTGGTATTGAATACCTACTAACCTATAGTTATATTTCGTATAACTCAATGGGTAAATTATCGGGATCAGAAAAAAAAGTGAATTTCCTACCCGTATATTCGTCTATTCTAATGTCTTCTGTATCTATTTGGTTATCTTTTAAAAAAAGACAAGACGCTTCTATGTTATGCACACCAAAAGCAATATGTCTTAACCCAGTTGATTCCGGTCTGGATAATCTATTTGGAGGATTTGGGAAGGAGAATAGTTCAATCAAATATTGCCCATTCAATGAGAGATCCAGTTTAAAGGATTGTCTTTCCTCCCTATAGACCTCATTTTTGACCTGAAAGCCCAAAATTTCTGTATAAAATCGTTTTGACTTCTCATAATCTGAGCAAATTATAGCAATATGATGCAAGGATTGAATGCCTGGGTTTGGAATACGATGGGACATGTCTTACTATTTTATAGTCTTTCTAAGCATTATAAATTTACATAAGGAGCCTCTGAAATAGCCAGTTTTTTAACGTTCTCCAATACGTGTCTCATATAATTCCTCCAGATTATTTTGGTAAAAAGCCAATGGAAGGGATAAAGCAGCAGGCTATTGGAGTACATGGTATATTTATAAATAACTTTTACTTCCCCTTCTTTGATTTGTTTAGTGAACCATTCCCCCTGGAATTTTTCAAAACCCATGGAAGGCATTTTAAAGCCAGAAATTTCAATTTTCCAATATTCATTTTCTCTTCTTTCCAAAACTTTATCTAACGAAGCTTCTCCTCCTTTAAAAGATGACGTTTTTACCATGAATATTTTCCGGGTTCCCCCTTTTTCACCCCAAGTTTCGTCCTCTGTACAATGGGGCACCCTTGGCGTCACGCTATAGCCAGTATGTATTTTTGTGACATCACAAAGCATTGGCGTTTTGAAAGCTCGTTCTAAAGTTGTTGGGAAAATGGTAAAAATTTGAACTGAAGATTTCATTTTTTCCTAAAGATATTCCCTTTTCTTACAAAAAGAAAGGGGAAATTGCCCGTAGGCATTCCCCTTTTTCCAAAATTACTCCCAGTTATAAATCTTTATATTTCTATTAGTTTTAGCCTTGATTATTTATGTTGAAACAAATATAGCTTTATCAAAATATTAATAAAACAATTAGCGATAAAAAATAGGTGAAATGTCCAAATATTTTGAATGACGTCGGAATTTTTTCGGAATTTCATCAAACTTTTTCAGAAAATCTCACCTTTTATTTTTTAACTCTTTGATTTTCAGATAAAATTTGTTCTTTAATTTCAGCAATTAATTCTTTTGGTTTTTTTCCAAAATATTCTTGAAATTTTGTGTAAAAAGCATACTTAGTCAATCCCGTCTGATATCTGATTTGATCTACATTCAAATCATCAATATTATTTCTGATATAAATTTCAAGTTCTGAAAATATTTTATTCGTATCTGATTTTTTATTTTGTTTACTCGTATCCTGAATATAAACAGGCATTTGTTTTCTTTTGAACCATATAAAAAAAGTAACCAGAAAACTTATTAGAAATAAAACCAAAAGGAAATAGCCAAATTTCCCCTTTTTACCATCAATAGAATTCATGACATCATCAGAGATCATATTTTCTACCTCAAAACTTATGAGACCATTACTGTTACTTCCAAAATATAGGGTATCCCCTTTAAAAAAGTAAGATCTTCTATTAAATTCAGTCACTTCCAGAATAGAAGTTATCTTTTTATCTTTAATATTGTACTTCAGCATTCCATCAATGGTACTTATCC
>JAFMBH010000092.1 GCA_017858735.1 Bacteroidota bacterium
ACACTTGCAATTGACCTATTTGGCGTAAACCAACTAGCTAAAGATTGATTTGATAAAATATTGTTAGCCTGAAATTAGAAAAAAAGAGAATAATTTTTACCCTCATTTTCCTTTACACAATTTTAAATTTCTTTCCAATTCTCTAATTTTCAATTCCTTATCCACCAAGGAATCCTTTAAAGACTCATTATCTAATAGTAATTTCCTGTAAGTATCTTTGTCAACCGTCTCCGAAGGGAGAACTACAGCCTCTTTTTCAAGCGTATCTACTTTGCTTGGCGGAATAAGTGACGATTGTCCTTTGACTAATTTTTTTAATTCCTCAATGCCATCTTTTCCATTATAATAGGAGGCAATCACGTAGGCCAAAGGAACTAAAATGACCATAATAAGTATAAATCGAGTAAAACCTGTAACTTTGAAGCGCATAATCTATATTTTTATGCAAATATAGTAAGTTACAAGAAAGAAAAAGGCCAGGAGATAAATGAATTTACTTCATTTAAATCCTGGCAAAAAGCAGCGTTAATTTATCGTTACAGGAAAAGTTACCTCTACATCTGTTTCTCCGGTGGAACATGGTGTGGAGGCTTTTTTGTCAGGCGTATGCTTCAGACTTACCTTGATACTTCCATTTCCAGCTGTGGTAGTTTTAATGGTACCCGCAAGGCCCAATGGATTTTTCTTTTTATCCTGATCGGTAATCTGAACGGCTGGCGCACTACCCGAAACGGCATAACAAACCAAATGATCATTACTTTCCTCCAGGATTTCCTCTGTAATATTTTCAACAGGAGACTTGGATTCATCCAAAAAGGACGTGGAAATGGTATAACTTGTGTTTGCAGCCAAAACAATAGATTCAATCACTGGAGCTAATCCTCCCGCACCATCCTTATCGGTCCATTTGAATGATTTGGCAGCACCTGATGCCGGTGTAAAAGTGATACTTACTGTGGTAATCAATTCCGATTCATTATCAGGATCTCCTGTGGTATCTTTCTCACAAGAAAAGGAAATGAAAGCTAAAAAAGCAAAGAAAAAAAAGGTAGAAAAAAGCTGATTTTTCATTTTAAATATATATTGACAAGGTTAATAATCGTCTTTTATGAACGCCCAAAGGGTATTCTTAATCTTACTACCAGATTTCGCCCGGGTTCCTGGATAAAATATCGAAATCGGTTAAGGTATTCCCTATATCGTGTATTTGTAGCATTATTTAAAGCAACGCCCAATTCTATGTCAGGGAAAAACTTATTCTTAATATGTGTAAGAAACTCAATATCAAGCCTTAAGTAACCATCAGGGGGTAAGGCATAATCAAAATCAGCCGGCACTCTACCCTGTTTTGCTACGTGGATCAGTTGGGTTCTTATAAAAGAATGCGTGGCATTTTCCTTTGCATTCAAATAATAAGTAGTAAAAAATTGCACCTTATTTGTAGGCATATAGATTAAATAATCATTGCCGGTTATGCTTCTACCTTTTACCATGGCGGCTTGAAAGGTGAAATCCCAATGTTTATTCAAACTATAAGTCATATTACCATCAAGGCCCGCGATACTGACATTGGTTTGACTATAATTAAATGCAGGAAAAGCACCTCTTATGGTTAAAACCGCTTGCTTTTGAGGGGAAAGGAAAATGTATTGGTTAATCCAATTATAATAGGCGGTAGATTGAATCTTGAATTTACCTTCCTTCCATTCAAAATGAATACTATTATTAAAAGCACGTTCCGGGACCAGATAGGGATTTCCTTTTTCGTAACTAGCTGATCCGTGGTGCACTCCCTCACTGAAAAGTTCACTAACATGGGGCGTTCTCCAGGAAGATCCTGTTTGAAATACAAGGAAACCAGCATTTGAAAAATGAAAAACTGAGCTTAAGGTTCCAGAAAAACCTTGAAATTGATTTTCCCTGAAATCTTGTAGTTTAGGATTTAAATCATCAATCCTCAACTTGTTCATATCGTAGCGAATACCCCCTTCAAATTCCCAAAGAGAAGCCGGTTTTTTATATTTGAGGGTATAATAAACACCACCTGTCCATTGGCTATAATCCGGTATTAAACTTCCTCTATCTGTTGTGTTTACCTGTTGCATCAGGGCAAGACCAACATGACCGTGAAAATTTGTATTCCAATTATGCTCCAGATCTACCTCCCCCCGATAGGTGGTAATTTCAAATAAGATATTGGGATTTTCGAGTGAACTGGGCAGAGTGCCAAAATTTCTATGCGCGTCAAATTCCTTTCGCCTGTTAAACTGCCTGCTCAGATTTATTTCCAGATGGCCATCATTTTCAAGATCGATAATATTTTTCCATTGAAAGAACTCATGTAATATTTGTTGTTGCGGACGACCTATTTCCCTGGAAAATTCGCCGTCAGACAAAGGTCTTCCCCTTTCTATGGCATTAGTCAAATCGGTCAGATTTCCTATGTGGGCATCCTTTAAAATACCTAGTATGGAAAAATAACGGGAGTAGAAAAAAGTAGAATTCAGATTATTTTTCTCGGTACCGAGCATCCAAGAAAAATTTTCTTCTCTCACCCCAGTATTATTCATAAAATAATCGGGCGTATGCAAATTCCCTCCATTTTTAAGGGTTCCCTGAATCCTTCCTGACACAGGTAAATTTCCAAAGGAATGATTACCATTTAATTGTCCACTTAAAATGCCTAATTTGCCATTGGACATTCCTTGCAAATGCACCTCACCATCTAATCCCTTTTCCCGTCTCAAGGCAGGCGGTTCAACTAAAATGATGCCACCTAAAGCATCCCCACCGTACCTGATGCTACCGGCCCCTTTAATCACCTGAATTTTAGTGGAAAGGAAGGGGTCAATTTCAGGCGCATGTTCACTACCCCATTGTTGCCCCTCCTGTCTAACACCATTTTGTAAAATTAAAACTCGATTACTGTGTAAACCCTGAATAATGGGTTTAGAAATACTCGCACCAGTATTTAACGTCTGAACACCAGGCAATTGCTTTAAACTTTCCGCAAGACCAAAGCCCATGGTGCTGCGTAATGATTCCAAATCCAACACCTCCTTTATGGTATTTTTTCCCAGTTTATCTCCATCACCCAGCACAGTTATTTTGTCTAGCATGATACCTGATTCCCTTAGAACTATCTGAATACTCGTATCTTTTTCTATTAAAAAAGTAACCTCATACGCTTCCCATCCAATGTGGGAAAACTGAAAAGAATAGGAATCCTTACATAAATTTTTGAACATTAAAATGCCTTCCTCATTGGTTGACCCTCCTAAACTTTGCCCTAAAACACCTACATTTACATAAGCTAATGGTTTACCCTGAGGATCAACTACGGCGATTTGAAGCTTTAATGAACAAGAAGAATGTAGCTCCTGTCCAAACAAATAATTGGAAAAGTGCAACATGATGCCTAAAAAACACCCATATTTACATCCAATAATCTTGGAAAAACTCATATTGCCGTATTTCTTAGAATAATTAAAAAAAATGGATTAAATTCCGTTCACTTTACAAATATAAACATTTTTGCAACATAGTTTCATATATAGAAAGAAAATGAGGACTGATTTTGAATTGGAAAATGACGTTGTCACCTTGTTAAAACATCATGATTTGAGGCTAACCCAAGTCAGAAAGGAAGTTTTATCTGTATTTTTAAAGAAAGAGCAGGCCCTTTCCCAAAGCGACATTGAGGAAAATGTAGGCCAGATTGATAGAATCACCTTATACAGGACGCTTCGTAGTTTTGAAGACAATGGATTGATTCACAGAGCTATTGATGGTACCGACAAGCTAAGATTTGCCTTGTGTGTAGATTTATGTGACAAAGAAAATCACAAACATAATCATGCTCATTTTCATTGTGAAAAATGTACAAAAACCATTTGTTTGAATGGTGTGGAATTTCCCAAAATAATTCATCCCGCCGGATTTAAAGTCAAAGAAACTTATTACGTTATGCAGGGTGTTTGCTCAAAATGCCAGTAAGTATTACCGTTGAAGCTGTGCATTCTGAAAATGAGTTAGAGGGAAAATTGACAGCATTAAAAAATATAAAATATAACTTTAAAATTGTATAAAATAAAATAATTATTTATTTAACAACTTTATAGTTGTTTTTAAAATAAACAGCTATACCTTTGTATTTCTAATCCGATAAATGATTTCAAAAACAGAAGTAACCTCTTTTTTAAAAGACTTCAGTGAAAAAATGAGGTTTTGGGATGTACTCTTTCGGGACGAAAGGGGGAAAAATGCCCAGGCATTGTTGGATTTAGAATTTCGCCCAATAGATCGAAATATTGTGCTGCAAGCACTGGAAATTAAAGATTACAGTGAAGGACCCGTCGAAGAAAAAATATATGGAGGTGCTGATATGTGGGTGTTTGGCAAAACAATAAAGAAAAGGGAAGTATATATCAAAATCACGATGGGACCAATTGGTAGCAGTGTTATCTGCATCTCTTTTCATTTGGCACAACACAAAATGAATTATCCTTTTAAATAATTGAATATGAAAAGTCCAATCACAGGTCTGGAAATGAAATTGACCAAGGAACAAAGGTCAATGATTTTCAGAAAGGAAACATTTGACATTGTTTTTCATTATTACCAATGCGAGGATAGCAGAGAACAATTTACCTCAGCAGCATTAGATGAATTGAATATGAATCAGGTATATAATCAATACCGGGATAAATTCAATATTCCTTTCCCCGACGAAATTAATAATATTCGCAGTAAATATGGTTTGTCAGCATCCAAGATGTCGGAAATTTTAGGCTTTGGAGTAAACAGTTATCGCCAATATGAAGCAGGCGAAATTCCTAGTGTAGCTAATGCCAAGCTAATACAAATAGTGGATGACCCGCAAAATTTTATGGAAATGACAGCATTGTGTGGCACATTGGATGAAAAAGCCAGAGTTAAATACATTCAGAAAGCAATATTTCTTGCAGAAGAAAAGAAAAGGAACATTTTCAATATAAATTTTAAAGAATATTTACTTGGCAAGCATTTGGCCGATATATATTCGGGGTATAGAAATCCAAACTTTGAAAAAATCACCGAAATGGTCGTTTATTTTTCAGATAAATTATCACCTTTCAAGACAAAGATGAATAAACTATTGTTTTATGCCGATTTTTTAATGTTTAAGCAAAGTTGTTTTTCAATTAGCGGAATGCGTTACAAAGCTATTGAAATGGGCCCCGTACCTATTAATTTTCAAAGTATCTTTGAGTATTTAGCCAACAAAGATGAAATTGATATTTTCACCACAGAATTTCCTCAAGGTTACATTGGCGAACAATTCAAGGCAAAAAATGGTAGGCCTTTCAGGGTAGAATTATTTTCAGAAAATGAATTAAACGTTCTAGAAAAGGTAGCCAACGTATTCAAACCAACAAGTACAAACCAAATAATTGAAATAAGTCATTTGGAAGAAGCCTGGAAGAAAAATGAAAAGAATAAGAGTGTCATCAGTTATGAATATGCATTTGATTTAAATCAAATGTAAGATGAGTAAATACTAACCCAGGAAAGGTTAACAAACAAAAAACGAGCCAAGTTGGAATGGTACTATGCAACAGAAACAAGCATTATTATTAAAGTAATAGGTTCAACCTCAATATCTTTAATAAAAATAATTGCTTGAATAAGAACGAGAAGCGTACTGGTAACGTTTAGCTTACCTGGCAAAAACTCCAATGTCCAGAACATCAATAAAATTTACAAAAAAAACCTGTAAATATGGTTTTAATACAACTTACCTTTTCTAAATTATGCTTGTTTTCAGAAAAGTATAAACCTAATGAGGTTAAATTATAATTTATCTTAGAGCATATTGCGAAATAAAACTTAGCATCTACGACCAAAATTGGGTAGATTGCTGTAAGTATGTTATTGTAACAGACTTTAATTATGACGATGAACAAAATATTACTTTTTAGCTTTTTGACAATTCTTACCTACTGCAACGGACAAGAAAAAGCACACCCTGGGAAAGAACCAAATACTTCCAATCCAATTCCCAAGGTGATAAGAAATTTTAAGGCAATAGGTATGGATCCCGATTTTGATACTACCTTGGTCAGTCAATATATCCGAAGTATTTTTCAGGATTCGAAAGGAAATTTATGGTTTGGCACCTTTGAAGGTGTAGTAAGATATAATGTGAAAACACTGACCTATTTTTCTACTCCAGAGGGATTTATTTCCAATAGTGTATTTGCTATAAATGAAGATAAAATGGGAAATATATGGATTGGGACGGACCAAGGCGTTTATAGATATGACGGAAATACATTTAAAAATTTTAATCAAAAAGATGGACTGAACCATATTGATATAAGTCGAAAGGGGATTCTTGTTGACAAATCTGGCACTATATGGGTAGGTACACATGGAGGTGTTTACCGATATGACCCAACTGCCGATAGCAAAGGCGGTCAAAGTTTTTCATTATTCCACCAACTTCCCCCTATCAATATTGCTGACATCATGGAAGATAAAAGTGGCAACATTTGGTTTGCGACCTCCAATCAAGGTGTTTTTCGCTATGATGGTAAAACAATTATTAATATGGCAGAAAAGGAAGAATTAAGCGCTAATTATGCAGGAGGTATAGCACAAGATAACGATGGCAATATGTGGTTTACGATGAAAACCGGAATTTGCAAATATGATGGAAAGACTTTAACAGAATACACAGCCAAAGACGGCTTAGGTGGAACTGAATTTTGGGGCATAATTATTGAACGGTCGGGTATAATATGGGTTACAGCCAGAGGCAGTACCACAAGATTTGACCCTTCCATTCCCTTACCAAATCCAGAAGCGTTTACTGTATTTACACCTGCAGAAGGTCTAAACTGTTGCGTTCAAAGTATGTTTCAAGATATATCGGGAAGAATGTGGTGGGGTACTGGACAAGGACTCTATCGATTTGATGGTAAACGATTTTATCAGGTAAAACAAAATGGCCCCTGGTAGATTTAGCAAATTTAGCCGACTCAAGTGATTTGGGAAAAGGATACAGAAAATGTATACTTCGTTGAAATACTCATGCTTATCACAGCTGAAACAGTAATAATTCTTAATTTATTAAAAGTAGTGTCTCAATTTAACCCGGAACATCCAGCCTAAACTTTTAGTGCCGCAAGAAATTGGGGACTTCAGAGTGTAAAATTGCATGCTAATAATGAACTTACTAAGTTTCATGAAGCTTCATTTAATCAGCGTTCAACAGAGTAGCGATATTTTTCGTATTTTCTGCTTTAAAAATTAAAAAGGAATATGAGCAAGAAAAATAATTTGAAGACACTTGACCAATTTGTTGATGAACAATATGGTAAAAAAGGGACTATAAAACGTGATAAGTTTGAGGAAGGTTTTGAATCCTTTAAACTTGGTTTTCTCCTTCAACAAGCACAGCTTGAAAAAGGATTGACTCAAGAAGAACTTGCTGAAAAATGCAGAACAAACAAAGGTTATATTTCAAAAATAGAGAATAACATAAAAGAAGTTCGTATTTCAACATTACAAAAAATTGTAGAAATTGGACTTGGAGGACACCTTGAACTTTCAATTAAACTCTGAAGTGACGCAACCCGACCTACTTGAAGACAAAAAATGATTATCATTATTCAGTTCCGAATCCATATTCCAGTGATATGGGAACATCCAGAATAACCCAATTGATAAAGGAATATATAGTCAACTTTTTATACTTAATCAAAGCCGTATCATTTCTTAATATTGGCAGGCGACACCCATTCGTCCCATTCGCTGCCATATTCTGAATAATGTATATAATGCATGCACGAAAACTTCTTTAAAACCACTGCGGGATACCATGTTTTGTAACTTGTGCTATACACTTTTACCGATGTTCCTATCGGAAAATCGCCGGAACATCTAAAGGGTTTCACTCTCGAAGGCTCCACAATATCAACTTCGTTGTTGGTATAACTGTAAAATCTCACCTTTACTTTTTTATTGGCTTCTACCCCTTCTATAAATCCGAGCCATTTTGTTCCGTCATAATCTACCATCACCCGCTCACCAACGCTGGCATGGCTCTTGGCTTTTACTCCGCTACTCAAAGTCCAGTTTTTCATGCTCGCAGGCACAAAATAGGACGCTTTTTGTCCTTCCACAACAGCCTTTTCGGTATCAATATACTCAGATAGTTCGCCGAGCTGAATCATTCCATTATTATCGGTATCAACATAACTTTTACCATTGAGGGCATATAACAGGGCATTTGAAAAGGTCCAGTTTCCCGTCGAAACATCTGTCGGCACAACCGAATTTAGGGCAGCATAATTTCGGGTTTTGTATTTCTGGACTTCTTTTGCCAGGCCACCCGAATTACAGCAATCGGCGGTAAACAACGCGGTATTTCCAGCAAAATTTTCGTTTACGGTCTTAACAATTTCTTCCGTTGTCCAATCTGCCCCTTTATAATTAGCAAAACATACCTTTCCTGCAGTATTTTTATACCCATGCCCGCAATAATAAAAAAATAGCATATCGTCTTTCTTAGCTTTTTTCAAAAAAGTCATAAATGCCTCCCTGACCGTATTTGTGGTAGCACCTTCATCTTTTATATAAAGCATTTGGTTGGCGGGAACGCCTTGCTTTTCAAAGAAATTCATTATTTTAGCATCCACCCTACCTTCTTTTTCGAACGGAGCAAAGGTTTTACCATCTGCCCATTCTAAGACACCGACCATAAAAACCCAAGTTTTGGCATAATCAAGTTTTACCTGAGAGATGCCCTTCAGACTCAACATAGTAAGGGCGAATAGTATAAATACTTTTTTCATCATTGGTTATTTTTTGATAAAACGAATCTTTCTGCCTTTGTTTAATAAACCCTGGAAATAAATCCATTAGTAATAAAGGTATTTCCCTGAGTAAGTTTCCCAATAGTAAAAGTCTCAAAATCACCTGTAATTATTACTATTTTTTTGAGTTTCTCGAAAATAATTTGTTGTTTGGATTCATCCCAAACGCCTAACTCAATCCTATTGATTAGATCTTCATAGTTATTTAATTTTTTAACTTCCATATATCTGTTGATGGATGAAAAACCAAAATCTTTTATATAAAGAGGATGGTTGTAGGTCAATTGAATTTCTTTTGTGACGCAAATAATATTTAATAAACTTAAATGTCTTTGGTTAAATACTTTTAAAACCTCAGCATTTGATAATTCACCTGTTTTTGTATTTATTGTGCTAATCGTAAAACCTTTTTTAACATTTGCTATTATTTCCTGTTCTGTGGAGGTTTTTATAGTTGATGATTCAGCCACACAGCAGAGTCCCAGGTCTATTTCAGATATGCCAACATCTTTCCACTTTGTTCCTTGGTAAACTTCTACAATCTCAAATTTATAAATACTCTCTTTTTTTCGATTATATTCCATATAATCTGGTAATTCAAAAGACAATCTACCCATCTCGTCGGCCAATTCCAGGAAACATAATGCAATATTGTTCTTATAAACTTTAAATTTTTTAACTCGCGAATTTTCAATCCAAGCTTTGGGTGATGCCTGATATCCGTTACAAATGACATTGATTCCAGCCGCTTTAATTTCAAAATACTCGCCGATGCCATAATCTTGTTTTCCTTCTATCCAAGCGGTCATTGGATCAGCGTCGTTAATATTATTAATTTTGTAATTGTATTTGCCCTGGTTTGCCAAGGTAGAAGAGGCGCTTATAGGATTAACCCCCTGGTCGCAATCATAGTTATAGAAACCAGGTCCACCACCTGCCGCTTTTTCTTCTTTTTCGGTATCAGCTTTTATTTTTGGCCAATCTACATTTTTCCCATCGCCACTAAAAGATTTGACGGTAGGAATTTGTGAAAAACCTAAATAAGGGATTAACCAAACTGACTGAATGATGATGAAAATTTTAATTTTTCTCATTTTTTTAACCATAAGTTATTTAAATCTAAAATTATCAAATTATTTACTTTTCACACAAAAAAAAGAAGTGGCCAAAAATTAGTTCCGTTATTTCCATTTTGGAAAGAGTTGGAAGGGGTCTTATTTATCCAGTAAGTAATTTCTTTTGGTTTGGTACATCATTAAATAGCCTCTCTTGTTCGCTTCAGTTAAGAATGAACGGCCAATGAATACTTCCACGAATGGTTGCTTTTCCAGGTATGGAGCCATTAATTTTTCAATTCTATTTTCTGAAACACCTATGCGTCTCCCAAATTCCTCAAAGTCATTTTTATTGGGATGATTGCTTTTTTTGTATGGTTCGCTTTTAAAATCATCTGCAAATAATCCTTTGTTTAATGCAAAATCTGAGTCATCAACATGCATTTTAGTGTTCAATAAATCATATATAGGGCTTAGAAGATAATCCCCTTTGGATGATTCCAGCAACGAGAAATTTTTCAAGTGTGCATCACCATTTGAGAACAGAAAATTGAACAGTACGAGGGAGAAATATTTTTCAATTTCAATGCGCCAGGCTGAAACATATTTTTGAATCAACGAGCCAGCTTCCTCATAACTGTATTCGTATTTAAAGTTTGGCCCAGCATTGTCATTCGTTTTTCCTGCTAAAGTGGCAAAATCTTCTTTGCCCCATTTTGTGCCATCTTCTTTTACATCAAATCGTTTGGTGATGTATGCAGGAGAACCATTTTGGAAAAATATCATGGCGTTTTCTGCGGTGTTTAAGCCATAAACCTGCTTAGCAATTTGCATGGTTAAATGTTCATTAGCAGGTACTTGATCAACTTTTTTCAATTCCCCCGGTATAGGTTTTAGAATGTAGGTTCCTTGCTCTCCTTCTTTTGTCAAACATAGTACATTTTTTTCCAGCACGAAACTTAACTTTTCCTGTACCCCCGAAATGGAGATGCGTTTTCGATTTTCTATAAAGAGTTCCGCTACTTCTTCATTCATTTGTGGCTGATCATACGATAAAACATGGTTGACCTTTTTACCATTGAATAAGTGTCGAAGGCAGCCTGGACTGTATGTTGAGAAACCTTCAGCCAATGTTCCAGGACAATATTTTAATTCTTTCAAGTTCATGTTGTCACGATTGGTTTTACGGTAATTGCCCCGATGGTATCACATTGTGCAGTAGCGGCCAGTATTCCAAAATTATCTTCCTCGTCAATTTTCAATTGTTTACTTTGTAATTTTCTATTTACACCTTCACTCAACATATTGAAGAAAAGCGGAAATAAAAATTCACTGATATATTCTATTTGTGTTTTTGGCAGTGTTAAGCTGATTGCTGGTTTGTTGTCATCTATAAAATACTTTTCATCGTATCTGAAAATATAATGCTTTCGATTTTCTTCGATGAGCAGTCCTGCGAAAATGCCATTGCGGTATATTTCTACTGTTCGCATTTAGTTATGGTTTCTTTTTTACTTGAAAAATGCATTCCATTCCCAGCACCTCTGACAATTTATGTATCACTTCTAAAGAAGGATTACCTCGTCCCTTCTCTAATTTGTACAAGGTGTTAATGCTTATTTGCGCCAATTCAGCCAGGTGAGGTTGGGTAACATCCAATTCCTTGCGTCTATTTTTTATTGCTTCGCCAAGATCCTTAACTAACATTATATTGTGATTTATGTGTCAAAACTACAAATTTAAATGACAATAAAGGACAAAATCACATTATAATGAGATTTTGCAAATACAGATATACCTGATAGGATGAAAATTGAATAGGTATAAGACGTGAAATCACCACGGCTATTACGGTTAGTTTTGGATGTCCCTCCATTTGATTTCAATACATTGACCAAGTTGATGCATTTCCGTATCGAAAAAGTCTTTGTTTCGTTGGTCTATTATTTGGATTCGTATTATATGGCCTTATTTTCCCAACGAATCAAATATCTTTTGAAGGACAATTTTTGTACATAAATAAGTGGGCTTCACC
>JAFMBH010000093.1 GCA_017858735.1 Bacteroidota bacterium
GAAAGAAAGGGGAAATTAAGACAATTTGGAATCAATGCAAGATTCGTTGCCAGAGCAGGTTTTCGGGAAATGTCTATCGATCTGGATGCTTCAAAAGCCGTCGGCAACAGTGTGTTTTCTTTGGACAATGGGTTCGATCAGGTACTTGAAAATTATTGCCGCTTGGACCTTAGAATATACAGAAAATGGAACGCCGCCAGAAGAAGTAATATGCTTTCTCTCGATATTCAAAATTCAAGCGGCGAAAATCATATCGTTTATAATTATTACGATCGGGTACAGCAAAAGGTTTTAGGAAAAAAACAATTGGGTATCATACCTATTTTGAGCTATAGAGTGAATTTTACTACAAAAAAATAAGTTTTTGACCCAAAATAGACTAATTTGTAAGTAATATTGATTGATTTTTCAAATCCTGTTCAGCGATGTCCCCATTTCAAAAAAACATATATTTTGTTATTTCAGGCCTTTTTTTTCTGTTTGCTGTCGTACAGTGGAATGACCCGGACCCTCTCATCTGGATGATTTTTTATGGTGCTATGTCCCTGATTTATATCCTTCTGGCGCTAGAAAAAAAGCTTGCTTATTATTTATCTGTTTTGATGCTCATTACCTGCATCATTAACATGGGTATCATTTTGCCTGAAATAATGAAGTGGATTAACGACGGCATGCCAAGTATTGTCCAATCAATGAAAGCTACCATACCAACCATTGAATATACCAGAGAATTTTTAGGTCTCCTTTTATGTATCATCGCTTGTGCATGGGCTATTCGCGTTCATAAAACAACTATTATTAACAAATAATTTATTATCATGGATAGAAGAAATTTTCTCAATCTGGGTGCAGGTGCTTTGCTCACTTCCTTGATTATCAAATCAAATACCGCTTTTCCACATCCTAAAAAAGTAAAAGATATAGGTATTCAACTTTATACTTTACGCGACTTATTAGCTAAAGATTTGGGAGGTACCCTAAAGAAAGTTTCTGATATAGGCTATCGGAATATTGAACTTTTTGGCTATGGAGAAGGGAAATATTTTGGTAAATCCGTGACTGAAATGAGAAAAATGACCGATGATCTGGGTCTTAATGTGGTTAGTGCTCATTATCTTTCCGGTCAAGGTAACAACGCCTGGGGTACCCCTGTGAATCAATGGGAAAAAGCAGTGGAAGATGCCGCTAAAATGGGGCAGAAATATATGGCAGTAGCCTTTTTGATGCCTGATGAAAGGAAAGTTATCACCGATTACAATAAAGTAGCCGATATACTGAACAAAGCAGGTGAAATTTCTTCAAAATACGGCATTACCATGGCGTATCATAACCATGACTTCGAATTTATTCCCCTCGATGGCCAAATACCGATGGACGTGCTTTTGAAAAATACAGCGGCTGATCTGGTAAAATTTGAGCTCGATATTTACTGGATTAAAAAAGCAGGCCTGGATCCCATTCAATTTTTCAAACAAAATAAAGGGCGGGTTCCTCTCTGGCATGTAAAAGATATGGAAAAAGACTCTGGCGATTTTGCGCCTGTCGGTGATGGCGTTATCGATTGGACGACCATTTTCCAGGAGGAAAAAACAGCTGGATTGACATATTTTTTCGTCGAGCAGGATAACCATAGATACGGTACCCCACTTGGAAATGTTGAAAAAAGTCTGAAATGGCTTCGTTCTTTTGATTATTAATCGATATGGCTAATAAGGGATTACTGGTGCATACTGCTTTAGGGTTATATTGCCCTAAAGCAGACGTTTACTTAGATCCCTGGAAACCTGTAAAAAAAGCAATCCTCTCCCACGGGCATGCAGACCATGCTCGCTGGGGGTCTTCTTCTTATCTGTGTACACCCACCGCAGCTCCCGTTATCAAATATCGTTTGGGAGATATTAATCTTGAAACCTTGCCCTTTGGAGAAGAAAAGTTAATCAACGGAGTCTCCTTTTCATTTCACCCGGCAGGACATATTTTAGGTTCAGCCCAAATTAAAGTGTCCTATAAAGGTGAAATTGTTGTTTTTTCCGGTGATTACAAAACAGCCAATGATGGTTTTTCCGAGGCATTCGAACCCGTAAAATGCCACACCTTTATTACTGAATCTACTTTCGGTCTGCCTGTTTATCATTGGCAAGATCAAAAATGGGTTTTTAATGAAATGCAAGAATGGTGCAAAAACAACAGGAATAACGGTCAATTGAGTATTCTTTATGGCTATTCTCTGGGAAAGGCACAACGCATTTTACAAGGCCTGCCAGAAAGTGTAGGGCCTATATTTACTCATAGTACCATTGAAGCTGTGTTGAATGTGATGAGAAACCAGGGTGTTTCTTTAAAAAATACCGTTACTGTGAACGAGCATTTAACCAGAGCCGAATTATTAAGTGGCGTGATAATCGCACCGCCCGCCGTGCAAAATTCCAACTGGTTGAAAAAATTTGAACCGATCCGAAATGGGGTTGTTTCCGGTTGGATGGCGTTAAGAGGCGCCCGACGAAGACGAAATGCCGATAAAGGTTTCGTGCTTAGCGATCACGCCGATTGGGAGGGTCTCAACGAGGCCATCGGCCTGACCGGAGCCGAAAATATTTTTGTAACTCATGGATACACCGACATTTTATCAAAATGGCTGATAGATAAAGGGCTAAATGCCCATCCTTTGGAAACAAATTTCGAAGGGGATGAGGTACTTTGAAACGCTTTTTCTTTGTTTGGAAGAAACTACCAAAACTAATGAAAAGGTAACCGCCCTCATTGATTATTTATCTTCCGTACCCGATGAAGATAAAATGTGGATGATTGGCATTTTCTCGGGAAGAAGGCCCAAAAGAACGGTTTCAACTAAAAATTTACGACGCTGGGCCGCTGAAAAAGCAGCTATTCCTCTTTGGCTTTTTGAAGAATCGTATCATATTGTGGGTGACCTATCGGAAACCATCGCTCTCCTTTTACCTCCGCCTGCTATAGAAGTTCAGAAATCGTTAAATGAATGGATTCAACTTATACTTTCTTTAGATAAAATGGAGGAAGATAAACAACGCGAAATAGTATTTGATGCCTGGGATTCACTAAACACCTCCAGTCGGTTTATTTTCAATAAACTAATTACCGGCGGATTTAGAGTAGGGGTTTCCCAAAAATTAATGGCAAAAGCACTGGCTGAATTCACTCATATTGATCCTAGTGATATTGCTTTAAAACTTATGGGCGAATGGTCGCCCCTGACGTATTCTTTCCAATCTCTCCTAGAAAATGAAGAGAATGAAGGTTCCCATTCCCGCCCATATCCATTTCATTTAGCCTATTCCATAAATGAAGTGACTGATTTGAAAGGGGAACCAACCGATTGGGTAGCCGAGTATAAATGGGATGGTATTAGAGGCCAGGCCATTTTTCGACATGGACACTATTTCCTATGGTCCCGTGGGGAAGAGTTAATAACCGATAAATTCCCCGAATTTGAGCACCTTATCTCTGTTATTCCACCTGGAACTGTCCTTGATGGTGAAATTCTTCCCTTCAAAGATGGATTAATCTTGCCCTTTCAGCATATCCAAACCAGAGTAACCCGAAAAAAAATAACGCCCGCTATCCTGAAAGTAAATCCCGTGGTTTTCAGAGTATATGATTTATTAGAATGGGAAGGAAAAGACATTCGCTCAAAGCCATTTATAGAAAGGAGAACCCTGTTGGATCAACTCTTTGCGTCTATAGATTCCTACCTACCCTTGCAACTTTCACCTGTTTTGCCTTTTGATGAATTTGACGAGTTAAAAATATTAAGGGAAGCAAGTTCAGAAAATGGAAGTGAGGGACTTATGCTGAAAAATAAACATTCCACCTATTCAGCGGGAAGAAAAAAGGGTGAATGGTGGAAATGGAAAATAGATCCATTTACCGTTGATGCTATTTTAATTTATGCACAGTCGGGCCACGGCAGAAGAGCTAATTTATACACCGATTTTACTTTTGCCGTTTATTCCCAGGAAGGCGATTTACTCCCTTTTACTAAAGCCTATTCAGGTTTGACAGATAAAGAATTTATCGAGATAAATCAATGGATTAAAAAAAATACCCTGGAGCGATTCGGTCCCGTTCGAAAAGTTACCGCAGAACTTGTTTTTGAAATTGCTTTCGAAGGAATTCAAGAAAGTAAAAGACATAAATCTGGTATTGCCCTCCGTTTTCCAAGAATGGTTCGCTGGCGAAAAGATAAAGTTGTAGCTGAAGCCAATACCTTAGAAGATTTACAGCTTTTGTTGAAAAAGAGCAGATAAAACGCTTATATTCGTAACAAACCTATCTTCATGAGGCATTTTAAGCATTTTCTAACGCTGTCCTTTTTGCTCCTTTATTTATTTGCCCAGGCGCAATTTATCCCAAACAGATATTTTACCCAGGACATTGCTCATTATCAGTTTGCTCTTTCTTTGAATGATGCTACGGACGAAATACAAGGTGAGGCCACCATTTTAGTTCGATTCAGGGCAGAATTAGATACGCTCACTCTTGATCTTTCTGATAAAATGCAGGTTACTGATATCAAAAACGACAAAGGAGTTCCCTTGAAATTTATTCACCAAAATGATTTACTTAATATTTTACTGCCTCAAAAAGGAATAACGGGTGGCTCAATAACCCTTAAAATAAGTTATCGGGGTATTCCAGAAGACGGTCTGATCATCGGCACAAACAAATACGGTGACAGAACCTTTTTTGGCGATAACTGGCCAAACAGAGCGCATAAATGGCTCCCGAGTAATGATCATCCAAGGGATAAAGCAACCGTTGAATTTATAGTTACCGCCCCAGAACACTACCAGGTAGTTGGTAATGGGGAAAAAACACAGGAATATCCTAATGGCTTAGGATTTAAAACGACCCATTGGAAGGAAAAAGTGCCGCTTCCTACCAAGGTGATGGTCATCGGCGTAGCAAAATTTGCCGTGGAACATTCCGGTCTCATACAGGGAATTCCGTCGTCTATTTACGTATTTCCCAAAAACCGAACGGAAGGTTTTTCAGACTTTAAACCATCCCTTTTAGTATTAGACTGGTTTTCCAGAAATATAGGCCCATTTCCCTTTAGTAAATTAGCTCATGTGCAGTCTAAAACCCGGTGGGGCGGAATGGAAAATGCCGGGGCTATTTTCTATTTTGAAAATTCAGTTAATGGTAAAAATGAAAGGGAAAGTCTTATCGCTCATGAAACAGCCCATCAATGGTTTGGAAATTCTGCTTCAGAAGCCGATTGGCGTCATGTTTGGTTAAGTGAAGGTTTTGCTACCTATTGTACCGTCCTTTATTTAGAGGATCGATACGGTGAAGAAAGACGCATACAAGAATTATTATCTCAAAGAAAAACCATAATTTCTTATTTTGAAAAAATAAAAACACCCATAGTTGATCTGAATGTCAAGGACATAAATACCGTTTTGAGCACAAATACCTATCAAAAGGCAGGTTGGGTGTTACACATGTTAAGGAATAAAACAGGGGATGAACTATTTTGGAAAGGATTGAGAACCTATTATGAAAGATATAAATATAGCAATGCATTAACAGAAGATTTTCAACGTGTTATGGAAGAAGTTAGCGGAATATCTCTAGGGGAATTTTTCAAACAATGGTTCTATCAAGCTGGTCATCCGCAGCTAAAATATGACTGGAAGTGGAATGAGAGCAAAAAAGAATTACAACTGTCCATAGCACAGCTTCAAGATGCTTTGTTTTCATTTCCGTTGGAGGTTGCCCTTCTGGATGCACAAAAAAACGTAATAGAAACCTTGACAGTATCTGTTAGTGATAAAAACACCACCTTTTCAAGAAAAGTAAAGGAAAAACCGTCCTCCATTCAATTGGATCCCCAAACCCATTTATTATTTGATATAAAATAAAATATCATGTTGGACATTCAGAAAAAACTTAGCCCTGCTTTTTATGCCATCCTAAGTTTACCATCTACAGCTATGGGCTTTGCTTTGTCTGTTCAGATTTCAGCTTTAAGCTGGATATTGAGCACTCAATACAATTTAGCCATTCATGAAATAGGACTCGTTTGGGCTGCTGGCCCCATTGCAGGTATTTTTGGGCAAGTTATCGTTGGAATGATAAGTGATGAAGTTTGGTTTTGGGGTGGAAGGAGAAGACCTTTTATACTCATTGGTGGAACACTGTCCGCGCTCATGCTATTAGCTCTACCCTTTATAGGCATTATTTCAACTAGTCTGGGATTTGAAAGCGTCGTTGGAATAGCTATTTTAATTGCCCTCACCCTCGATTTATCCATAAATATCAGTTTCAATCCGACCCGATCGATTATCGCTGATGTAACTCCCTCTGGCAATGAAAGAACCAAAGGTTACACCTGGATGCAAACCATTTCCGGCACTTTTGGCGTAGGCGCCTATGCCATTGGGGCCATTTGGGGAAATTATGCACTCATCTACGTTGGAGCCATTATTGTATTTCTCATTAGCTTTATTCCTATCTGGTTTATAAAAGAACCTGAAAAACTGAGTGAAAAAGAGGAGGTTTTAAGTTCAACGCCAGATAAAAATAAATGGATTTCCGCGTTATTTAGCATCAAGCCTCTTTGGGGATTTTTAGCTTACGCACCATTGGGTATGTTTAAAAAACTAAGTGGCCAATCCCTATCGCCCGGCATTTTAGAATTGGCCTGCCTGTTATTAACTATATATGGTATTTTCCAGGTACTAAAACAACCTGAAAGCGAAGTAGCCAATTCTCAAAGCAATGAAATAGGGTTTCAACGAATTCTGGCAGCTCATGCCTTCACGTGGATGGGTATTCAGACGATGTTTATTTATATGTTTGCATTCATCCAAAACAAAATGAGTTTCCTCTCTGAAAATGATTTGGGTAAGGTTATTTCTCTTTCTTTTCTTCTTTTGAATGCCGTTGCAGCCATTCTTCCAGCCATTTTCCTACAACCTTTGAGTGAAAAATGGGGAAAAGTTAACATTCATTTACTAAGCATTACCACGATGTCTCTTGGATATCTGGGCATTTATTTTTTGGGAAATTCCCCCTTTAATCTCTATGTTATGATGTCTATTTTGGGCATCGGCTGGGCCGCGACGGTCAGTTTACCTTTTGCTATTATGTCGCAAAAGGTGGAGCAGGGAAAAATGGGTAAATTTATGGGTCTTTTTAATCTCTCCGTTGTGCTACCGCAGTTAGTAAGCAGCCTGATTATTGGAGAGTTTATTTCCCAGGCTGAAAATAAAGGAATAATCTTCTTAATCTGTGCAGCTTGCCTGGGAATATCTGCTATTCTTTGGACATCCGTAAAGGAACCTAGTAAATAAAAGAAATACGCACAACCAACACGAGGCGTACCTTTCGATCAAATATTCCCATATTTTATCGAAAAGTACGCATCGTTCAAGGTAAAACAGGTTATAATTAACCAGCCCCAAGAGCAGAGATAGCCACCATATTTACAATTTCCCTGGTGGAGCTACCTAATTGGAGCACATTCACAGGATGTTTTAAGCCCATAAGGATAGGTCCGATTTTTTCGATACCAGCTATTTCTTTCACCAGATTATAGGCAATATTAGAAGCAGAGAGATTAGGGAAAATCAAAATATTTGCCCCATTGCCGTCGGCCAGGCTACAAAACGGGTGATTATTTTTCAATAAATCCTGATGAAAAGGAAGATGCGCCTGCATTTCTCCATCTACAATCATTTCCGGATGACGGGCTTTCAATATTTGCACAGCGCGACGCATTTTTTCAGGATCGTCCCCATCGGCGGTGCCAAAATTTGAGTAACTAAGCAAGGCCAGCCGAGGTTTAATATTAAACTTAGAGACCTGGTCAGCGGCTAATTCAGCAATTTCAACAATTTCCTCCACAGAAGGATTAAAATTTACGGTAGTATCTGCCAGGAAAAGTGGTCCAAATCTGCTCATAAGAATATACATCCCTGACACTTTTTTGATCCCTTCTTTTCGTCCAACGATTTGAAGAGCAGGCCTCACAGTTTCCGGATAATTTCTGGTCATTCCACCAATCATTGCATCGGCGGCACCCAGTTCCACCATCATAGCACCATAATAATTTCGTCTTTTTATGAGATCATGGGCTTCCGATTTATTGGTACCCTTTCTTTGTCTTTTCTCAAACAAACGGTCTGCATATTCCAACAGCAAATTTGCTTCGGACTCAGACTGAGGAATTTTTGGGTCTATGATGACAGGGTTATTCAGATTGAGTTGATTTTCCAGAATAAGCTGATTGATCCTCTCCACATTGCCCAATAAAATAGGTTTAGCGATACCTTCTTCAATTACTTCTCTTGCAGCTTTGAGAACCATTGGATTTTCAGCATCTGCGAAGACAATTCTTTTAGGATTTTGCCTTGCCTTATTTATAATAGCTCTTGTGAGGGTATTATCTAAGCCAAGGCGTTTTGAGAGCTGCATTTTATAAGCATCCCAATCGGTAATTGGAAATTTAGAAACGCCTGAATCCATGGCAGCTTTAGCGACAGCGGGAGCCACGGTAGTAAGCAAGCGGGGATCGACAGGTTTTGGAATAATATAATTTTTCCCAAACACCATATTATCCTTTCCATAAGCCAGATTAACTCTATCTGGAACGGGTTCTTTTGCCAATGCAGCGAGCGCCAAAACAGCCGCGAGTTTCATTTCCTCATTAATAACTTTCGAGCGAACATCGAGCGCCCCTCTGAAGATGTAGGGAAATCCTAATACATTATTCACCTGATTAGGATAATCACTGCGACCGGTAGCTACGATACTATCGGGGCGGGAAGCGAGTGCCTCCTCATAACTTATTTCCGGGGTAGGATTTGCTAAAGCGAAGATAATCGGTTCATTAGCCATTACTTTAATCATTTCCCCATTGAGTACATTCCCCTTTGAAAGACCAATGAACACGTCGGCATTATGAAGACAATCGGCTAAAGAAATATCTAATGGCGCATGATTATTAGCAAATTCAATTTTTTTACCATCCAGGTTTGTCCGATCCGGGTGAATTAACCCTTTAGAATCAAACATGAAAATATTTTCCTTAAGCGCACCCAGTGCATGGTACATTTTGGAACAAGAAATGGCTGAAGCGCCGGCACCGTTCACTACAATTTTAGCAGATTTAATATCTTTTCCGACAATTTCAAGTGCGTTGAGCAAAGCGGCGGCACTAATAATGGCCGTTCCATGCTGATCGTCGTGCATAACTGGAATATTCAACTCCTTCTTGAGCCTCTCTTCAATTTCGAAGCATTCAGGAGCAGAAATATCCTCCAGATTAACTCCACCAAAGGTAGGTTCTAAAATTTTGACCGTTCTAACGAACTCGTCCACATTTTTTGTATCCAATTCGATATCGAAAACATCAATATCGGCATAAATTTTAAATAACAGGCCTTTCCCCTCCATTACCGGCTTTCCGGCCAGTGCACCAATGTCTCCCAATCCGAGCACCGCGGTACCATTGGAAATAACGGCCACTAAATTACCTTTTGCCGTATATTTATAAGCGTCTTCAGGATTTGCTTCAATGGCAAGACACGGCTCAGCCACCCCTGGAGAATAGGCCAAAGTTAAATCTCTTTGGGTAGCCGTTTCTTTTGATGGAATAACTTCAATTTTTCCAGGCCTTCCCTTCGCATGATAATGCAAGGCCTCTTCCTTCGTGGTTTTCATATTAGGTTTTTATTGGCAATTATTTAATTAGGAACACAATTTTAGGACTTTTTTTTTATAAATGCGCCACAATAAAAAATAAAAAGAAAGGGTTTTTATTTTTTGTAAAATGTACTATATTTGCACTTTATTTGAAAGACAAAATAATCAGCGATGAAAAAGGATATACATCCAGGTAATTATAGAATGGTTGTGTTCAAGGATTTTTCCTGTGACGTTTCTTGGTTAACAAGAAGTTGTGCTAATACAAGAGATTCAATTGTATGGGAAGACGGAAATGAATACCCATTAATTAAGCTTGAAATTTCTAACAATTCACACCCGTTCTTTACCGGTAAGATGAAATTTGTTGACACGGCAGGCCGTATTGATAAATTCAATAAGAAATTTGGGAATACTAAGTTTAATAAAGAAATTTAAATTTTCCTTTTAAGCTTGAAAGTCCCAATCTTACTCCGGTTGGGACTTTTTGTGTATTTATTAACGCCAAAAAACAAGGTATGGCGCAAGTAATTCTTTTCGATGGCGAAGCCCGTGAGAATCTTTTACCTCTTACACACTTAAAGCCCGTCTGCGATTTGCGGATTGGCCTTCTAACTATTAGAGAAAAATGGTCACATTACCTGGGATTTCCAGTGAGTGTGGTTACGCAAGACTATCTATCTGAATTATATCCGCTCGAATATGATACCGAGAATTATGTAATTAACGGTGCTGTATTACCTTCCGACGCCTTGGTCGCGTTAATCAGGCAAATGGACATTAACGAGGCCTTCCTTCATGAAGACCAATTGGTTGTGGCTAAACTCGATCAAAAGCAACTGCGCAAATTAATCGACGATGAAGCCATTGAAGAGCTTGATGCTCAAGACCTTCAAGACACGCCATTTTTAAAAATAAGCTCACTTACCGACTTAATATTACTGAACGAAGCCGCCATTATTGACGATTTTCGTTTACTTAGCAAAATGCGTAAGTCCATGCCCTTACCTCCGGGAAATACCCTTATCGGTCCCGCCGATAAGTTGTTTATAGAGGTAGGAGCCACCATTCAAGGTTCTTACCTGAACACAACAACGGGACCCATTTATCTATCTCGAAATTCTTCCATTTTGGAAGGATGTTTTATACGGGGTCCTTTTGCTTTGGGAGAAAATTCGATTTTACGAATGGGCACTAAAATTTATGGGCCTTTAGCTACAGGTCCTTTTTGTAAAATTGGTGGGGAGATAGAATCCTCTCTGTTTCAAGGTTATAGTAACAAGTCTTACGAAGGTTACCTCGGTCACAGTATCATTGGAAATTGGTGTAATCTTGGGGCGGGAACGCAGGCAGCCAGTGTGCAACACACTTATGAAGAGATAGAAATGTGGAATGAAGGCGATGAACAATTTATCCTTACAGGTACCCAATCTATGGGTGCTGTTTTAGGCGACCATACAAAAACGGCCAATGGAACCGTTTTCACTCCCGGTTCTGTAACTGGTATTTGTGCCAATACCCTAACTCCTGGTATTGCTCCTCGCTTTATCCCGTCTTTTGCCGCATCAGAAAATGGACAGGTAGGAATTACTTTCTCTCCGGAAAATGCCTTTCGTGCCGCCGAACAGATGATGACAAGAAGACAGGCTGATCTGACTTTACAACAAAGATTACTGTTACTTAAAATTTTTGAGATTACCTCATACCAAAGACCTTGGGAGAAATAAATAGATTTACGGTCCCCTTTTGGAAAAAAATACTTAGTTATCTGATTGAATTTCCCTTGGAAACTATCTCGGGTCAAAATGATTTACCACTAACCGTTTGCTTGCATAAAGGTCGTTTTCAGTTGTATTCTGAAAAGGCCATCTACTCCTGGGATGATCTCTATTCTCAATTCCGCGATGTATTTATTCATCTGTCCCCTGAAATTAAGGATAAAAAAGAAGTACTCTTATTAGGATTAGGATTAGGTAGTATCCCCTATTTGCTGGAAAAAAAAATGGGTATTGATGCCTACTATACGGCCATCGAAATAGATGAAAATATCATTTATCTCGCAGAAAAATATACCCTGCAATATTTAAATTCAGGCATTAGTGCAGTTCAGGCCGATGCCCTGGCTTTTCCGTTCTACACCGAGGAAAAATTTGACCTCATCTGCT
>JAFMBH010000218.1 GCA_017858735.1 Bacteroidota bacterium
CCAACGACGTTAACTTTAATCCTGAAAATTCTGTAAATCCTGATTCAAAACCAAAAATTACCGACAAAAACCCTAATGAATCACCAATACCAACACATCAATTAAAGACAAAAACCCTAATCAATCACCATCACCAACATGCTCAATTACCGGAAAATACCACACTGAAACACAAAGCCAAACAACACCCCCCCTTACAACTTCTTTTTCAATTGCACCACTTCATCCCGATATTGGGCAGCCAGAATAAAATCTAAATCTTTTGCAGCGGCCCTCATTTTCTTTTCGACTTGAGCTATTTTGGTTTCTACCTGGTCCCGATCCATGTAGGCCATTTCAGGTTCTGCCACCTTATCATTGGTATAATCGGCTGTCTTTGTTGGTCGTCCACCGCGGATATCCAGGATGGAACGTTGCTGCATAATCTCTTCCTTGCTTTTGAAAACCGTTTCAGGTGTAATGCCCTCTTTTTCATTATAGGCCATTTGAATAACCCTCCGACGCTCTGTTTCATCTATAGTCCTTTGCATAGAATCGGTGGTCTTGTCTGCATAAAAAATGACAAGTCCATTCGCATTTCTCGCTGCACGACCCGCTGTTTGGGTCAATGATCTGTCATTTCTTAAAAATCCTTCTTTGTCTGCATCGAGTATGGCGACCAGAGATACTTCAGGCAAATCTAAACCCTCTCGAAGTAAATTTACCCCTACCAATACGTCAAATCCACCCATCCTCAAATCCCTCAATATTTCCACCCGTTCCATCGTATCTACCTCGGAATGTATAAATCGCACTTTAATCTGTACTTTACTAAGGTACTTTGTCAACTCTTCGGCCATACGTTTTGTCAAAGTAGTCACTAATACCCGCTCATTTTTCAGCACCCTTTTATTTATTTCATCCAATAAATCATCAATCTGATTAATACTGGGACGAACCTCAATGGGAGGATCGAGTAAGCCCGTTGGCCTGATGATCTGTTCCACAATTTCACCTGATGTTTGTTCCAATTCGTATTCTGCTGGGGTGGCACTGACGTAAACAACCTGATTTATGACGCCTTCAAATTCTGTGAAATTTAGGGGTCGGTTGTCCATAGCTGACGGAAGACGAAAACCGTAACTCACCAGGCTTAATTTTCTGGCTCTATCTCCACCGAACATACCCCGAATTTGAGGAATCGTCACATGACTTTCGTCTATAACCATTAGATAATTATCTGGAAAATAGTCTAGCAGGCAAAATGGGCGGGTTCCCGGACGACGACCGTCAAAAAATCTGGAATAATTTTCCACCCCACTACAATAGCCCAGTTCGCGCATCATTTCCATATCGAAAGAAGTCCTTTCACGAATCCTGCGCGCTTCCAGAATTCTGCCATCTTTTTCGAAAAATGCCTCTTGCTCTTTCAGTTCGGCGTCTATTTCCTCCATAATAAGACCCATTCTATCTTTTGGTGCAACATAAAGATTAGCTGGGAAAATGGCAGCCTGCGGCATTTTTTCAATACGCTTTCCTGTTTCCAGTTCAATACGCTCAATGACCTCTATTTCATCGCCAAAAAAAGTGATTCTAAAGCCATAATCTACATAAGGAAGATGAATATCGACGGTATCACCGCGAACCCTGAAGGTGGATCGTTTGAAATCGGTCTCTGTTCTTGCGTATAAAGAATCGACCAATTGAGTTAAAAACGCATTTCTTGAAATCTTAAGACCGGTGTGAATTCGAATAATGCTACTTTTATAATCCTCAGGATTTCCCATACCATATATACAGGAAACGGAGGCAACGATGATAACGTCGTCCCTGCCGGAAAGAAGGGACGAGGTGGCTCGTAATCGCAATTTATCTACCTCTTCATTTATCGCTAAATCCTTTTCAATAAAGGTGTCGGATGACGAAATATAGGCTTCAGGCTGATAATAATCGTAATAGGAAACAAAATATTCTACTGCATTTTCAGGAAAAAAGGCGCAAAACTCACTATAAAGTTGCGCGGTCAGTGTTTTATTGTGTGTTAATATTAAGGTAGGGCGCTGAACTTCCTGGATAACATTGGCAATGGTATATGTTTTTCCAGAACCAGTTACCCCAAGAAGGACTTGTGATTTATCGCCGTTGATAATACCCGAAGAGAGCTTTCGTATGGCCGTTGGCTGATCTCCTGTCGGTTTGAATGGCGCCACAATTTTAAAGGACATAATAGCAATTTTACAAAACTTCTTAAACAACTGCCATCAAGCAAAGGTTTCAGTGCCAGAATTATTTTCTTTATAATACACTATTTCATTAAAATCTTGTATTTTGGGAAGAAAAAGATGTCAAATACTTCTCGTCGCAAATTTTTGCTCCAGGCAACCTCTGTTGCCGCAAGTTTCATCATCGTCCCCCGCTATGTTTTGGGAAAGGGATACACCGCACCCAGCGATATGTTTACCATAGGCTTTATAGGTACGGGTAAACAAGCCAGGGGATTACTCAACAGTTTTAAAAAGCAACCTGTTAGAATCATTTCTGGTGCAGAAGTTGATTCATTGAAATTGGCCAAATTCAAAGCATTGGCAGAAAAAGCCTTTGCCGAATCAGGTGGAAATCAATCGATGGGTGGATTCAAAGATGTCGCAGATTACAGAGAAATATTGGCTGATTCCGCCATTGATGGCGTCGTAATTGCCACGCCCGATCATTGGCACGCCAAGCAGGGTATTGATGCTGCAAAAGCAAAAAAGCACATATATTGTGAAAAACCTTTGACAAGAACGGTGGTAGAGGGTCGTGCCTTGGTCAATGCGGCAAAAGATAACAACGTAGTATTACAAACGGGGAGCATGCAACGTTCCTGGAAAAATTTCAGACATGCCTGTGAATTGGTTCGCAATGGATATATTGGTGCAATCAGGGAAGTGCTTGTGAATGTGGGTGACCCTGCCATTGCTTGCGACTTAGGACAGGAAACGCTTCCCACCTATTTGAATTGGGAAGGCTGGGTTGGACCTGCAGAATACCGCCCTTTTCACTCAGAATTATCTCCGCCCGTTGAAAAGGATATTTTTCCAAATTGGAGGAAATACAGGGAATATGGTGGCGGAATTCTTTCCGACTGGGGCGCGCACATGTTCGATATTGCCCAATGGGGTTTAGGAATGGACGATTCAGGACCAGTATCATTGACGCCTCCTTCTGACCCGAAGGCGTTGAGAGGATTAACCATGGTGTATGAAAATGGTGTTGTTATGAAACATGAGGATTTTGGCAGAAATTATGGGGTTCGTTTTATAGGGGAGAAAGGTACGATTGATATTTCAAGGAGCTACCTCGATAGCAATCCTGCCTCTATTGTATCGGCGACCATACAGGCAGGGGAGAAGCGTCTTTATGCTTCTGACGACCATTACGCGGACTGGATTAATGCAGCAAAAAATGGCACAGAGCCCATTTGTCCTGCAGAAATAGGGCATAGAAGCAACTCGGTTTCCGCCATTGCCAATATTGCTTACCAGTTGGGCCGTCCATTGACATGGAATCCGGAAAAGGAAAAATTCAAGCAAGATAAGGAAGCGAACGAGCTTTTACTACCCCGTTTCAGAGAAGGGTGGAAATTATAAAAGGGCTTTAATTATAACAAAAGGGTTATTTGTTTTTTCGGACAAATGACCCTTTTGGCTTGTATAAAAGTGTTAACGTTCGATTAAAATGGGGCAGATGACCGTCTTTTTAGTTAAAATTTTATTAATATTCGTTTTTAGCCTAAACGGCATTGACTTTTAAAGATAATAAGATGTAAATTGCGTCAGTTTTATAGACTATCCCATGACAAGAAATTACTTTACAGTAAAAACAATCGATTCTCTTTCCCTCGCAGGTGGTTCACCTACTGAGGGTTTTTGCGTTGAGCCGAACATGAAAGGACCTAGTTTTGTATATTTTTTTTTAATTTTAACAAATTGTAATCAAATGAGTCAATTCAACTCAATTTTTTCACCGCTTTCAAATAAGCTAGCTAGACTCGCGGGGATTACCCTGCTTGCAGTCGCAGCCTTATTTGCGAGCACACAGCAGATGAGTGCACAGGCATGTGTACAGAATCTGGTTATCGGCCTCGATGGTAATTGCGAGGTTGATGTTCCAGTTTCAACGGTTTTGCTTGGGGGCAATCCTGCCCTTTATTATCTAAAGATTAATGACAATAATCCGAATGATGATAACGCAACTACCGGAGCTGGTAAAGTAAATGCATTAAGTCCTGCTTCAGGTTGGTCTTATGGTGTTTTTAGAAAATCTGATAACAGACTAGAGTGCCAAGGTACTCTCGTAGTTATCGATGATTTCGCACCTTTATTCAATGCTGGTGCTGAGGCACATTGGTTGAAAATTGATACCATCATCACTTGGGCTGATAATTTAGATGATATCTATAACAATCAGGCTAGCTGGAGTGCATCAGCAACAAACAACACCTGGGGTGGTAGCTTACCAACAAAAGCATCTCCTCAGTTCTACACTGGTAGACCTTGGATGGCTGATCCATGTGAGCAAATCCAACAAAATAAAGGTGGTGGAGCTGACAATATTGCAGAAGTTTCAGCTGGTGCAGTTGGCATAGGACAGTGGCTAGGTATCAGAACAGCTGCTAATAATGCAGCTGTAGCTGATGACTCATCAAATGTATTTACGGCTGCCAGAACTTGGCCTGATTTGGCATCAAATGCTGTTCAAATCAAAGTTACGGATTACCTTGAATCTCCACAGTGTGATTCTCAGTCACTTGGTTTCCATTACAAATTGCGTCGTACTTTCCAAATGATAGATAAGCGTGGAAATGATACCACTCTTAACCAAATCATTTATTTCCAGCGTTCACAAATTCGTGGTACAGCTGGTGCAACTCCTTTGGCTAATACAAATACAAAGCCAACTAGCTGGTTAAGCAAAGGTCCAGGTAACTTAGGTCAGTTCGGTCCTTTTGGAAATAATCCAAAAAGAGCCAGACTTGATTATGGTAGCATGAACAACTTTACTGCTGGAAACAGGGTTGCACCAAGCAGCACTTTCACCAAATATGGTGTAGATAAAATGGCCGCTTCAAATGGTGGAAGATATAGCCAGTTTATCGATACTATTGCTTTTGACTTGTCAAGCGTTACTGCATGTAATGCAGCACCTGCTACAAAAGCGGAGGTTGAAGTTATTTTAAGAAACCTATATGTAGCTATTGACACTACGGCAGTGGGCGCACAGGATTCACTATCTTTATTTGATCCTGAGTTCGCTCAACGCATGAATTATTCAGTATCTTTCACTTACGATGGTGCTGAATTCCCTGCCTGTGATAAAGGAAGGAAGTTCCAGGTAGTTACCAGTGTTTTCGATTGGTGTTCAAGCACCATCGAAAAGGATACGTTAATTTTGAAGTTTGAAGATTCTTCAGTTCCAACGTTCTCTGCTTTAACAGCTGGTGTAGGTGGAATGAAAGGAGCAACTGAAGCAGCTAGAATAACTCTTTCTGTGAATACAAATGATTGTTCAGGAAGCCTTCGTTTACCTGTTAAAAGTGAGCTTTCAAGAGGAGCTGGTTTTGAGCGTGACTTAGGTTCTTTGTTTAACTGGACTGTGAATGATGTTTGTGCAGGTAAGGCTGTAAGACTTAATTACAAGTTTGAAACCAGAGACGAATATAACAATGGTTACTACTTAGATCGTACTAACTACGAAGGACGTAACTATACTGTTGCTGAAATGAACGGTGGACCAGTAGCACTTGGCCTTCCAGTAGGTGAGCACAGATTGATTATTGAGGCTTGGGATAAGTGTTCAAATGAAACAACTGACACTTTATGGTTTATCGTAAACGATAGAGTTGCTCCAGTAATGAAGTGTGATGATCAATTAAACGTTACGTTGACTTCAAACTCAACTTCAAATTATTTCTTGAATTTAAATACAAGCAATAAGGAGAGAACAAATGACCAGTATGCTCGTCTTACTGTTGCAGATATTAACGAAGGAAGCCGCGATAATTGTACCTTAGATTCTATGTTCGTTCGTAGAATTGTTTCAGAATCATGTATCACAGATTATTTGTCTTGGAACATGGATTATGATATTCATGGTAACAATGATGGTGTTGTAACTCTTGCTGACTTTGATAAAATTGCAACTGGAGATAACGCTGGAATGTATTACACACCAAGACACATGCAGTATGTTGAATTCTATTGCTGTGACGGTGGAGCGAATAACTCAGGATTACCAAATTCACCAATGGTTGAATTATGGGGATCTGACGTTGAGCAACCAATCTTTGGACCAACAGGAAACAATATATTAACTACAAACCCAGTACCATCTTCAAATTTAAATCGTAATTGGAGCTATTGCTGGGGAACTGTAAATGTAGAAGACAAAACACCTCCTACAATTACTGCACCTCTTTTATCTCAGCATTACAATGCTACTGCAACTAACTGGATTAATTGCACAGATAAGGAATTGATTGGAGATCCTACAGTTAACTTACCATTAACTTTGGTAACAGACTTAGCTGACGATACTTACACAACTGCAAATGGTAAAATCGCTACAAAAGGTTTTGCAAATACAAGATTTGGTACACCTGATATCTTCGGAATTGAGTGTAATGGTACTGTGAAGTACGGTGTTATTAAGAAATTAACTTGTGATACTGGTATCATTTTACGCCACTGGGAGGTTACTAAGATTATTAAGTCAAATCCTTTGACTCAGATTGTAGTAAGAGATACTCAGTTAATTTATGTACAAGCTTCTCATGATTACACTATCCAGGTTCCTGGAGACGTAACTACAAGTGAGTGTGCAGATACACCAACATCAACTTTAACGTTTGATGAGGATGGTTGTGATTTATTAGCTATCTCGAAGGTAGAAGATAAGGTTTATCAGGCAGGTGCTGCTGATGGCGCTTGTAAGAAAGTTTACCGTACCTGGACTGTAATTAACTGGTGTCAGTTACCAAATCAGTTCACATGTAGCAATGCAGATCCGTTAACTTTTGCAAGAGTTATACCTCGTTTGAAATCTGCAAGCACAGATGCTGACGTAAACGGTATTGCCGTAGCAGCTCAACACAGATTTGTAAAGAGAAATTCAAATAATGCTAATGGTGCTGTTAGAGCAAAAGGTGGAGATGTAACTACTCATGGTTCACCTTATTCAAGATGGATAAGCAATCCTGTGACAACAACAGGTACAAACTGGACTGCAGCTGCAGTTTCAGGAGTTACTGTTTCATCACACAGAATTGGTGGAGTAGGTACATCAACTGCATTTGTTGCTCTGCCTTTAACAAGATATGCGCCATTAACTATCAACCCAGCTGGTTGTACTACTGGTGAGCAAACATTTGCATGGCAATATACTCAGGTGATTAAGATTCAGGATTTGACTGCACCAACTATCGTTGGAGCTGCTGACGGAGGACCTGCACGCAGATTTACTCCAGTTGATGCTGCTTCTGATGACGTAAACTGGGTAGCTGCATGGAATCCATCAACTTACCAGTCAGGATTGACTTACGCAGAATCTAAGAGATTTACTGAACCAAAAGAAGTATTTGGTATCCGTGGAAGAATGGTAACTGGAGACAATGGAAGTTCTACAAGCTATTCAGCTGTACCTCCTTCTTGCCATGCTTTAGTTAAATTTACATTTGATGTGAAAGACGGTTGTACTGCTTCTGGACCATTTGCAGTTGATAATGCAGTGGTTGTACACAAGAAGACAATTCTACAAACTTCTGCCATTGCAGCAGTTGGAGGAAAGACTTTCTCATGGATTGGTGGAAACCAGGTAGCAGATGCTACTAGCAACATTAAAGTTAATCCAATTGATTATGGTTCACAAACCACACCAACAGGTACCAACCCAACAACTTTCGCTGTAGAGATTGACAATTTACCAATTGATCAAGCTGGCGGTGACGGTTTTGTAGGTTACGAAGAATACCAGTTATTGGTAACTATTCGTGATGATTGCGGAAATGTACGTGTAGATAGAATCGACTTTACTGTAGCTGATGTTAAAGCACCAGCACCAGTATGTGTACAAATTCTAAAAGCAACTATTATGCCTGCTGATGCTTCTGCAAACAAAGGTATGGTAGTAATCAGAGCGGTTGACGTATTCCAGGACATCTATCGTAATTGGGCAGCAGAAGAGTGCACAGGTACTCCAAAAGCAACTATTCAGTTACTAGATGGAAATGGTGTTCCTACAGGTGTTAGAGGAGAAACTGTTACTGTGACTTGTGATAACCTTGCAGGTGTATCAGCAAGAGTATTCTTACAAGATGCTGCGGGTAATCAGGACTACTGTACAGTAACCATCAATGTAGATGATAACAATTCTATTTGCGGTGCTGCAGGTTCTGCTGCTGTTGCTGGTGCAATCCAGACAGAAAGCAAAGCTACTGTTGAAGGTGTACAAGTTAACCTTTCTGGCCAGACTCAAAAGAGCTTTGCTACAGGTGTTAACGGTTTATTCGTATTCAATAACTTAACTGCTGGTGCGGATTACACTGTAACTCCAAGCTTGAACAAAGGTTTCTTGAATGGTGTATCTACTTTTGACCTTGTATTGATTAGCAAGCATATCTTAGGTGTTCAGCCTTTGAATACGCCTTACAAATTGATCGCTGCTGACGTAAATAACTCTAAGTCTGTAACTACTTTAGACTTGATCCAATTACGTAAGTTAATCTTGAATATCGACGCTACATTTGCTAACAATAGCAGCTGGAGATTCGTTGATGCTTCTTACACTTTCCCAAATGCTTCTAACCCATGGGCGGCTAGCTTCCCAGAAGTTAAAAACGTAAATGACTTAGTAGGTTCTTTATCTGCTAATTTCGTTGCTGTGAAAGTAGGTGATGTAAACGGTAATGCTATCGCTAACAGTACTCAAGGTAGTGTTCGTAACTTGACTTCTAACTTAGGAATCAATGTTGCTGACATGAACATGGTTGCTGGTAATGAGTACAAAGTTGACTTTACTGCTGCTGACTTAAACGGTATCGAAGGCTTCCAATTCACATTAAACCTTGACAAGAAAGGTTTAGAGTTAGTTGACTTAGTACCTGGTATCGCAGCTGAGGAAAACTTCGGTATCTTCGCTGAAGAAGGTGTTGTTACTGCTAGCTGGAATGGCGAAGCAAAAGGTGGTGTATTATTTAGCTTGGTAGTTCGTGCTAAATCTAACACAACTTTAAGCGAAGTATTGAACTTAAACAGCCGTTACACTACTGCTGAAGCCTACAAAGGTGGAGAAGTTGTTAACGTAGGTTTAAACTTCAATGCAAGCAAAGCTTCTGCTAACTATGAGTTATACCAAAATACACCTAACCCATTCGCGGGTGAGTCTATCATTGGTTTCAACTTACCAGCAGCTGGTGCAGCTACTTTAACTATCCAGGACGTAACTGGTCGTACATTGAAAGTGATCAACGGTCAATATGCAAAAGGTTACAACCAAGTTAGCTTGAAGTCAACTGAATTATCTGCTACAGGTGTATTAACTTACACGTTGAAAGCAGCTGATTTCACTGCAACTCGTAAGATGATTATCGTAGAATAATCTTCTGCTTGCGCTTAGCGCAAACATAAACGGAGGGGGGATAGGTCGAAAGGTTTATCCCCCTTTCTGTTTTTTGTCCTTTCCTGAACCATGTTTCCATTTTTTTGTTTCTTATTTTATGTCACAAATAGTCACGTTTAGCTTTTTTCGCGTTTCTTCCAAATGGGAGGCTTTCAAAAAGATGGGCCAATCCTCATCACTTATTAAAGACTTGCCTGGTGCTTCTTTTGGGAAAATGTTAGGTACCGGTGCAGGGAATGGCTTTAGTATTTTCCCCAATCTTAGTCTGTACGGCCTTTTGCTCATCTGGCCCGATGTACAAACAGCAAAAAGGAGCTTATCCGATTCAGCTGAACTCAGGTTCTGGTTTGAGAACGCTACTTCCTACGGAACGCTCTTCATGGAAACTTGCAAGGTTCACGGTACCTGGGACGGAAAACAACCCTTCGATGTGGCAACCTTGCCCAAAACTGATATGCCTGTCGCTGTTTTGACCAGGGCGACCATCAAAAAATCTCACCTTTTTTCCTTTTGGAAGGATGTTCCTTCTGTAAGCAAAAGTTTGAATCATTCTCCTGAGGGTCTCTATTCTGCCAATGGTGTAGGTGAATGGCCTCTCATACAACAAGCGACCTTTAGTGTATGGCAAAATGTCTCTTTTGTTGAAAACTATGCCTATCACGGTGAAAAACATAGGAATATGGTGGCAAAAACGCGAAAAACAGGCTGGTATGCGGAGGAATTATTCGCCCGATTTCATATTTTAGAGGTATCAGGGAATTGGTTACCCTGGCAAAATATCAAAAATGTTACTTCATTATAAATCATTCGGTGAAGGAAAGCCTTTACTTATACTACACGGTTTTCTGGGTTCTTTAGATAATTGGCAAAGTATAGCTAAGGAATTAGCTGCTAACTACCAGGTGTTTATTCTGGACGTCAGAAATCATGGAAAATCTTTTCATGATTACAAACATGACTATGGTTCCATGGTGGAAGATGTTCGTTATTTTATTGATCATCTTGGTTTGTCAGACGTCACCCTAATTGGTCATTCCATGGGTGGAAAAATAGCCATGTCCTTTGCCTTAAAATATCCTTATTTAGTAAGTAATCTGGTTGTAGTTGACATCGCGCCTAAAGTTTATTTGCCAGGTCATGAAGATATTCTTCATGCGCTGTCAAAGGTTAATCCTAAGGAATTAAAAAGCAGGCAAGAAGCCATTGACATTATTTCTACCTATATCCACGATCCATCAGTTGTTCAATTTCTCTTAAAAAACCTGGATAGACAGATTGATGGTTCGTTTCATTGGAAAATGAATCTCCCCGTTTTAATCGACCAATATAATGAAATGCTTGATTTTCCGTCAAAGGGATCATTTGACGGACCTACACTCTTCCTAAAAGGTGCAAAATCAGATTATATCCTCCCTTCCGACGAAGAAAACATATTCACACTATTCCCTAACGCCAAAATTGTCCCAATAAAAAATGCTGGTCACTGGGTTCATGCCGAAAATCCGGTAGATTTCATTTCAGAAACATCCAATTTTTTAAAATAACCCGTAGAGGCGATGCACGCATCGTCTTCTCCCCGACAGGTTTCAATGTAAAGTTAGGTATCCACCACCATAAAGAAAATGGAACGTATTAGACCATTTATCCGTAATTTCGTTTTGAATCAGGATTTACAAGATTTTCAGGATTGTAGATAACGTCGCTGGTTTAAACATACTGTTTATTCGTAGATGGTCACTGTATCGTAGCGTTCTGAATCAGGATTTACAGGATTTCGAGGATTAAAGATAACGTCGTTGGTTTAAACATACTGTTTATTCGTAGGGGGTTGCTGTATTGTAACGTTCTGAATCAGGATTTACAGGATTTTCAGGATTGTAGATAACGTCGCTGGTGGGGGAGGCATCGTATTTCTAGAAATGAATACCTATTATGTGCTTTTCGCCGATGCGATGATCGCAGCGGCGAAAAGCCCGGAAATAAAAGCACCATTTAATAATAATCTTCCGTCTCAAACCAAAGGCGTTATGGTTAATCCTGAAAATTCTGAAAATCCTGATTCAAAACCAAGCTGCTGCGCGCATCATCCAAACTAAGGCCCAACGCTAAAAAATCCTCGGAATCCTGTAAATCCTGATTCAAAACCAAGCTGCTGCGCGCATCATCCAAACTAAGGCCCAACGCTAAAAAATCCT
>JAFMBH010000208.1 GCA_017858735.1 Bacteroidota bacterium
TCAATCCAGTCTGGTAATTAGCAAGCATACTTGCAGTGTCAGAAACATTAACCTTTTGATTCAATCCAGTTCTATAATTGGATAGCATGTTGGAGGTATCAGCAATATTCACCTTTTCATTCAATCCAGTTCTATAATTAGCTAACATATTAGAAGTGTCAGATATATTTACCTTCCTATTCCAATAAGCTGTGTCTATTCCTGTTATTCCTTTGGCAATACTATTATTAAAAACTGGGTCTGCTTCAACACTACCAATTGCGTCAGCTTTTCTCAAATAGGGATTAAGCATATCGGAGGTATCTGCAATATTTACCTTAATATTAAGTCCAGTCCGATAATTGGATAACATGTTGGAGGTGTCAGCAATATTAACCTTACTATTCAATCCAGTTCTATAATTTGTCAGCATATCAGAGGTATCAGAAACATTAACCTTTTGATTCAATCCAGTCTGGTAATTAGCAAGCATACTTGCAGTGTCAGAAACATTAACCTTATTATTCAATCTAGTTCTATAATTGGCTAACATGGAAGCGGTGTCAAATACATTGACCTTTGAACTAAACCTATTCACAAGGTTCAATAAACTGGTGTCCATTTTATTCAGTTTGGTATCGATCCGATTCGACAAAAAGGAAGTATCCATGACATTCAACTTCGTTGCCAATCTGCTCGTCAGATTTAGTATTGAAGTATCTGTCTTTCCAGCGTACAATGCATAAGGCACACTCATTAGTTCTTGTGTACCCAACAACTCATAAGTGGTTGCGCCATTGAAATCGGCTTCCAATTTAATGAAATGTGCCTGATTACCCCAATTAATGCTGTTAAATACGCCAGAAACCAAGGTACCCATACCAATTTGTATGCTGATTAAGCCTGACGCATCCGTTGTTTTGGCATGTTTTTCTGTAAAAACATTGCTTCCATTAGCACTTCCCGCTAATAAACTGATCCGTAGATTGACTGCCTTATTTGCGACAATCTCTCCTGAACTGTTCCTTAAAATAGACTGAAAATTAATTTTCTGCGGTGCCTGGGCAAAGGCAAAAAATGGAAAAAAAAGCATAATAATGATTCTTGCATTCATGTTATTTATATTTAATTTTTTCAAGATTAGTATAAAGGTAATTATTTTATAAAACAATTTTATTTGTTGTAAAACCTTTTATTATAAAACTGTCTTACCCAATCTTCGACGGAAATTCCGGGCGCAGCAGCGTGTGGTTTGAATCAGGATTTTCAGGATTCTCAGGATTAATGATAACGTCTCCGGTTTGAGAGGGAAGGTTGTTATTAGTTGGAGCTTTCATTTCGAAGCATCCCGCCGATGCGTTACGCATCGGCGAAAAGAAGGCTACAAAGTAATCCTCTACGAATGACCCTTACACCCATAACGAAGAAGTCCTCTGTAATCCTCGAAATCCTGTAAATCCTGATTCAAAACCAGGTGACAGCGGGTGAATTTTACATTGAAACCTGTCGGGGAGAAGACGCGAAGCATCGTGTCTCTACAGGGTGCAAAGAAACCTGATGTGATGGATTACTTAACAGAAGTGTACCATTTCCGCAAATAGGGGAATCCATCTGTATCATGGGAGGGCGAATGCCATTCGCCCCTACAATAATTAAATTTTATAAATCCTGATTCAGAACCGGGTGTCAGGGGTGAATTTTACCTGTAAAAGCTATTGTGCACCTACCTAATTAATCATAATGAAATCTGCATTTTGCAATTAATATTTCTTCATCTCTCATTTGATAAATTAAACGATGTTGATCATCAATTCTCCTTGACCAAAATCCAGCGTATTTGTATTTCAGTGGTTCTGGATTTCCGATTCCTTCAAATGGATGTCTGGAAATGTCTTTTAATAAATCATTTATCCGTTTAAGCTTTTTCTTGTCTGTTTTTTGCCAGTACAGATAATCTTCCCACGATTCATCTACAAAAATATACTTCATTATTCCTCCATAAGATTTTTACCGGTTGAGTTTCCAGATTTTAATTTCTCAATAGCGGAATCTAATCTTCTTTCATTTTCTTTTGAAGAAATTTCATGTTGTGTAGCACATAGTGAATTATATTCCGCCAATGACATTATTACAATGCCATTGTCCTTACCACGATTGATAATTAAGGTTTCAACGTTTTGGGTAACATTGTCTAAGTAGCGCTTAATATCTTTTCTAAAATCAGATAATGTGGTTGTTAGCATGACTACAAATCATTTTATGTACTTATTAATATACAAAAATATGTACATAAATTGGTGTTTCCAAATTTAATTTTTGGTATGACTTAAAATCGCCTCTTCTAATAATATGGGATGGCTATGCCCCTGTGTTATGTTGCTCCTTTAGGGATTTTGGGGAGACTCTAACCGAAGACCCTCAGTAATCATCAAAATCCTAGACATCCTGATTCAAAATAATTTAAGGGAAATATTCCCCAAAAAACAAGCACCTCCCCAATATCCGCAAGAAATTACGGGCGCAGCAGCCATTGGTTTGAATCAGGATT
>JAFMBH010000222.1 GCA_017858735.1 Bacteroidota bacterium
GCTCTATTAGATTCAACGGCCTGAATTTCTAATATCTCACCATTTGGCATTTTCAATAAAAGATCTGGCTTTTTGGTTTTAGTCAATTCATCCTGGAATCTCGAGTCATTGGAGTTCATTTCCAGGAATCCTTTTCTGAGACCAAAGTAATAATAGATGTCATTAGGTAATTTCAAATAAACATAAATTCTATCGTCATTATTTGCGGGCATTTTTATTTCAATAAACGTATTAATTTTTTTACTCACTGGTTTTCCTCCGACGCTAATAAGACCCACATTGGTATTTGCATTGATGAATGCCTGATATTCAGCATCCCATTTCAGTTTTACATTACCAAAAAGAAAAGAATAGGGATTAAGTTTAGCGGGAATTTCAAAGAGGCCGGAACTTAACTGGGAAAGCACCTCTTTAGTTTCATCTGTATTTCCCAGTAATCTGGTAAACAAGCGATTGTAATAATCCAGATCGGAAAGGTAGGCAATAGGTTCTGAACCAAAGGCAGCACTGGCCATTTCATTTTCAATAATTCTTAGAAATTTTTCAGGTATTTTAAGATTAAGGCCAAGAATTAGATCTAAATCGAGCACTAATTTTTGAACCTCCCCTGTATCTGACATTTCCTGTGTTGGGGGCATGGTAGTTTTCAAAAACCCGGTCGCCTTTACATTTGCCATTTTTAATCCAGCAGCGAGGGTAAAGTCACCTTCTGCTGTAATTTTAGCTGTTTTATCATCTAAAACAAGCAGGTTACCCACACAATTTCCTCTTGACACGCAGAGTGAATCGCCAAATAGAAATTGATCTTTAAGTCTTTCGTACCTAATAAAACCATTAGCGGGAAAGATGGGTCTATCTTTTCTTGAGGAAAGCGGTTGTAAGAACCTTGGATAAATAGAGGCATTTTCCGCACTCAAAAAGAATCCTGTTTCAAGGAAGAGGCCTTCAGGATCTTTTGGTCTGTTTGCCTCAATGACGAGATTTTTTTTATCTGCTCTGGTATTCAACCTGAACCAACTATTTTCCTCAATAGCTGAAGATTGAAGTCTGGCATACCCGTCAAAAGAAAGATTTATATCTTCCGAGGAAAGGCCAATTTCTCCGTAAAAGCTCGTTTTCGTATCTATTCGAAAATCGTCCAGGGCATCAATTTCACCTTGAGCTCTGGTTGCTGTGGCCTTTTGAGACATCAAACCCTTACCGACCCGTTGACCAATAATCGAAGAGAAGGCAATTTCCTGATTCTTGCCAGGCAGGTTATACTCATAAAAGCCAGAGGCGACATAGTCCTTTCTACCTTTCACCTTAACGTTTGCCTTTATAATTTTATGATTCTGGTTTATCGTATCACAGATAATAATAGCATTAGCAAAGGAGTCAATTAATCCATTTGAACGAATGGTGACCATCCCTTTATCGGGAAAAATTTTGGCATCCGCCGCATGGATAAAATCTACACCACCAATTCCAAGACTAAAATCTTTTAGATTATACCGGGCATTTTTGCCATTAAACCGCAAAGAATCCTGATTAGCTACTTTCGAGGCAAAAACACCAACGGAAGCGGTATCAGACTTAAAATAAACCATTTGATCTTTGATATTCCAATCAAAATCGATTAATGAGGTAGTATATTGATTAAAAGGAAGATTAGTTAATAACTTTTCATCATTACCAGTGAAGACACCCAAGCCATTGTCAAAATTAATACCTGCTTTAACATTAAGAGCCTCTAACAAAACTTCTTCCTCTGTTTTCCCTTTAATTTTAAGCCAGGCGGTATCACTTCTGGCTGTTTTAGCACCAAACTTAATTTTATCCGCCTTTAACGAAGCTAATGGCCAATGTAACAAGCCGCTACCACCGACCCCATCAGGCGTAAGTATTAAATTACCATCAAAAAGATAGGAACCAGACTTAAAAATGGAAAAAGACTGGGAACCTGAAGCCAGATAAAGGCTATCCTGGTAAGGTTTCCAGGTTACAGTGACCTCTTTCCCTACCACTTTGGGAATTTCGAGGGGTTTTATTTCCTCTTCCAAAGAAAAATTCTTAGCGCTTCCAACAACTTTATCTGGTTGAAAAATAAAATCTTCCGCATTAATAACCGCTCCGAGATAATCTAACCGGCCTTTTCCTTTAAATCCCCGGTTACTCAGATCTAGTTCACCGACATATTTACCTTTTCCACGGTAAGTTGAATAACCTTCTTCAGGTGTTTTATGATTAAATCCCAACGAATAGTCAAAAGGTCTGATTCTTACGGTTTCTTGAAAAACTGGAAACATGTCGAAAGAAAATAATTTACCTTTAAACTGGACCTGATTTTCCTGAAATTTATCCAGGCCTGGAAAGATAAAGGGAGACAGCGCAAAATAAAATGAATCTCTTTTGAGCGTAGTATCCTTTGCAAAATCACCATCATAAAAAATAGTGCCTCCCGTTTTGCTATTTAGCACGGGAAAAGTGGAAATATTTTCTTTTCCCCCTTTATTTTCGGGCGCGTCAACGGCTAAAG
>JAFMBH010000209.1 GCA_017858735.1 Bacteroidota bacterium
CAAGTATTGCTATCGTTGTTTTATACGAATTAGCGTAAGTCCTTTATTTTCATTTTATTCATCTTAATACACCGTCAAATAAAGCATCTTCCATTGAAATAAACTTTTCAATAACTCGCTTTGTATTCCTAAATACTTGGTTTTTGTCCTTTAAAAAGACCAAACCAAGGTACATAGCCATCAGCAAAATGCTCTATATTGATATTAGATTTAGAAATACCTAAATCTTTTAGCTGTTGTGATGTTTCATCTTTTAAAGAATCTGGACCACAAAGGTAATAGCAGGCGTTTTTGTATATGTTTAAATCATTTTTTTCTATTCGCTTGTTGCCTGAAATAAAATCAATGTATTCAAATTGAGGATATTGACGAGCTAATTGATCTAGTTCTTTTTTGAAAATGATACTTTCTACCTTTCTATTTGAATAAAGTAAAATCACTTTGCTTTTAGGTTCAAATTGAAGCATTTGAATAATCATACTATATAATGGTGTAATTCCACTGCCTCCTGCAACCAATACATAATTATTTTGAACAGTTATATTTGGTTTAAAATTAAAATCCCCAATAGGTAGCAAAGATTCTACTTCATCACCAATTTTTGAGGTATTATAAAAATGATGCGAAACTTCACCCTTTAGTTTCACCGTAATTCTTAGAAAATCATGAATATTTGGCGAAGAACTTAATGAAAAGCAACGATGGTAAATTTTACTACCAACTTTAACTTTTAAAGTGAGGTATTGCCCTGCTTTATAATTGTAAAATTCTTTGTCTGTTGTTTTAAAATAGACAGAAACAGCATCGGGAGTTTCTTTTACCAATTTTTCAATAATCAATGTTCTGTATTTGGAATTATCAATGATGGATGCATTTTCCCTTTGGTGAATTTCATTAAATGTACTTTCTGTCGTATTTAATTCTGTGTCGCAAACGATATCCCAAAACCGAAAAAACAAACCGTAGTTACCATTGTAGTGTGTGTGGTGAAGGCTATGATTCGTTGCATTTACTAGCATATTAAATGGAGGAAGATTGAAAAATTTAGGAAAAAGCTCATACCCCAGATGCGACTTCAAATTATTTAAAGTTCCAATTACTTGCATGATTCCTAAAACAGTCATAGAAATGGGCATTAAAATGGCTAATGGTAAAAGCCAAAACGTTAGCCATAAGGACTCTATTACGTGAAAGGAACTTGATGTATAAGGATTTACATCCAAACTTTTATGATGTAAGGCGTGAACATACTTGTATATACTTGGGTGATGCATTACCCGGTGACTCCAATAAAACCAGGTGTCAGATATGACCAACATGATAAAAATCATAAAAAATTCATACCATAAGCCATATTTCCCCGCTTCAACATAAAACTTTGTTAATCCACCATCTTTTAATGATATTAAAAGAATTGAAAATGTCGTACCTCCTATAAATGAAAGTAGTGTTGCTCCAATTTCGCCTTTTATTTGTGCCCAACCTGCTCTTTTAGAAAGTTGTATTTTTCTGTTGCTAAGTTTTTGGCCGAAGATTACCCAGAAAATCAAATAAGCTACACTCATTATCGTGAGTGCTGCAAGAACTGTAGTGAAATACTGCTTTATGAATTCTAACATTTCATATCAAATTTTAATGTCATTAAATGTGATACGAAATTAGAATGAGTGATCCGAACACCACTTAACATTTGTTATTTAATTAATTGCTTTCTAATTCTACTAAGGCTTTGAGGCTTTATACCTAAGTAAGAAGCAATATATTGGATAGGAACATTCTGAATTATTTCAGGTTGTTGTTCAACCAGTTTTTTATATCTCAAATCAGCTGTAAGTGTAGCAAGGTCGTTGGCTCTTATTTGAGTTCTGGCAGCAGCCTGTTCAAAAATCACAAGACTTAAATTTTTAAAGTTTTCATTTTTGTCTATCAATTCAATCAATTTGCTTCTTTCAATTTTATAAAATTCACAGTTAGTAATACACGCTAAATTTTCATTAGATTTTACTTCGCGAATAAAATTTGTGAACGAAGTAATAAATCGGTTGTGTGATTCAATATGGGTTGTTATTTCATCCCTATTGTCATCATAATAAAATAAGCGCATGAATCCTTTGGTAATGAAATACAAATTTTTTGGTACTTTATTTTCTTCTTCAACAATGGTATTCTTTGGTAAAGATTTAAATTCAAAGTGTTGCTTACAAAGTTCAATGTCTTTGTCTGTAAGTTTTACATAACTGTCAAATAGGTTTAAAAAATGGTCTGACATTTTACGAGGGTATAATCTTTACGGGATGAATGTATGTCGTAAAAATACTATAATTGCATGAATTTTATTGTAACTATAATCTTCTCAATTATCCCTCCCCAAGAAACAAAAAAGGACCTACGAATTACCGTAAGTTATTGCTTTTCATTTCATACAGCTAAATATACACCCTAATAGATAAAGCTTCTTTCGCTAAAGCCCATTTTCATCTATGAATGCCGTACAAGCATATAA
>JAFMBH010000025.1 GCA_017858735.1 Bacteroidota bacterium
CGCCCCCGCGTCTGTCGAACTCCAAAAATATCCACCTTGTGACCTTCCCTCGAACCTTCCATAGGTTCCAATCCTACTGCTCCTGTAACCCCCAGGCAACGCGGAAAAACCACTTTCGTTTGTTGCTCCAGTGTTAGGAGTACCCCATAAAGATGTTCCTAATGATTTCATTTTACCACCAGCTTGAGATGAACTACCTAAATGATTTTCTACATTGGACCATCCAACCCTTGAAGGCACATGCCAACCAGTTGGACATATACCTTTGGAATTAACTGCTGCATACCAGTTATACATATATCCATAGGTTGTCAGATTATCTAAACTATTCCCATAAATAGTTCTTGCTCCAGTTGTAAGCGTTCCCCATGTCTGACCTGAACCATCACCAGAATTTCCACCTGAAGCATCCAAAGGAATGATTGTGCCATCTCTATACTTGGTAACTCTTAAATTCTCCTTTGTCCAACACTGTGTTCCTATTTGTACCGTGTTATAAATGTTCCCGTCTATATCCGTTACTGTAGAAAATCCAGGACATGGCACTCCCTGAATAGTAATAAATGACACTTCATTTCCATACCCAGTACCTGCACTGTTCGTAGCATAGGCACGAACATAGTAAGTGGTATTTGGGCTAAGACTAGTTATAGCGGAAGTAAAACTACCTGTGCCTGTCCCATCAATTGTTTTTGTGTTTAAAGTTATAGTTGGCATCGAGCTAGTGGACCATACAACACCCCTCTCTGTTACACTTGCACCACCGTCCGAAGTTACATTACCGCCTGTTACAACACTGGTTGCCAATATGGAACTGGCAGCTGTGGTGGTTAAAGTTGGCAAAACTACTGGCGTTAGCGTCACAAAACTATCTAACCAACTATAAATAGCAGGGCTTCCCGAACTAATAATTGCATAAGCTCTATAATAATACTTTGTAGAACCCATTAATTCTGTTAAATTCGCATCGAAAATACCCGTTCCTGTGTAGTCAGAAGCCAACACTTTATTATTACTGATGGTTGGAAAACCTGATGTCGCATAAACTATGCCACGTTCTGCAATGGGTGGACTTGGTGGTCCAAATTGAAATACAGAATTTTCTATAACTTCACCACTACAAATGGCACTCGTTGTCGTTATGGAACTTGCTCCTAAAAGATTAACAGCATAGGTAACAGGTAGATAACCTATCGTTGAAAAACTATCTAACACTCCATACCCAGTACCTGCGCTATTTGTCGCAAACCCTCGAAAATAATATTTTGTTGAGGCATTCAAACCAGTAAGGTTAACACTAAAGGTCCCCGTTCCTGCACTTCCAGCAATCCCTTTTGAACTATTGAGGTCAGGGAGTCCTGAAGTGGAAAATACTATACCACGTTGTGTCACCGCTGCGCCTCCATCAGCAGTGACATTACCAGTAATTACAGCATCAAATGCCGAAGCATTATAACTTATAGTATTTACCGTTGGAATAGCAATAGGTGTTAAGGTCACAAAACTATCCAACGTACCATATCCAGTACCCGCGCTATTTGTGGCGTAAGCTCTAAAATAGTATTTCGTAGAACCTGTTAATCCTGTAAGATTAACAGTAAAAGTGCCTGTTCCAGATGTTCCCGCAACTACTTTACTATTTGATAATGAGGGTATGCCTGAAGTGGCATAAACAACACCCCGTTCTGTAACAGTAGCTCCTCCGCCTGAAGTTACACTACCACCTGTTATAGCACTTGAAGAGAGAATGGAACTGGCGATTGTCGTAGAAACAAGTGATATGGATATAGGTACAATTGTATCTTTTAAACAACGTACTGAGGCACCAACATTTTTACTCAATAAACTTTTTCCCAAAGTAGGAAAGCCTTCTCCTTGATTCTTAATATTTACAAACCAAACATTTACCGGGTCTGTCATGAAAGATGGACCTGAAGGTCCGAAAAATGGAACTACTACCTCAGTAACATTTATGAAAAATGCTTCTTTATTTATGTTCTGAAAACCATTACTTCTAGTTCCACCAGGAAGGGCAGAAAAACCACTTTCATTTGTTGCGCTTTCATTTGGAGCTTGCCAAAAGGAGGTTCCAGTTGTTCTCAACTTTTCACCAGCTACATGAATTCCGCCTAAGTTTGAATAAAGGAAATTCCAATCACTTTCTGTAGGTACATGCCAGCCTAAAGGACATAATCCCTTAGAATCACTGGCTGCATACCAATTATACAAATATCCATAAGTGGCAAGATTATCTAAACTATGTCCGTATATCGTTCTTGCTCCAGTAGTTAGCGTTCCCCACTGTTGACCTGATGATGGGTATGGATCTCCCGAGATTCCACTAGAGGTATCTTTTAGAATTAAAGTACCATCTTTATATCTGGTTACCCTTAAATTTTCCTTTGTCCAACACTGTCTTCCAATAGATACCGTATTATAAATATTACCATCTATATCTTTTATAGTATCTGATGTACAAGAGTTTAAAGGAGTATTCAAACTATCTAACGTACCAAACCCAGTGCCTGCGCTATTCGTAGCGTAAGCTCTAAAAAAGTACTTGGTAGATCCTGTTAATCCTGTCAAATTAACAGTGAAAGTGCCCGTTCCTGATGTTCCCGCAACTACTTTACTATTTGATAAGGACGGTATGCCCGATGTAGCGTAAACAACACCCCGTTCTGTTACCGTTGCTCCGCCGTCCGAGGTCACATTACCACCTGTTACAGCACTGGTTGCCAGAATAGAACTGCCGGGAGTAGTGGTCAAAGTAGGTAAAACAACTGGCGTTAGCGTCACAAAGCTATCCAAAGCACCATACCCTGTACCTGCGCTATTTGTGGCGTAAGCTCTGAAATAGTATGTGGTAGATCCTGTTAATCCTGTCAGATTAACAGTGAAAGTGTCAATACCCGCAGTTCCCGCAACTACTTTATTGTTTAATAATGACGGTATGCCTGAGGAGGCGTAAACGACACCACGCTCAGTAACCGTCGCTCCTCCGTCTGATGTCACATTACCACCTGTCGTAGCACTGGTTTCCAGAATGGAACTGGCGGGAGTGGTGGTTAAAGTGGGTAAAACTACTGGCGTTAGCGTCACAAAACTATCTAACGTACCATATCCAGTACCTGCGCTATTTGTGGCGTAAGCTCTAAAATAGTATTTCGTTGAGCCTGTCAATCCTGTCAGATTAACGGTATAAGTGCCCGTTCCTGATGTTACTGCAACTATTTTACTATCTGATAATGACGGTATGCCTGATATGGCATAAACGACACCCCTCTCTGTAACAGTAGCTCCTCCGTCTGAAGTCACATTACCACCCGTCGTAGCACTGATTTCCAGAATAGAACTGGCGGATGTGGTGGTTAAAGTGGGCAAAACTACTGGCGTTAGCGTCACAAAACTATCTAACGTACCATATCCAGTACCTGCGCTATTTGTGGCGTAAGCTCTAAAATAGTATTTCGTTGAGCCTGTCAATCCTGTCAGATTAACGGTATAAGTGCCCGTTCCTGATGTTACTGCAACTATTTTACTATCTGATAATGACGGTATGCCTGATATGGCATAAACGACACCCCTCTCTGTAACAGTAGCTCCTCCGTCTGAAGTCACATTACCACCCGTCGTAGCACTGATTTCCAGAATAGAACTGGCGGATGTGGTGGTTAAGGTAGGTGAAGAAACTGGCGAAGCTGTTGTAATTGTTATAGGATTTCCATAACCTATGCCCAATCTATTTATTGCGTAACTTCGGACGTGATAAGTAGAAGATGCATTGAGCCCCTTCAATACGCCAGAAAAATTTGCATTTCCTCTTCCTGCCTTCAGTCTTGAATTATTGATCGTCGGATTTGGAGAAAGGCTGTAAACAAATCCTTTTTCGGAGATACTATCACCACCATCAGAGGAAACTATTGCTGATATTTGTGCCGTATCAATAGCATTAGGGCTTGATGAATAGGTAATCAGTGTTGGAATACTACCATTTGAATATGTATCAATCCAACTTTTTAAAATCTCTACATCTTCTTTTTTGGCTGGATTAAAATCCAGGTTTTCGGCAAGAATGGAGGAGTCAGCAAAATGATTTCCTGTTATACCTCTTCCTTTTAATCCTAAAGCATAATTAGATATTGAAGCATAAGGCACTGAAACCAGAGGTTGTAACAACATCCTGGTATAATTACTACCTCCAGATGGATCATATTCAATTTTTATGAATCCAGCGGATAATTGTGAAAATAAGGCGACATTTCCTACGCGATTTGTACCCGCACCAATAGGTATATTTAATAGTCCGGTAGCATCAGATGTTAACACCTGCCTTTCCGAATAGATTGGAAAATCGTTTTCTGACTTTAAAATACTGATTTTTAAACCAATAGTCCTATTTACATATATATTTCCATTCTGATCTGCCAGATATAATTGTAACTTAAACTGATTATTGACTTGTGCTTGCAGACAAAGTCCCAATAGAACGAAATAGAATAACCAACGTAACTTTAAATTTTTCATTGCTGCATTTTATTGAGACACTAAAACTAAAGATCCCCTTGCTGACCAGGTGTTTGTTTCAATTTTATAGAAATAAACACCATCATTATTAAGCATCATTTTATTCAATTTAAATTGATGTTCCCCTCTCTCAAGAATTTCCTCCATTTCTACTATTTTCTGTCCCGTAGCCTGAAAAACAGTTATCCGAACCCTTTCCATATTTGGAATCCAGAAAGCAATGACAGAAGATTCAAAAAATGGATTTGGAAAGGCTGGATATAAACGGGGCTGCTGGCTTAATTCCTCCAGTCCATTATTAAATTCAAGTTCCATTGGAAAGGCAATACCCCTTTGATAACCTTCTGCAACGGTTATCCTACTGTTTAAAAATAATCTTTCACTTAATATTCCTTCTTTTAATATCTGAACAGGTAATTCAAGAATTATTTCATCTTTTTCTATGGGTTTTGCCAGACTGAAGGTAATCATCCCCTGATTCTCAAAAACGGCAATTCGATCTTCATAAATTTCTTTTATCTGGCTTACATCCAATTTTAAATAATTCAGATCCAGTTGAATGGTAAATTGTAAACCATTGATATCCTCAAAATCTTTAGGTGAAAAAGGGATATTCATTGTTTTTCCAGGAATCAACTGTTTATCGTCCGTGGTCACATTAAAAATGAAATTTTGACGTTGGATACTATTCTCCTTATTATTGGCAGTTGCATTTCCAGTCAAATCACCAATCTTGATACCAATAAAATCAGATTTTGCACTCCCCTTTAGATTATTTAGGTTAATAACCTCTGGAAAAATCGTTTGCCAGGGATTTTTAGGATTTGGAAATTCAAAGTTCTTTGGAATAAAACGCCAACTGAAGTTATTTGGAAATCTGGATATCTGACCTAATATTAATTTCTTGATTTGAATTAAATCACCTACGGATATATTCCTTGAGTTATTTGCATCTGCTGCAATCAAATAATATGGATTAGGTAACTGACTTTTACCACTGAGATGATTTTGCAAATAAAGAAGATCCAGCGTAGAAACACCATTAAGTGGATTTTTATCCAGTTTGGAACTAATCGTATAATCTAAATTATTAGTTAAACCAGTAAAATAAAAGGCACCATTAGAATTGGTCACACCTAATTTTTGATTTCCAGCATTACTAATTTTAAGCTCAACTTCCTGAATTTTTCGAAGATCAAAAGTTGCGACAGTCCCATTAATCTGGCTTTTACATGCTGCATCATTGATTCCCAAAACGGAATAAGAATCCATGAAAATAGTATCTCCCGCACAAGTTTCAATATCAGAATTTATTGGAACAAAAGAATAGAGCACCTGTTTTCCATCATTTTCTACATTCAATAAATTTTCTGTAATTTGAGAAACCTTGAATGCATTTACCACCTCACCGTTTTCAAATATCCCACCTAATAATCCATTATACTCTGCTTTAATGTAATATTTAAATGAACCGGCAGCTGGGTCAGAAATATTGAATTTTAAGGTATCATCTGCACATAAGGCTAAATCCAGACCAAGGTCAACCTTTAGGGCCGGTTTAGGTAAAACCGCTACTTTTAGAATGGTAGAATCACTTTCATTACACTTAATACTATTGCCAACGAGGTTTATCAACGCCGTATCTGTTGTAAATCCTTTATTAGATAAAACCAATTGTATGCTTCCAATCCCGGAAGTAGATTGATTTACATCATTAGCATTCAGTAGTTTCCAGGTATATTTTACGCTTGCATTTTCAATGAAGGGTATGTTTAGGTTACTACCGCTACAAATTTCTAATGTGCTGGCATCAACCTTCAGAGATACATTGTTGGAAAGTATTTTTAATGGTATGAGTGTAGAACAATTTTCACCTGTTCTTTCAGCAAAACTTATGAAATAATTCCCACTTCCTGTTTGTGTGGGATTTAAGACAGCTTGCTTCTGTTCAAGATCCCTCCAAAAACCAATAGTATAATTTTGAACACCTGGGATACCTGCAACCAGGTTATTTAAATTTAACCGTTGAGGATCACAAATACTGGTATCTGGTAAGGCAGGTATTTTTACTTTGCTTTTAACTTCCACAGGTTGGGAATTAGTACACCCTTGAAATGAAGCTTCAATGGCATATTTACCAGGAAGAACCTGTTTTGCATTACTTACCTGGACATTTTTCGCACCGTTTGCATCCAGATAAGCATACTTGTAAGCACCTGAAGATTGAACAATGACATTATCTGCGGATAAATTACCAAAGACTCCACAAACTTCAATCTCAGGAAGCACCTTAAATGAAGGTTTTGGCAACACGGTGACTTTAATTGATTTATTATTCAAGGTATTGCAACCAGGAATACCCAGGCTATAAAAATAGGTCACAGAAACAGGAGTTTCTGTCGTTCCAAAATTATCAGAAATAACCCCTTTGCCACTTGAAGGCGTATTCAATCCGACGGATTCAAATCTATCTCTTACCCAAGAAAAGGTATAATCACTTTTAATTTTCGGGTCAAAATTGAAAGTACCGCCACTACAAACGGTTAAATTATCCGTTCCCAAGGTCAAATTTTCGCTAACAATTTCTTTTATGGTAATATTCTTGACAGAAGTACAACCCGATGGGTCTTTAGCCTGAATAAAATATTTTCCAGATATAACACTAGCGGGATTCGTTACCAACTTTTGTAGGGATTCATCTTCAAAATAAGCATAAGATAAACCTGGCTGAGAACCCGCTGTTATTTCCGATAACGTTAAATTACCTCTTTGATCAGGACAAAAAGGTTTAGGCTGATTAACAATGAAAGTGAGTGGTGATCTTAGCAAAATTCTTGAAGAATTAAAGCAACCGGCATTATCTTGTCCCTTCACAAAATATAGTCCCTCAGGAACACTTTCCGGGTTATTTACAGGATTGGTCAAACCTGCGTTATTCCAAAACGTGTAATTTAAACCAGCGGATGAGTTAGATTTATCAATAGAATTTTCAAGATTTGAAAAGGGAGAACAAGAGACATTAGTTGTTAATATCTTTATGGAAGGTTTAGGTTTTACCACAACATTTATCCGAAAAACTTCATCTGTTGAACACCCTGTAGCGTTTAAATTTAATTCATAAGTATTTGTAATGGAATTATTTGTCTCATTAAAAAGTTTTTCATTAATTATATTTCGTCCACTTATTCCAGTTAATTGATTTCTCCATGAGATGACGGCACCCGAAACATTGGACGTTAAGGGAATTTCAACATTTACCCCACTACAAATCTCCTGGTCCTCGGTTTTTAAAATTTTTGGTGTAGGTAAAACCCTAACTTCCAAGGTGTAATCTGTACCAAGACACTGAACACCATTTGAAACAATTCTTGGTTTAAATGTATAAAGGATATTCTGAACCTCCTCTGAAGCATTAAAAAGTGTTTCCTGAATACCGCCATTTAAGGTTACCCCTGCCCCTGAACCTCTCCCTCCCGTAATACTTCCATAAGTTGCTGTCCAATCATAAATTAATTCGGTAGATGAGGAACTCGTGGTAATATTTAGCACTTTGCCGGAACAAATTTCCTCAGCCGTCGCTATGAGTGCTGGTTTAGCATTTACTTTCAATTCTCTGACTACATTAATTTCCTCACTACAACCTGATTGTAAGGAAGTCACTGAAACTAAGGTGAATGTAGTACTTTCATTCAACGAACCTGTATTCAGGGTAATACCAGCGTTATTAGTCAACAAGGCCTGTTGTAACGGATTATTGCCTATTTTATAGCTAATGGATGCAGCCTGACTGTTTGATAATGCAATATTAATGTTTCCACCTTCACATACTGTGGGTAAATTATCGCTAACTGTTATTCCCGGGATAGTTGAAATACTTACCGAACCATTCATAAACTCACTACAAGTTCTTCCTGTATATTGAGCCTTAACTGCATAATCACCAACCTCACTTAGTGTAAAGGAAATATCCTGATTATCGGTACTACTTAAAATTTCTGTACCAGTAAAGACATTGTTTTTAAAAAGCTGGTATATGACTTGTTTTTCACCTGAAAGACTTATTGTCCTGTTTTCAGTAGGTTTCAGACAAATAACACCTGAAAGAGAAAGGTTTTTAATGATTGGTACCACACATTTAACAGGGCCTTGTAAAATGCCTCCTTTTGCAGATTGATCCTCCCCTTTCATTGAACCATTTCCAATTTCTCCCAGAGAATATGAAACGATATGATTTCCATTTTTGTTAGTATTACCAGCAGCACCTAAAGTACTGCTGGTCTGAGAAAATACACTCTTGGACATCAACAAAAAGAAGAATGAACAAAAAAATAATTCAGCTAACCTTTTAGCTTTAATATGTAACGACGTTAATTTTGATAGCTTCACTGTACCTTGCTTTAATTTTTAATACATCTTACGTTTAACCCTTCCCCGAAGTATGAATTCTCATAATCATTTACACCATAGAAATCGGTATATCGTCTTTTCGATAAATCTAAAATCCAATACCATGAGCCACCTGAATTAGAGGTATTGAATGGGTCAATAAATCCGGTAGGAATAGCTGAAAAACCATTATCTTGCTTCAACAATTCAACTTCCGCGTTTCCGTTATAGTAATTTATCAAGGATTTCCAATCTGACTCCTTGGGAATTCTCCATCCCAAAGGGCATAGTTTATCCGTTTTAATGGCGTGATAGTTATAAAAAACACCATAGGTATATTTATTCTCTATCGAATTATATAAATAATTAAATGACGGGGTAGCAGTTGCTTCGGAATTTACCCAGTCATTATTATTTCCAGCCCATTGTAAAGAAGAGCCATCATTAAATTTAGTGGTTATCAGATTATCTTTAAGCCAGGTTTGATTCCCAATGGTTATCGTTCGATATTCATTTCCTTCTATATCTTTGACATTAGCCGGTGACGATGTTAACGATGTTTTTATTAAAATATAGTCTGATACATTTTTTCCTAATACACTTTTTGCATAAACACCCAGCCAATAAAACCTACCGGAGGTAAGTTTAGGCACCTGAACAGAAAAATTAGATCCACTTAAATTTTTTGAAGGAATATAATCTCCGTCATTTGGGAGTATTGAAAATAATTCAGCCCCTTCTTTGCCAATAACTAAACCTGTTTCTGAAATAATACCTCCACCACTATCTTCAATTTCACCATGAATGGTCCAATTATCCTTTGCATTGGTGATTAAGTTTTTTCTTAACACTTTTGGTGAGTTAGAACTACCATTTTTAATACATCTAATGGATAAACCGTAACTAATATGATAATTAAAAACACCTTTGTTCATCGGCGCTGTAAAATTATATAATGCTGCATAAATTGCCCTTGAATCTGAAATTTTAGTGGAAGTCCACCAAAAAGCTGAAGAATTTGAAGTAAAAAAAGACCTTCTATGGCCCCCAGGAAGCGCACCAAAACCAGACAGGTTAGTTCCATTTTCATAAAGGTTTGTCCAACCACTCGTTGATTTTAACTGTTGAGCCGCTATGCTCAAATTTTCAAAATGATCGGCCAACGTTGACCATTCCCTTGAAGATGGAACATGCCAGCCCGTTGGGCATAAACCTCTCGATTCATCTTGAGAAACGGCGTACCCATTGTATAACTTGCCTAATTTCTGATTATACCCAACGTCATTATTATAATAAGACCAGGCGGGGGCTGTTGTGCTTACCCATTGGGTACTATCAGTAATTCCAATGATAGGTGTACCGTCCATATACTTGGTCGTTTTTAAATTTTCAGTGAGCCACATTTGACCACCAATAATTATAGGTGTATATGGATTACCGTCTCCGTCAATGATATTTTCAGGGTTTATCAAGGAGGTAATTGTCTTTTTTACGCCATCTAAATCTTCTTTAGTTAAAAGGACCTTAGAAGCATCTTTTTGAGCGCCATTCCCTGGTTCGGAACTTGAAGGATTTCCAACGAACATATCATAAGTTAAAATTTTACCATTTAAATGTTCAGATCTTAAACTACCCAATGGGACAGATTTTGTCCACTTGCTAATATGAGCAGTAGGAACGCCTAATAAATTTTGGACACTTTGTAATACGTAATTACTTCCTCCATTAAGATCCACACTCATTTTTAAATAATTGGAAGCAGTATCCCATCTGATTGCTGAAAAATTAGCTGTATTTGCATTGAATTTAGTGCCCGAGCCTATATTAATAATTGCTTTACCATTTACGTCCGTATTTACATTAAACCTTTCCTGATATACTGCATTTGCGTCTTTTAAATATGGCATTATATCAACTTGAACTGCGACATTTTGATTCGAAAGGGCATCCCCTTTTCTATCCCGTGCCACAAATTCATAGTGTAAAAAATCAGTTACTACTGGAGGAGTGGTAAATTTTATGACATTTCCATAGCCTACACCTCTTGAATTTTTCGCAAAAGCTCTTATAAAATAAGTAGTATTAGATTGTAAATCAGGAATTTCCAAATTAAATCTCTTTAATTTCAAGGTATCATTAAATGATTTGGCATATTGTAAATTAAGTAAAGAATCCAAACCATATACTAAACCACTTGAGGTGATTTCATCCCCTCCATCATTGACTATAAGACCTCCAGATTTCACTCTGTTTTTAGTAATATCAACGACTTCCAGAGTATTTAACTTAGGTACCGATATCCCTTTTTTAGCTAACTCTGCATTGAAGAAACTAACCGTAGAAGCAATAGCGAGATAACCACAAGCAACATGATTTTTTTGGCTTGACAGATTAACTGCTGAAACATCAGTAGCACCTAATGATTTCATAGTAGATTCTGCTATGGTAGAATTAATTGAAGGAACAATTTCATCACTGGAACAATAATATAATCTGGTTGGAATGAGTGGTTTCCAGGCAAAAACATCATTATCTTTTAGCGCAACATTAATAGGATGATTTGGATTGGTAATTAAATTCGAGTATAAACCACTTGCGAGCATGTCTCGCGCTAAAATTTTTTGATTTAAAATTAAGGCTTGTAATAAATTGGTATTCAATCCAATTAAACTGACCTTTTCCTCGTATCTGTTTTGAATCAATACATCATAAGGTGATTTAAAAACTTCATTAATATTATTAAATAATTTATAAGGTTCTTTATATCCAAGAAATGTATGTGGTAAAAATGAAACATTTGTTACAGGATTATTGCTTGTAAGTCCTCCAATAATGGATTGTGAGACAGCATAAATACCACTTGAATGTGCTGCGGCCAATACATTATATCCCTCTATTGGGTTAGATTGCAGCCACCTATGTAAAGCCATGGAAGCATGTCCACCTTGAGAATAGCCTGCAACAAAATAATCAGATAGGATTTTTACATTATATAAATTTTCACTGGATTTAATGAATGCTTTAAATAAGTCCGCAGCAACCCATGTCTCAGAAGCTGCATGAATGAAAGGATGATATCCTGGATTATCACCTAATCCCAAATAATCAGACATCAAAGTAACATAACCTGCCCCTCCAAAGGCAGCACCAATAATCCAATCACCTTTTAATCTGGAGGGTACGTCTTCCCTATCATTTGAAGTGCCATGTTGATAAACAACTATATTAAATTTATTTTTTCCATCTTGCGTCTGAGGAATCACAATTAAACCACTTACCGTCGTTTCATTTCCTTGAAGATTTTTAGTGGTGTACAGAATTTTGTACAAATTAACACCAAATTTAATATCGTTGTCAGGACTTTGATTAATCAATGCCTTAAGTTCACCAACGGTGTATGATTTAATCCACTTTGACGATGTAATCTGTTGAGAGAAAACAACTGAAACAAGAAACACCAGCATTATACTGATGAGTAACCTTAATAAGTTTACCATATCAACAATACTATTGAATAAATTGAATTTTAAGTATAAATCGAGATGAAGAGAATCTTGTAAATTCAATTCTCTTTCAAGGCACAAAATAAGCCTTTACAAAAAGGTGGACAATACTCATAAATGAGTATTTTTACTCCCATAACAATATAATTACGTTAAATTTAGAAATAAAAAAAGCCTCGGGGTTTTTCCCAAGGCTTATTTTTGATAAAAATTTATCGAACTTAATCTTTTTAATTCATATCCATATTATGGAAAACATTCAGGACATCCTCGTCCTCTTCCATTTTTTCAATTAGATTCACTACGTCTTCCACTTGTTCGTCTGTTAATGACTTTGTATGACTTGGAATCCTGTAAAATTCTGATTGTTCTGGTTCAATTTGCTTATTTTCCAATGCCTTTTGAAGTTTTCCAAAATCTTCGAACTCGGTGATCAGTACAATCTGGTCGTCTTCAATTTTTATTTCCTCTAAGCCATGATCGATTAATTCCAATTCCAGTTCTTCTAAATCGAAACCCGAATTTTTAATTCTGAACACCCCTTTTCTATCGAACATAAAACTGACAGAACCAGAAACACCGAGAGAACCACCGAATTTTGAGAAAACGTGTCTTATATTGGCAACGGTTCTATTCAAATTATTAGTAGCAGCCTCCACAACAATAGCCACCCCGTGAGAAGCATATCCTTCATAAACCACTTCATCATAATCTTCTGCTTCTTTAGACGTAGCTTTTTTGATAGCGTTTTCAACATTCACCTTAGGCATATTGGCGGCCTTAGCATTATTTACAGCCATTCTAAGGCGAGAATTATATTCAGGGTCTGCGCCACCACTTTTAATAGCGATAGCAATCTCCCGTCCAATTTTAGTGAAGGTTTTCGCCATATTGGCCCAACGCTTCATCTTTCTATTTTTTCTATACTCAAAGGCACGTCCCATATATAATTATTTAGGGCTGCAAAATAAGGAGAAATTTGTTCAATTTAAAATCCAACCTCTATTAATACAACTTTTACAACATTGTGACGATTAATTATGTAATAGTAATGTATTGAGGTTAACTTTGCAAAGAAAAATTCTAGCTTATGAAGAGGATGTATATTTTAGCGATGGTCTTGATTGGTGTGTCCATCTTTTTATTGTTCAATGCGGCGGAAGACATGAGTACTTATGCTACGTTTTCTGAAGCAATAAACAACGAAAGCACGGTGAAAATTGCTGGTAACCTGTCCAAGGATAAAAAAATGGACTATAACCCGGAAAAAGATCCTAACTACTTTAGTTTTTTTATCAAAGATTCTAAAGGAATGGAAAAAAAAGTTATTTTATTTGCCGCAAAGCCTCAGGATTTTGAATTATCAGAACAAATCGTTGTCACGGGGCAGATGAAAGGGGAGGTTTTTTACGCTTCAGATTTGCTTATGAAGTGCCCGTCAAAGTATAAAGACGAAGAAATTTACATTAAAAGCGAAAAAAGGAGCTAATTATAATGGATCAAATCAACTATGTTGGAGAACATTTATGGGCAGGAAAACTTGGTCATTTTATTGTTCTCGCTACTTTTATTAGTAGTATTTTAAGTGCTGTTTCCTACTATTTCTTTGTGAAAAAAGAGGAAAAGGGATGGTTAATACTTGGCAGAAGTGCCTTTATCACTCATTCGATAGCTGTTTTTTCTGTGATTGGATTAATCTTTTTTATCATGATAAAGAAGTATTATGAATATCAGTATGTCTGGACGCACGTCTCAGACGAGCTTCCTATGCAATATATTTTTGCCGCTTTCTGGGAAGGTCAGGAAGGAAGTTTTCTGCTTTGGATGTTTTGGAATGCCATTTTAGGATTAATTATTCTTAGCAGAAGAAATCAGTGGGAAAGTTCTGTACTGGCTATTTTTGCCGTAGTACAGGCAGTTCTCAGCAGCATGATTTTAGGCGTTTACGTTGGCTGGGATACCTTTAGTATAAAATTGGGAAGTAGCCCCTTTCAGTTATTAAGAGATACAATGGATGCGCCTATTTTCGGGCAGGCCGATTATTTGGAACTCATTAAGGGTAACGGTTTAAATCCTCTTTTGCAAAATTATTGGATGACTATCCACCCTCCTACCCTTTTTCTTGGTTTTTCATCTACCCTGGTACCCTTCGCTTTTGCATTGGCAGGATTATGGGTTAAAGATCATCAAAACTGGCTAAAACCTGTTTTTCCCTGGGCATTGTTTAGTGCCGGTATTTTAGGTATTGGCATTTTAATGGGTGGCGCCTGGGCTTATGAAGCATTAAGTTTTGGTGGTTATTGGGCCTGGGATCCAGTGGAGAATATGTCTCTGGTTCCCTGGTTGATTCTCATTGCAGGTATTCATACCCACCTAATAACTCAGAGTACGGGGCAATCTCTTAAGAGTACTTATTTCTTCTATTTGTTAAGTTTTGCCCTGGTGGTTTATTCCACCTTTTTGACCAGAAGTGGTATTTTAGGAGAGACATCTGTACACGCTTTTACAGAAATGGGATTAGAAGCTCAACTTCTTTTCTTCTTAGGTATCGTTTTTGTTATCCCATTTTTACTGCTATTATTAAGGTATAAAACGATTCCTACCCCTGAAAAAGAAGAGGCACTTAGCTCTAAGGAATTTTGGATATTTATGGGTAGTTTGGTCCTTTTCTTTTCCAGTGTTTTGATTGCTGGCTCCACTTCTTTGCCTGTTTTCAACAAAATACGTCAAATTTTTGAACCTACCTATCTGGGAAGTGTCATTACAGACCCCATACCCCACTATAATAAGTATCAAATATGGATTGCCTTATTTGTCATCATACTTTCTAGTGCTGCCCAATATTTAAGATTCAGAGAAATAAATTGGGCAAAAAACAGAAATAAATTTCTGATCAATACGGGTATTCATCTTCTGATTAGTTTAGTTCTGTTCTATCCTTCTTATCAGTGGCTTCAACTTACTGCATGGCAATATAATCTGCTACTTTTTGCCAGTTTATACGGCGTCGTAGCAAATCTTGCGGTATTAGTATCTTACTTTCAAACCAAGACAAAATGGGTAAGTTCAGTCATCAGTCACACCGGCTTTGGTTTAATGATCATAGGCATTCTTTCATCGGGATTAAATCAGAAAATCATTTCAAATAATCCTTTCATAATGGATGGATTAATTGAGGGCGCAAGCGATGAAAGTCTTAGAAAAAACATCCTTATTTTTAAGGATGCTCCCATGCGAATGCAACAATATGAAGTTAATTATCAATCAGATAGCTTAGATAATTACACCCGTTCTTATACTTTAAAGTTTGTAGAACACAATAAGGACAACCAAAGGATTGATAGCTTTAACTTAAAGCCTACGGTTATTTATGATAAATCATTTACAAAAATAGCCGCTTCCAATCCAGCTACCCACAGGTATTGGGACAGAGATATTTTCACTCACATTGCTTCATTACCACAAGTGGAAATGGATATGGAGTTAAGGAAGCAAAAGGAGGATAGTTTAAAATATAATGCGCTGAATATTTCTTTAAATAAGGCATTTGTCCATGCTGACACGCAATATATTGAAGACCAGGATACCCAAGTCGTCAGGAAATACAATATCTTAATAACCAATGTAGATTTCGCACCAAGTCACCCAGAATATAAGCCGCAAAAAGGTGATCTTGCCATAGGGATTGACATGAAAATGGTTCGCGACGATGATGATAAGGTCATTTATGCAAAACCTGTTATTGTCCTGAGAGAAAATCTTTTGTACAGTTATCCTGTTCAAATCAATGAATGGAGCACCAGAATAAGATTACCCGAGCGTGTTTTTGAAGATTTATACACCTTTGAAGATGATTTAACATACAAAGCATTTAGACTGGGCGTAAATGAAAGTATGGTTCAAAATGAAAATGAGATTATTTTCGAAGGTTATGTCAGAAATCCAGTAACGCCTGACTATAAGCCAGAAGAAGGTGACCTTGCCGTCGGTGCCAATTTGATGGTAAAGAGTAAGAATGGAAAATCCTATAGAGTAATGCCTGTTTTTCTCATAAGAAAGGGAGAGCCGCTCAATGTAAAAGCGGAAATTCCTGCATTAGGCATTCACCTTCGTTTTCCATTATTGGATCCAAAGACGGAAAAGGCTGAAATTTCTTATGCCTTTGCACCAAAGAAAAATAATCCTATTGCTATTGATTTCTCTACTGAAGCGCTCCGGTCTGATTATATTGTGCTTGAAGCCATTGAATTCCCAGGGATAAATTTATTCTGGGGAGGAAGTAGTTTAATGATGTTAGGGCTTTTATTAGGTATGCTGATTAAACTAACGAATAAAATCAAAGATTAATGAGATTACTGGCCAATATTCCTCATCCTTTATTAAAAATCAGCATTTTTACAAATGATAACCGATTCACCCTTAAGTTTGAATCGGGTTTGTATGAGCAGACCTACAAATTTAGAGATGGAGATGGATATGACAATGTGGACGCAATCATTCAATTAGTTACAGACCAGTTTTGTATCGATGTGCTACAATTGTTAAACTTGCAACACAAAATGAAATTAAGCCATACGTCTAATCTTCATTCTTCAAATGAACCTGATTTTCCAGTTATAATCTAATATCGCGTGATAGAAGCAAAAGGAATCGTAAAAAATTATGGGAATTTACGCGTTTTAAAAGGGGTTGATATCCTGATAAAAAAAGGTGAAGTTGTCGCTATCACTGGTAAATCTGGTGCTGGAAAAAGTACACTGCTTCACATACTTGGGACTTTAGATCAATCTGATGAGGGGACTATTTTATTTGAAGACAATGATATAAGTAAATACAACAACAAGGAGTTGGCTAAATTTCGAAATAGTGAGATTGGATTTATTTTCCAGTTTCACTATTTGCTACCAGAATTTACCGCGCTTGAAAATGTATGTATTCCAGGGTTTATTGCAAAAAGACCAGAAAATGAAGTAATTGAAGAAGCAAAAAAATTACTTGATTATCTCGGATTAACTGACCGGATGCAACATAAACCCGGGGCATTATCAGGTGGTGAACAGCAGAGAGTATCGGTAGCCAGAGCGTTAATAAATAAGCCATCCGTTATTTTTGCGGATGAACCCAGCGGAAATTTGGATATTCAGTCTTCCCAAGAGCTTCATTCCTTAATTTTCAAACTACGAAATGATTTCAATCAGACCTTTGTTTTGGTTACTCACAATACTGATCTGGCAAAAATGAGCGATCGGTGTTTGGAAATGAGAGATGGACAAATTTTAGTGTAGTATAAAGTATTTATGAATCATAGTGCCCTATTTATATTTGGATTACAAAACGATTTCTCTTCCCTTGGCAATGCCTCCATCGAAGGATTTGAAAATATCTCAGATAAAATAGAAGCTATTTCATCTTTATGGACAAATTTGGTGGCAATAAATGAAAACCACCCTGCTGATCACGTCAGTTTTGCTGCATGTCATCCCTGGCGTAAACCTACTCAGGTGATTAAAATTGGAAATATCAGTCAATATTTGTGGCCAATTCACTGTGTCTCCGGTACAATGGGTGTTTTTAATCCTCCCTGGTTGAAAAATAAAAATCCGTTTATCGTTGAAAAGGCGAATGTAAAAGAAATTGATATTTTCAGTGCTTTTGATGTTTCAAATTTGGCCACACCCTCTCTATCAGAATATCTAAAAAACCACCAAATAACACACCTTTACCTTGCTGGTTTTCCCTTAGAATATGAGATTAAAGAAACCTGTATAGATGCGCTTCGTTTAGCATATAAAGTAACTTTGATAACAGATTGTATATTATCTTTAGACTTCAATAAACAACAGGGCATTTATGATGAATTGCTTGTGTTGGGTGCAAATATCATTCCTTATCCAGTTTAAATAATTAACATGCAAACATTAACTGACGCTACATCTGAAGTATTTATTTCACAGGAAGATAAATACGGCGCCCATAATTATCATCCCCTGCCCGTTGTTTTAAAAAAAGGAAAAGGGGTTTATGTATATGATGTGGAAGACAAAAAATATTATGATTTTTTGTCTGCGTATTCAGCGGTTAATCAAGGACATTGTCATCCTAAAATCGTAGATGCACTCATAGAACAAAGTCAAAAACTGACCTTAACTTCAAGGGCATTCTACAATGACCAATTGGGACCTTATGAGGAATATATAACTAAATATTTTGGTTACGACCGGGTACTACCTATGAATACGGGGGTTGAAGGTGGGGAAACAGCCATTAAACTTTGTAGAAGATGGGGATATGCTGTCAAAGGCATTGCGGAGAATCAAGCAAAAATTATTTTTGCCGAGGGCAATTTTTGGGGTAGAACGCTGGGAGCTATTTCCTCTTCAACAGATGAATCCAGCAGAAAACAATTCGGACCATTTATGCCGGGCTATGTAATCGTCCCATACAACGATCTTTCAGCATTAGAAAAGGAGCTCCAAGACCCTAACGTAGCAGGATTCATGGTTGAACCGATACAAGGAGAGGCTGGCGTAGTCATTCCCGATGCCAATTATCTTAAAGACGCCTACGAGTTATGTAAGAAGCACAATGTACTATTTATCGCCGACGAAGTTCAAACTGGCATTGGACGAACAGGTGCTAAAATTTGTTGTGATCATTTTGGATTCAAACCCGATATTCTCATCTTGGGAAAAGCCCTTTCCGGTGGCGTTTTACCCGTTTCAGCGGTGTTAGCGAGTGATGAAATTATGCTGACGATAAAACCAGGAGAACACGGTTCAACTTTTGGTGGAAATCCATTAGCCTGCGCCGTGGCAACCGCTGCATTAAAGGTAATGGAAGATGAAAAATTAGCTGAAAATGCTATGAAAATGGGTGCGTTATTTAGATCTATCTTAACAAAGGAACTCCTTGGTAGTGTCCCTTTTGTTAAAGAAATCAGAGGAATGGGTTTATTGAACGCCATCGTCATTGACAAAGATGAGGATACAGAAAAAGCATTAAAAATATGTTTAAAGATGGCAGAAAACGGACTATTGGCTAAACCTACCCATGGACATATTATTCGTTTCGCCCCTCCATTAATCATAAATGAAAAGCAAATTAAAGAGGCTTGTTCCATCATTTCTGAGACTATTAAATCAGAATATTTTTAAAATATTTCCATTTCATACAATTTATTGGGTTTAAATTTCATTTAGATTTTTGAATCCTTTCATTACATTGATTCCAATTTAACCATTGCGTTTCAGTTTAAATATTTTTTCATGAAAAATAGCATTTTTGTCGTTTTATTTTTAGGGGCCATTTCTCCCCTATTTTGTCAAGAAAGTCCTTTTCTTTACAATGTTCAAAATAAAGTAAACAAAGCGATAGAAAACTATCAAAATGGTTCTTACTCATTGGCGTACAACGTTTTAAATGAAGTATTATCTGAGGATCAGTTTGCCAGTGATCCACGTTGGAAAGAAATAAAGGTATTAGCTAAACAATATATGCTACAAAGTGCTATTGCATTGGAAAGACCTGATGCGGAACTAGCGGTAATTACCTATATTAAAGAAATAAGTCCCGATGTATCTGCGCAGGCTTTAATAATAAATCTGGCTGAATATTTTTACAATAAGAAAGAATTTGAAAAAGCATTGACCTATTATGCTAAAGTTTCACCTAATAGATTAAATAATTCTAATGCCGAATACTTAAATTTCCAAATTGGTTATTCCTATTTTGCCCTTGAAAAATGGAAAGAATCTATTACTGCGTTTAAAAAAGTAGTATCCAATAAAGAAAGTAAATACTTTGGGCCTGGTAATTATTATCTGGGCATGGGCTATTTTAAAGAAAAAAACTACAAGGATGCATTATCCTCTTTCAAAGCTATCGAAAATGTTAAAAGCTATAAATATTTAATCCCTTATCAAATAGCTCAAATCTATTTTATTCAAAAAAATTACGATGAAGTTATTCGATTTGGTATGCCTAAATATGAAGATTCACAGATTAAAAATAAAAAGGAATTAGGACAATTGATTGGACAGTCTCTGTTTGAAAAAAAAGAATTTACTAAAGCGCTTCCTTATTTACAGGCTTATGCAGAGGGAAATACAAAACTAAAAGATGAAGAGTTATATCAATTAGGTTTTTGTCTTTATGACGCCAAAAAATATGGTGAAGCAGCAGAAAATTTATTGCCCCTAAGTGATGCTGAAAATATTTTAGGCCAAAATGCCCTATTCTATTTAGCCGATTGTTATTTGAAAACAAATAATTCTCAAGATGCCTTGTTAGCCCTTGATGCAGCAGCCAGACTTGATTTTGATCCGATTATTCAACAGGAAGCGTTATTTAACCATGGCAAATTAGCTTATGAGCTAAAAAATGACCGGGAAGCATTGAATGATTTAAAGTTAATCCCAAAAGATTCTCCCCATTTTAGCGAAGCGCAGTCCATCATAAGTAAGGTATTACTCTCATTTCGGGATTATCAGGAAGCGGGTAAACTTCTCGTTGAAATGCAAAAAAAGAATGGAGGGAAAGAGCTAAATGAGGCAAACCAAACGATTAACTTAAATTTAGGTATCCAATATCATCAAAAAAAAGATTTTAAACAGGCTCAATCCTATTTATTAAAATCATTGGAAACACCTGTTAAGCCAAATTTAGAAGCTATTTCCTTATATTGGTTAGCTGACGTATCCAATAGAGAAAAGAAATATGCGGAAAGTATAAGTTATTTAAACAGATATTTTTCCAAAACTTCTACAAAATTACCTGAAGAAACTTCTATCGTTTCTGCAAATTATTTACAAGGTTATAATTTTCTGAGAAGTGAAAAAATGGATAATGCCTCTTCCTATTTCCAAAAAGTAGTTGATGCATTTGACAATAATAAAAAGAATTACACCAGACCTGAAATCAATCAACGTATTTTAGGTGATGCAACCCTTCAACTTGCCAACATATTTTTAGTTTCCAGAAATTTTGAAAAGGCAAGTAGATACTACAATGAAATCATTCAAAAGAATTATGCTGCCGTTGATTATGCCATGTATCAAAAAGCAATTATTGAGGGATTTAAAGGAAATACCCTCGGTGAAATTACCCTTTTGGAGAGTTTAGTGAATAAATATCCTAAATCTGGACTTGCCGATGATGCTTTATTGCTTATAGGCCAAATTAGTCAGGAAATAAATCAAACGCAACAGGCTATAAAGGCTTACGAAAGATTAGTTAGCCAATATAACAATACTTCTGAAAAAGTTTGTGAAGCATTTAATGGATTAGGTACCAGTTATTACAATCTGGATAACTTTACTGAGTCTATAAAAAACTTTAAAAAAGTATTTAGTTTCAATTGTAATTCATCTGATAAAGATTTAGCGCTTAGTGGATTAGAAGAAGTTTATTTAAATAAACTCAATAAACCTGATGAATTTATAGCGTTCAAAGCAAGTATACCCGGCTATGAGGTAAATGCAAATGAGCGAGAAACGATTGCCATTAGATCAGCGGATATCCGTTTTGAAAACCAGGATTACAGAGGTGCGGTAGAAGGATACACAAATTATTTGAAACAATTCCCATCCGGAACAAATAGAGCTAAGGCCTTCTTCTTCAGAGCTGAATCATACATTAAAATTCAGAATTATACCAATGCAGCTCAGGATTATGAAGCGACGGTAGCCCTTCATCCTAATTCTTTTTCAGAGCGAGCTTTAGAAAAAGCAGCCCTTACTTATCTAAATCTTAAAAACTACACTAAAGCATTGGCTAACTTTAGATTAATGGAAACCAGGGCTTCGGAAGAGGATAAAAAGATTGAGGCTCAGGTCCAAATTATTGTTTGCGCTTATCAATTAAAGGACCGCAGTATTTTAATGGAATACGCCGATAAGATTCAACGAAACCCTGTGATTTCTCAATATGAGAAAACCGAAGCTAATTACTACTTAGGCAAACTATTGGTAGAGTTAAAAGAATTTAATCAGGGTATAAGCGCTTTAGAGCAAGTGAGCAAGCAACCTGATGCTGCACAAAAAGACGAAGCAAATTACCTGATAAGTCAATATTATTTATCCCTGAAAGATATTGCGAGAGCCGAACAATTTAGTATGGCCGGATTTCAGGAGTACATCAATGCCTATTGGGCGGCAAAATGTGGTTTAGTTTATGTGGATACTCAAATTGAGATTAAAAAATATATAAAGGCAAAGATTGTATTGGATCAACTTGAGGCTGATTTTGCTCAGGAAGATGGCATTTCCAATGAAATAAATGCCAGAAAAGAAACTTTACGCAAAATTGAAGCAAACACAAATAAATAATTCTATGAAAATATTCCTTGTTTTTTCAATGATACTTTTTACCTGTCATTTTGTTTCTGCACAAGGCAAAGAACAAATGGAAGTCATAAAAGATTATAAGGCTGATATTCCTGAAACACCTCGTTTTGAATTAAATGCCAGTTTTCTTCCTTCTGATACAAGTGGTAGAAAGCAAAAGTATAACTTACTATTACGTCCTTTCGAGGTTTCATATATAACCCCTAATCTTAAGCCTTTAAGAATGATCAGTGAGGAAAATCCTGAAAATTTCCCTGGATTTTTGTCTCTGGGTCTTGGATTACCCTTGAACAGAGCGCTTATAGGTCATTATGCTTTGTCACCAGATCAGCAATCTATGGTAAGTATAGATGTAGAGCATCGTGGTATGAATAACCATAAGGCAGTGGAGAATCAAAGGTATTCTCAATCTTTGGGTATTGTAAAAGCAGAAGTCTTTACAAAAGCCGGATATACTATTTCAGGAGATTTCAATATCGCCCAGCAGAACAGGTATTTTTATGGTTACAATCAATATAACATTGAAAAAAATAAAACATCAACCTTTTTGCCAGCTGATGTAAGACGTCAATTTCAGGATTTTGGAGGGAAAATTTCATTTTATAATCATTTACCGACTGTTGGTAAATTTGATTATCGTGCCGATTTGGCTACCTATTCCTTTGGCGACAATCTGAAAAACAAGGAAAATGGACTTCAAGCACAATTTAATTTGGCTTATAATCTTTCAGAATCTAATGTGCTATCGGTAGGATTATTAAGTGACCTTACAAAATATAGCTTTGAAACGGATACGGCACAAAGATTAAATCAATTTTTCATAGCCCCGTCGTACTCTTTTCATTCTGATAAATTTAAAATCAATGTAGGGGCAAAACTTGGATTAAATAATGGACAGACCGTTATTCTTCCAAATGTAGAGACGGATTTTCAAATAATGGCCGACAAGTTATCCATCTTTTTAGGGGTAAAAGGGGCTATTGAAAAACAAAACTTCAGACTCTTAGCCACTGAAAATCCTTTCATTGCAAATAATATATCTATTGAGAATGCTAATAATACGGACATATATGCCGGAATAAAAGGGCAAACCGGAGGTATCTCCTTTAGGATTGAGGGAAGTCACAGATCTGTTGATAATCTGGCATTATATTTAACCAATAGAGATAGTATTCCAAGATTTGATGTGGTGTACGATACCGCCAGAATTCTATCCTTTGGTGGTGAAATTATGTACCAGCTACAAGAGGGAATAAATATTAGAGCGGCAATAAAACAAAGAATTTACCAACTAAATACAGAGTTAAAAGCCTGGCATTTGCCTTCATTTACCGCTATGTTCGGGGTAGGTTATACTAAAAACAAAATAAAGCTAAACCTGGATGTAAACTCCGAAAATGGAGTTCCTTATCTTGGTTCTGAAGGCCCATTGAATTTAGATCCACTCATTGAGGTAAATCTAGGAGGTCGTTACAGCATAACGAAACAAATGGAAGCATTTATTCAACTCAACAATCTTTTAAATAATAAACGCCAAAGGTGGCAATATTATGAAAATTTTGGCATCAATTTTCTGGCTGGTTTACAGATGAGATTTTAATATAAAAAATCAACGACCCATCCAGCCACCATCGACGGTTAAAATAGTACCGTGAACATAATTCGCTGCATCAGAAGCTAAAAATATAGCTGGTCCTGCAAAATCGGATGGTTTACCCCACCGGTTTGCAGGAATCCGTTGTAAGATAGAGGTACTTCTATCTGGATCATTTCTCAGGGCATAGGTATTATCTGTTTCAATATAGCCAGGGGCAATAGCATTTACATTTACCCCTTTACTTGCCCATTCGTTGGCCAAAGCTTTGGTTAAAGAGGCGATGCCCCCTTTAGCTGCCGCATAACCCGGCACATTAATACCCCCTTGAAAAGACAATAAAGAGGCTATAAATATTATTTTGCCTTGTCCGTTTTCTATCATTTTAGCTCCTAAGGCTCTACTTAAAATAAACTGTGCCGATAAGTTTATTTCTAATACTGAATCCCAATATTCATCAGAATGATCTACAGCAGGGTTTCTCAAAATAGTACCTGCATTATTGACAAGAATATCAATGACCTTATGATCTTTTGACACTATTTCCAGGAAAGTATAAAGTTGGGACCGGTCAGCAAAATCACATTGGTAGGCATAAAATTTTCTACCTAAAGCAATAACCGATTTTTCAATATTGGATTGCTGCAGTTCTAAGGTAGCAGAAACACCTATAATATCAGCACCAGCCGCTGCGAGACCTTCCGCAATAGCAAATCCAATACCCCTTTTACAGCCTGTAACTAAGGCCACTTTACCTGTCAAATCAAAAATTGGCAACATATATAATTATTTAAGTTCCATTGGATTAACTTTATCCATATCACTATATTCCAGATTTTCACCACCCATACCCCAAATAAATGAATAAGCGGCAGTCCCTACGCCAGAGTGGATAGACCATTCTGGTGAAATAACAGCTTGATGATTATGGCAAATCAAATGTCGGGTATGATCGGGCTCTCCCATTAAATGAATAAGAATCTGATCTTTAGGAATATCAAAATAGAAATAAACCTCATTTCTTCTAATGTGGGTATGTGGAGGAAAGGTATTCCAGATACTTGGAGAGAGAAGGTCAGTCAATCCCATAACCAATTGGCAGGTTTGCAATCTTTCCTTTACAATGATTTTATAAATATTTCTACGGTTAGCCGTTTCAAAATCACCCATTTCAGCGGGAACCACCTCTTTTATAGGTATAAATACATCTGGATAAACAGCGTGAGCCAACACTGAATTAAGATAAAACATAGCAGGATCAGCTTCGTTTTCAGACGAAAAAACAATATGCTGTTTACCTCTACCAATATAAAGGGCATCCTTTTTACCCAATTCATGCGTTGTGCCATCCACTTCAACTGTGCCCTTGCCACCTACATTTATGATACCCAACTCCCTTCTTTCCAAAAAGAAATCAGCTTTAGTTATTTCCTCGAAAGACAGTAATTCAAGCTTTGATTTCACCGGCATTACCCCTGCTAATACAAAGCGATCTTGAAGGGAATAAACTAATTCTATATGATCAGGTTGAAACAAATTAGATACTAAAAATTTAGATCTTAAATCATCTGTTCCCATATTGCGGACTTCATTAATGCCACTTGAAAATCTAATTTGGTATGAATTTGACATAAAACGAGGTATTTATGAATATTTAAAATGAAATTCGACCGAAAGTAAATAAAATAAAATTAATTTAGAGGAAATAGATTTTGAATTCGCAAAAAATTAGATTTCAATGAATAGAAGCATTACTTTTAAAAGGATTGTTTACCTTTCTTTTATTTTATGTTTGCCATTAATCACCAATGCACAAATCAAGTTGCAAATCATAAAGGGAACGGTAAAGGATAGAACGACAAAAAATCCATTAGCGTTTGCCACAGTAAATGTGGAGAAAAGTGAAAAACAAATAGGAACAGTAACCGATGAGAATGGAAATTTCATATTGACAGGTGTTCCTGTTGGCAGACAAAGTATCAGATGTACTTATTTGGGATATGCTACTTTTCTTTCAGAGGAATTCATATTAACCTCTGCCAAAGAAACGGTTATAAACATTGAACTTCAGGAGGAAATTCAGTCTCTTTCAGCGGTAGAAGTGGTAGCATCTCAAAATACCAATTCCCCGGTGAATGAATCGGCTATGGTCAGTACAAGATCCTTTTCCGCAGAAGAAACAGAGAGAATGCCGGCAGGGGTAAATGATTTAGGCAGAATGGCCATATCCTATCCTGGGGTTACGAGAGGAGGCGATGATACAGAAAATGACATTATTATCAGAGGAAATTCTTCTTTTGGTATGCTTTGGCGATTAGAAGGAATAGATATACCTAATCCAAATCACTTTGCCAGACCTGGAACATCGGGCGGTGGCGTTACCGTTTTTAGTGCTCAATTACTTTCAAGATCCGATTTTTCCACAGGAGGCATGTCTGCAGAATATGGCAATGCGTTGTCCGGAACATTTGATGTTCATTTTAGAAAAGGAAACATGGAAAAAAGAGAGCATCGGGTTAAAATAGGCTTATTAGGTCTTGATTTTGCCACTGAAGGTCCAATAAAATCTCAACAGGCTTCCTATCTGATAAATTATAGATATTCTACCTTAGGTTTACTTAATAAAATGGGATTCCAACTTATTGGAGAAAGAGTTTCCAATGATTTTCAGGATTTATGTTTTAATATAGCCTATCAAAGTAAAGACAAAAAAACTTTCTATACTCTATTTGGAATGGGCGGTTTAAGTGTTGAAAATTACACCCCGGTCGTAGATCCTTTAGAAAGGAAACCTGGTAATTCCAATCATTGGGAAGACAGAATACAGGGAAGTAATATGGGTGCTGCCGGCTTTACTTTAACCAGACTCATTAATAAATCTTCCTTTATAAAAGCAGTTCTCTCCGTGAACTCCAGTCATATTTTTAGACAATATGATACTTTATCATTGAAAGATGAGCGTTATAGATATAATACCCAAAAATATCTGGAAGACAGAATTTCAACTTCGGTTACCTATCAGAAGAAATTAGGTGATGGAACAACCTGGAAGAGTGGCATCATGTTTCACCAGATTTTCTTTGATTACAATGTCGAAACTGCACCAAGAAGGTCGCTTAGTGATGTTACGCAACAAATAAACAATAGAAAAAATACAGTATTTGGCAACGGTAGCACCCAACAGGGTCAGATATATACACAAATTTCTAAAAGATTAACTGAAAAGGTTACTTTACAAACAGGATTGCATTATTTGCATTTCTTTTTAAATAATACGTCAAGTATTGAGCCAAGAGCAGCCATTTCATATAAGGTCGCCCAAAACCAAACTTTAAATTTAGCCTTTAGTAGATTAGGTAAAATGCTTCCCTTAGCTTCTTATTTTTACAGCCAGAAAGTAGGCAATGAAATTGTCCAACCCAATAAGGATCTTAGGCTAATTCAAGCAAATCATCTCATTTTAAGCTATCAAACAGTTAGCAAGTCTCAGATAAAATTTAGTTTAGAAGGATATCTTCAAACATTGGGTAAAGTTCCCGTTGAATTAAATACGGAATCATTGTATTGGATGCTGAATAATCAAGACCAATTTCCGGAATTTTCAGTAGTCAGTAAAGGCAGAGGATTAAATTATGGTCTTGATGCATTGGTTGAAAAGTTTTTCAGCAATAAAATTTACTTTTTAGTGACCGCTTCTACTTTTCGTTCACAATATTCTCCATTTAATCAGCAATGGTACAACTCAAAATTCAATACCAGATTTACAAGCTCCTTAACTTTTGGAAAAGAATTTACTTTTAAAAACCAATCTGTCTTACAGGGAGGTTTCAGGGTTTTATACAATGGAGGGTTCAGATATTCACCTTATGATCCCGTCCTTTCTGCAAAAACCGGGCAATATGTTCCATTGGAGGGTAAGGAATGGACTTCACAGGTAACCCCCTATTTTAGAATAGACAGCAGGATTGCCTATCGTTTTAACAAAAAAGGATTTTTCGGGAATCTTTCTCTGGATATTCAAAATGTTACTAATCACCGAAATATTTCCTTTGTTTCTTATGATGCTGTTGCCAATAAATTAAACTTCACAAGATTCGGCGGTGGATTCATACCCGTGTTAAGCTTTCAAATGGATTTTTAAACCTTCTTATATTTTAAAAATTAAAATAATTAACTTTTTCTTTCTATTTGACTAAGTAGTTGACCGGAAAAAATTGTCTCAATAAAAACTGCTTTTACCCAAATGGAACAGGAAAAATCACAACGTAAAAAAACATTGGGAGAAGAAGGAATGATTGATCATCCTTCCTCTCAAGATTACATTGAAAAATTTCCACTTAGGGATGAAACAGAAGGAGAAGAATTTGATTTATTGATTCGAAAAAAATTTGAAGTAGATCCTACTGCTGCCTGTTCTTTATTATTCAGAAAGTATTATGGTGGTTTATGTAGTCATGCGGTTAGATTTATATATTCAAAGGAAATAGCGGAGGATATCGTTAGTGACCTATTTTTTGATTTTTGGAAAAACAAAAAATATGAACTCGTTCAAAAATCTTACAGTGCCTACTTATATAAATCGGTAAGAAACAGATGCTTAAATTATTTGAAATCAAATCTAAACTTACATTCAAAAATTAGTTTAGAAGATGCAAATGACATTCAAATTGAGGAATTACCAGAAGATATTTTATATCTGGATGAATTAATAAAAAGAATAAATGATGCAGTGAATAAACTCCCCCCAATATGTAGAAAAGTATTTTTATTGCACCGTTTTGAAGGAAAAAAACAGAAAGAAATCGCAGAAGAACTGGGCTTATCCATAAGAACCATTGAAGCACATATTTACAAAGCGCTACAATTGTTAAAATTGGTAATATTGGAAAAAAATTAAATATAAGCCATTGACAAAAACATTATATGGTAACTAAAAGCATTTTATTTGAATATTTTACTGGAAATTCAAGTGTTCTTCAAAAAAGGATGATTGAAAATTGGCTTGAAAATGAGAAGAATAGAAACCTATATTACGAGTGGTTGGCTGAATGGGAGAGCGAATACCCTCAATATGTGACAGATGTTGAAAATAAACTAGACGAATATTTGTTTAAAATAGAAAATACAAATAAACGTAAATTAACTATCACATATAATTATGAATTAAAACCATCCTTTAAAACACAACGTTTTTTAGGTTATGCCGTTGCTATTATTTTAGTCATTTCCTTGTTTGTTTCAATACTACCCGTCAGCTATATTTTCAACAAACAAATTACCACGGATTATGGTGAAATAAAACAAGTAAGGTTACCTGATGGAAGTGAATTAACCTTATATTCAAATTCGAAACTTACATGGAATAGGTTGAATTTTGAAAACCAAAGAATTGTTTATTTAGATGGAGAGGCTAATTTTGACATCAAATACAAGCATGACGCTACAAAATTCAAAGTAAAAACAAAAAACGAGGTAACTATCATTGTTTATGGTACTGAATTCAGATTTTTCACTAGAGAAAGAGGATCAAAAGTTGAACTTAACAAAGGGGTTATTAAATTACATTACAAGGAAGGAAAAAGCAAAAAGACCATCGCTCTTAACCCGGGTGAATCTATTTCTCTTAATAAGGAGAACAGGCTTACAGAAAGAAGTACATTTAATCCATCGAGAAACATTGAGCTTAAAAAGCATCGGTTTGTATTTGATAACACCCCTTTATCAGAACTAAAAAACCTCATTTCTGAAAATTTCGGATTAGGAATAATCATACCAGACAAAGAAATAGAGAAACTAACATTAACCGGAACTTATACCGGAAACAACTTAAATGAATTAATTAATTCATTATCAGCTGTTACTGGCTTAAATTTTTATAGACATCATGGACGAATTTATATCGTACCTTATTAATTTTAACTTGTAAACATTATTTATGAAGAAAAAGCATTACCTCATTATCGGTTTGATACTCATCATGGGGAGTATTGATACCGGATTTGCCCAGTTATCGGCTGCGGTTCGAGATCAACCCGGAAATAATTTAATCTCTGAATCAATCTCAAAATCATTGAAAGTTGTTCTGATTGAATTAGGGAATAAGTATGGTACCGACATTCTTTTTATGGATAAGAATCTGGCGGGAATAAAGGTTAACGTGAATGAAATTGATTTTTCAAAACCTTTCGAGACAAATTTGAATATTCTACTGTCACAAACAGAGTTGAAGTTTAGAACGACACCGTCGGGTGGATATGTTATCACCAACAAAGACATTAAACAAAATGTGAAATCGCCCAAAGATAATGGTGGTGGAGAGTTTAAAAAAGGATTTTCGGAAATAAGCCCACTGATCCAGGAAAATGCTGGCACAATAATAAACAATAACCTTCCGTCAGTAAGTATTTCAAAACCTGAGGTGAAAGTAACAGGTACACTGACTGATGCTGAAACAGGTTCAGCCTTAATAGGTGCTACCGTACAAGTTAAAGGAACTACTAATGGGACATCAACCGATCTTGACGGAACTTATTCCATAGAAGCACCTGATGGAAATGCCGTATTAGTATTCTCTTATATTGGTTATGTCAATCAAGAGGTAGTTATTGGAAATCAATCTACTATTAATGTTAGTTTAGTTCCAGATGTACAATCATTAAATGAAGTAGTTGTGGTTGGTTATGGAGCTGTTAGAAAAACCGATTTAACGGGAGCCGTTGAACAGTTACAATCAAAAGATATTGTACGGGCAAATCCTGTACAAGCAGCTCGCGCCATTCAGGGACAAGTTGCCGGCGCAACGGTAACCAAAACCAGTAACAGACCTGGCGCAGGTTACAGTATTACCATTAGAGGAGAGAATACAATCAATAACTCAACCCAACCTTTAGTTGTTATTGACGGATTAATGGGTGGTGATATTAACTCCATCAATCCTAATGACATCCAATCAATGGATGTATTAAAGGATGCCTCCTCTACAGCAATTTATGGAGCAAGAGGTGCCAATGGAGTAATTATCATCACTACTAAGAAAGGTTTGTCGGGTAAGCCAAAGGTAAGTTATGACAGTTATGTGGGTATGAAAGTACCAGAACACATACCACGGCTCATGAATACTGCAGAATTTTACAAAGCAACTTTTACAGACAGAGTATTAGAAGGCTCAGTAGGAGCTAAATTTACATCTGCTGAAACTGCAGCCATAAAAGAAAATCGTACTACAGATTGGGTTGATTTAATTACGGATCCTGCTTTACAAACCAGTCAAAATTTAAGCGTTTCCGGGGGTAATGATAAGACAACCTACAGATTTTCAGGAGGTTTCCTAAATGAAAATGGAAATGTACTTCATACTGGATTTAAGCGTTACAATCTAAACGCAGGTTTAGATAGTAAACTGGGAGAACGTTTTAAAGTTGGATTTACTTCTTATATTACTTATAGCGACCAAAACGTTGGATCTCGGGAATCTTTAAGAAATGCTTACAGAGCCAGACCAACTGGAACCATATACTATAGTGACCTAGCCAACCCATCTGAAAATGGAGATTTAGAAGTAGATGGTTTAGCAGTTTGGATGGGAATAAATGATAAGCAGGTTAATAACCCCGTTCTGGATATTGATCCCAAAAGATCTAAACTTCAAACTACCTCTGCGGTAGCCATGGCTAATGCTTATGCAGAGGTTACTTTACTTAAGGGTTTAACTTTTAGATCTTCTTTATCAGCTTCCTACACCGGCACAAGATTAGGAGATTATAGAGGACAGTGGACAAAATCACAATTGGCTAATAAACCAAGAGCCCAGGTAGATAATTCTATTCAAGGTAATTACACTATAGATAATATTCTAAACTATAATTTTGAATCTGGAAAACATAAATTAACCTTTACGGGCTTACAGAGTGCCTTTTACCAACGAAATGAAAATTATTCCATTTTTGTAAGAGATTTACCATATAATTCTGATTGGTATGCCGTAAATACCGCTGCCACTATTGGAAGTATTGGAAGCTCCCTAATTGAAAGATCTATTCTTTCGTATATGGGCAGGGTAAATTACACATTTAACGAGAAATACCTTGTGACTTTAACCGGGCGTTCCGATGGAGCTTCTCAATTAGCAGAAGGCAATAAATGGGCATTCTTCCCATCTGTTGCTGTTGGATGGAGATTAGCAGATGAAGGATTCATTAAAAATTTAAATCTTTTCTCTAACCTTAAATTAAGGGCTAGTTATGGTCAAGTGGGCAATGCGGGTGTTAATCCTTACAGCACCCAAGCCAATTTAATAAATACAGGTTATGATTTTGACGGTTCGCCTGCTTTTGGTTTCGCACCTCAGAATCTTGCAAATAAGGATTTGAGATGGGAACGAAGCACTGAGTTTAATCTTGGTATTGATTTTGGTTTTTTTAAGAATAGAATTTCTGGTACCTTAGAATTATATAATAGAAAAACAGAGGATCTAATCCTAAATCAAAGAATACCTACTGTTTCTGGATTTACTCAGGTGATTGCCAATGTTGGTGCCATTGAAAATAAAGGGATAGAACTTACGCTGAATACAGCCAATATAGTAACCACCGATTTTTCCTGGAATACCACCTTTGCCTTCACACAAAATAAAAATAAGTTACTGGAACTATATGGCGATGGTCAATTGGTTGACAAAGGTAATCGTTTGTTTGTTGGTTACCCGATCAGAGCTAATTTCGATTATCAATTTGACGGTATCTGGCAGACAAGTGAAAAGGATCAGGCAGCTTCATATAAACAGGTTCCAGGCTCTGTAAAGGTAGTGGATCAAAACGGGGATGGCATTATTTCTTCTTCTAATGCTATTGATGACCGTGTATATTTAGGTACTCAACTGCCTAACTGGATTTTGGGGGTAACGAATAGATTTAAATATAAAAATTTAGATTTTTCGTTTTTCACCTATTACAGGAATGGAACTCAATATAGAAATAATACATTAGCCGGAACGTTTGGTGAAATAGGTAGCGCGAGGTATAATAAACTGGCAGGATTGGACTATTGGCGAAGTGATAACCCATCCAATACCTTTTTTGGGGTAGTTGCGGCTAATCCTTACAGAAGCGCTATTTTCTATCAAAACGCAAGTTTCCTTAGAATATCAGATATCACCTTAGGCTATAATTTTTCACCTAAAGTTTTAAGTGCTCTCAAAATGGGTAGTGCAAGAATTTATGGACAGGTATCAAATCCCTTTGTTTTTAGCGATTTTACTGGCTTTGACCCTGAATTTAACTCTGCTATTTATCAAGATGATGTTCCATCCATGATTTATACTTTTGGTGTTAGCATCAGTTTTTAATCTTGACCTAAACTAAATGAAAATGAAAAAAAATTATAAATTAAGATTCTCAATTCTTGCTTTTTCCCTGGTTACCCTCATACACACAGGTTGTAATGAAGATTTCCTGGTAGAAAAACCCGTAACTTCTTTAACGACGGATGTTTATTATAAAACAGCCACTGGATTTGAAGATTTAGTAAAAGCGTGCTACCCATTACTTCGAAATATTCATCAGAACAGACACCTTGTTCTTCAGGGAACAGATATATTCTCTTCTCAAGGAGGATGGAATCCATCTGCAGTTAATGGGAAAGAAAATTTACCTGCTTTATGGGATGTTCATGATGCACGGTTTAATGCTGAAGTGGCGGAAATCAGAACACTTTGGCAGTTACTTTATGCTGAAATAGCGAGAACAAATACCGCTATTACCCGTGCGGAAGGTATCACTACTATGGCCACAGCGCTTAAGGACACCCGGGTTTCTGAAGCAAAATTCCTACGAGCTTTATGTCTATTTTATGCAGTTCAACAATGGGGAGATATTCCGATGCCCTTAGCAGAAATTACTACAGCCAGTAAAGATTATCCAAGAGTAGCTGCTGCTGAAGTTTACAAGCAAATCATAACCGATTTATTGGATTGTGAGGCTAAAATACCCGTAAACGCTTCAAATTATGGGAGAATTAATAAAGGTGCTGTACAGTTTCTATTATCGAGAGTATATCTAACGAGAGGTTGGAATTTCAATAATTCTTTGGGTGGTTCCAATGCTGATTTTGATTTAGCCTTACAATACGCTGATAAAGTCATAGATGCATTTCCCTTAGCAGCAAACTACAAAGACCTGTTTCCAAAAAGAGATGATAATCCTTTAAAGCAATATACAGGGGCTCAAAATGATAAGAATCCTGAAATAATCTTTGCCGTTCAGTATAACGCAAACGTTCTAACTAATAAAACAGATGCAGCTTTTCCACAAGATGCAGCAGGTGGTAATGATTTACATTCTAAATTTGGGCCAAGTGGTGAAGGGTTTGTAGGTACAAAAGGAAGAACATCAGATTATAACCGAACTTTAAGCATTCACAATATAAATACTGCAACCTATCGTTTTTTTGATCCAGTGAATGATACCCGCTATGCTCATAATTTTGTTAGTGTCGGTTATGCTTTGAATGCCGTCAAAGATTACAGAGTTTTACCTTTATCAAATCCAAACCTAAGAGTTAGTTTTAATTCAGGTGACACCGTTTTATTATGCAGACCTTGGAATAATCCTGCTACAACGAAAGAAGAAAGAGGCATTGATTTAGGTGGAACCAAAAAATATGCGGTAGTTAATACCGATGAGTACGGAGGTGGGTACCCTATTGATAATTCAGGATTAAATATCCAGGCACCATTAATGTGGAAATTCTGGCAACCCGGTATTCCTTATGGTGATGCTTTTGGAACATTCAATGAAGCAATATTTAGATCGGCAGAGGCCTATTTAATTGCCGCAGAAGCAATAGTAAAGGGAGCCAAAGGTGGCAAACTAGGTGGCGCTGATGTGTATTATAACAGAGTTTTAGATCGTGCCCTAGGTACAAAAAAAGGAACTGATCCAAAATGTGCAGCTTCTCCTGAAAACCAAAAATCTCTGGCCACAGCTTCATATCGTGCAACAGCAGCAAATATTTCCATTGATCTAATTCTTGATGAGAGAGCAAGAGAACTAATGGGTGAATATAGCCGCTGGTTTGACCTGAAAAGAACGGGAAAATTGGTAGAGCGTATAAAAAAATACAATCCTTGGGTTAAAGGACAGTCGATCTCAGACAAACATAATTTGAGACCCATTCCACAAAGTGAAATTGATTTATCTTTTCCATCGATCAAGCAAAATCCTGGATATTAATAGCTAAAGACTATTTTTTACTTGTATATTTAGAGAGGAAGAAAAAATCTTCCTCTCTTTTTTAGCCTAAAATTTTCCCTATGAATCGTAGAACATTTGTTAATACCAGCCTTTTAGCTGTTTCAGCATTACCTTTTGGTAACCTTGATTTTTCAAAAGTAAGCAAACCAGCATGGATCTTGGAATGGATAAAAATTCAAGATAAACAGCTTCCTAATTATCAAAAATATAAAGTTGTTCAAAAGGAAAACAAATATTTTGGTGGATACATGGATGACGCTGAACTGCCAAATCCGCATTCAACGGCTGGTTTTATTGGGAAGGCGTGTATGCTTTGGACTTGCGAGGAATCTGTGTTTTACCAACAACCTTCATTAGTACCTGACATTGAGTTGGCGCTGATAAGTTTGCTAAAAATGCAACACGCTGATGGCACCATAGATCTTCTTTCTACCAATTTTCACTCCACACCGGATACTGCATTTGTACTTGAAAATATTATTCCAGCTTATATTTTCATAAAGGAAAGTAATCTGAAGAATACAGAAAAAATACTCAGTCTATTAAAGCAATTCATTTTAAATGCGGCTGAAGCCTTAAGCATTGGAGGAATCCATACTCCAAACCACCGATGGGTTGTATGTGCTTCATTAACCAGAATTAATGAATTATTTCCCAATGAAAAATACATAAACAGAATAAATCAATGGCTAGCGGAACATATTGATCTCGATCCTGATGGGCAATACACCGAAAAAAGTACCAATGGCTATTCACCCATTGTAAACAGGTCACTCATTACTATGGCAGTCGGTTTGAATAAACCAGCGTTACTTGATGCCGTCAAGAAAAATCTAATCATGACTTTTTACTATGTTCATCCTAATGGTGAAGTAGTCACAGAGGCATCAAACAGGCAAGACAAAGGGACGATTGGAAACATGCATAAATATTACCATGTATATCGATATATGGCCCTTAAATTTCAAGACGGTACCATGGCATCCATGTGCCGATTGATTGAAAAAACGAGTACACCAGAACAATTAGCTGGATTTTTGGATATATTTCTTGAGGATCCAGGCCTTTGGCAGGAACTTCCTCCTTCAAAGCCATTGCCCACCAATTATTCCAGGGAATTTCCCTATTCTGGTGTAGTGCGTATCAGACGTGAAAATTGGGATTGCACCTTGCTTTCAAATAATACCAGTTGGTTAACTTTCCATAAAGGGAATGCGGTGCTGCAAGCCATGAGAATAGCTACCTCATTTTTTGGAAAGGGACAATTTCAAACAGCTAAAATAAAGGCTGTTGATAAAGATTGGGTATTACAAAATTCATTAGAAGGACCTTATTACCAACCTTTAGATGCGGACAAGATATCGCCGGACGGTGATTTAGATAAAATGCCAAGGACCTTACGTTTACAAAGCGAGGTACAAAAATTAAACTATTTAGTTAAAGTGACCGAGCTTCCAACCGGCGTTGAGGTTGATTTTGATATTTCAGGAACAGATGGCGTTCCGGTTTCTCTTGAACTTATATTCAGACAGGGAGGCATTTTTTCTGGCGTTTCTCCCATACCAAATAAAAAAGATGCTTATTTATTTCCTTCCTCTATTGGCAGTTATACGGTTGGAAACGATCAAATCACCTTTTCACCTGGAATGATTTTACACAAAGGTGTCCAGCTTCGTGGTGCATTACCAGCTATGGAATCACCTACGGTTTATTTGACTGGCATAACCCCTTTCAAACATAAAATAACCCTTTCCTAGTAAAATCAATTTTTCAATAAATTTTCCTATTAACATGAAAAACACCCTATTTTTTGTCCTTGTGATACAAACTATTCTGGGAAATATTTATCTGTCCGGTCAGGCTAATAAAATGCAACCGGTTGATTTGGTATATCCATTAACGGATGCTGCTAACTCAAGATGGTTCTTTTTTAATTCTGCAACCAGACCTTTTGGTATGGTCAATTTAAGTCCTGATAATGCCATTGATGCCGATTGGAATGCAGGATACAGATATGAAAAGGATAGTATCAAATGTTTCAGCCACATACACGGCTGGCAATTATCCGGTATTCCTGTTTTACCTACCACAGGGGAATTTAAAGGACATTTAGGTTCCGATACCTACGGATCTGTTTTTTCTCATAATAAAGAAACTATAAAGGCAGGATATCATCAGGTTTACCTGGAAACCTACAAAATAAAGGCTGAACTAACTTCAACAACCCGCGTAGGATTCCATAAATACACTTTTCCAGCAGCTGAAAAGAGTCAAATTTTATTTGATTTTTCTACTTTTCTCGGTCCATCAGATACCCAATATGGATTAATCAGGAAGATTTCCAATACAGAAATTGAAGGCTATGCTGTCATGGCTCCTACCATTCGACGACCAAAAACAGTGACCGTTTTTTTTGTTGCTCAATTTGATAAACCATTTAAATCGTTAAGAACTTGGCAATTGGGTAAATTATTGGGAGAAAGTGACCTCATTGAAGGAGAGAAAATAGGTGGTTATGTTGATTTTTCCACAACATCTGGTGACATAAGGAAAATGAAAGTGGCTATTTCTTATGTCAGTGAAGCGCAAGCACGATTGAACCTAGAAAATGAGCTAAACCATTGGGATTTTGAAAAAGTAGAGGCGGAAAGCAGAACAGATTGGAACAACTGGTTAAGCAGAATAACTATTGAAGGAGGTACTGAAACAGAACAAACGCGCTTTTATACCGACTTATGGCATGCATTGCAAGGGAGGCGGATTATTTCCGATGTAAATGGGAAATATTCCGATATGACTGGACCCGTTCGGATCATTAGACAAATACCTTTGGATGCTAATGGGAAACCAGCTTACAATCATCATAATTCAGACTCCTTTTGGGGTGCTCAATGGACTTTAAATACGCTTTGGCATTTGGTTTATCCGGAAGTAACTGAATCTTTTGTTAACTCAATGATAAAAATGTACGAGGATGGCGGACTTATACCCAGAGGCCCCGCAGGTGGAAATTATACTTATGTTATGACAGGTGCAGCGACAACGCCATTCATTGTCAGCGCCTATCTAAAAGGAATAAAGGGCTTTGACATTGAAAAAGGATATGAAGGATTAAGGAAAAATCATTTCCAGGGTGGTATGATGAGTAAAATAGGCTATGAACACAACACCTTTAAAGGGGGAGGTATTGAGTATTATATGGAAAAGGGCTTTGTGCCCCACCCTTTAAGTAAAATTAAATATGGCTTTCATCAAGATGGATCCACTCAAACACTGGAATATGCTTATCAGGATTATGCCTTAGCCCAGTTTGCCAAAAAATTGGGAAAAACAGAAGATTATCAACTTTTCATGAAAAGAGCCACTTACTATAAAAATATTTGGAATGCAGAAATAGGTTGGATGTGGAATCGGACAATAGATGGAAAATGGGGAGAGCCCGTTGATATTCTCAGATACGATAATGGATGGGAGGAAGGAAATGCAGCGCAATATACCTGGTTTGTTCCACATGATGTACAGGGATTAATCTCTTTAATGGGAGGTAAAGATAAATTTAACGCCAAATTAAATACCTCCTTTCTTGAAGCAGAAAAACATGATTTTACTTCAGGGAAATCACACGATAAAGAGTTACTTGAAAAACTAAGAAAGGTTTACATAAATTATGGTAATCAACCAAGTATTCAAACTGCCTATTTGTTTAACTATTCAGGGGCTCCCTGGTTAACTCAATACTGGTCCAGAAAGGTCGTTGAAAAAGTTTATAGTGGTTTATCACCTTATTACGGTTACAGCGGAGATGAAGATCAAGGATTGATGGGCAGTTTAGCCGTTTTAATGAAATCGGGTATTTTTTCCACCAATGGCGGCACTTCCGAGAGCCCATTTTATGAAATTAGCAGTCCTGTATTCAATAAAATAACTTTTCATTTACATTCAGATTATTATAAGGGAAAAAGTTTTACCATTGAGGCTCCAAATAATAGCGCAAAGAATTTTTATATTCAATCTGCCACCTTAAATGATAAACCATTGGATAAACCATGGATTTTACATGAAACGGTAACAAATGGCGGAAAATTAATTCTTAAAATGGGCAGCACACCGAATAAAACATGGGGAATTAAACCAGAACAAGCCCCCCCTTCCATGACAAGTTTTTAACAAATGCCTTAGTTGGAATCTTTATTTGATAAAAAGAGAGCTATGAGTTCACCTTTACTATTTATCTCTAATTTACGATAAATTTTTTGAAGATGAAATCTTACGCCATCAATAGAGATTCCAACTTTATCGGCTATTAATTTATAGCTTAATCCCGAACTTAATTCCTTAGCTATGTTTATCTCTTTCTCAGTTAAAACTTCCTCAATGATGCTTTTCTTTTGAAAATTTTTGATCATTAGGGGTAGTAAAGTCATACTTACACTATTTCCTAATGTGAACATGGCTTCAACGTGATGAGCAAATTCCTGTGCGGTTTCACTTTTAAGGCAAAAGCCATTTGCCCCAGCTTTAAATGTTTCAAAAATCCTGAAAGAATTTTCCGGCTCTGTGATTACTAAAATATTAATCCAAGAAAATTTTCTCCTTATCTCAGATAATGGATTATAGTTATCCCCTAATGATGGAAGTAAAGTAGTAATAACCAAGGTGTTATTTTTATCATTTTGCAAAGAAGTATCATCTAAAGAAAATAATAATGTATATTCCGGATAACCCGATAATACTACCTTCATTTTTTTCTCCAGGGATTGATCATCCAGCAAAAGAATAATATATTTATCCCTTTCCATTATTAATATAATTTTTTGGAAAACAACTCATAATCGCAAAGAAAGTATTGTTAAAAGTTTTAACATTTTTAAATCCAGCATTTTCTGCCAGTTTTACTATGTTATTGATTTCTAAAAATCCATCTTCTAATAATGTAATTGCATAAGAAATCCTTAAATTAGTTATGTAAGCATCATAATTTAAACCCTTTATACTAGTTAAATGAAAAAGAATCAGGTCAGATTCAATGCCTGTTTCTTTGATTAAATCTTTAATGGTAAAATCAGTTGATAAATAGGCTTTTGATGTATTTTCCCAATGTACAAGTTTCTCCTCTATGACTAAAGGGTCTATTGATTTGATTCTATTATCTAAAAGGGACGCCTCATTTAAAGTTGCCTTTGCAAGTAAAGGATAACCTGTCATGAGCGAAGGATATAAAGCGAGAAAAATAAAGAAAAGGAAAGAGATTATGATAGAAAATAAAGTGGTCCAGTTTACCAAGATACTTTTATCTAATTCTATGAATCCAATGATTAAATAAGATAAATTTATGATTACCCAAGAGCTCAAAAAATAAAAATAAAAATTATTTATTTTTTTCTTGTTAATATCCTCTTTGTTGATTTGTTGAAAATTCTTGTAAATTTTCAGCAAATATAACCCCGAAATAAGACCCAAAGAATGACGGATTATTCTCATTAAACTAACCCAAAAATAACCCATAATTACCTCCTTATCCCATCCTTTTACAATAAAATCACTGATGTTTATTAATTGCTCTGGTTTAGTTAAAAAGATATGAAAATAAAGGAAGTTGAATATTCCCAGCAAGATTGGAATAAATAGCGGAAAATGAAATATATGAAAGATATATTTACCCTTCATTAAATAAATAAAAAAAACAAACATCACTAAAGGGGTGGCATTAAGAAGGATAGCAGGCCAAAGCGTGAAATAGAAGTATAAATTTACATCCCCTAAATTTCTAAGAAGCACCTGAACATTACTAAAGAAAAAGGAGGTATATAGGAAAATTAGAAAAATTTTAAAGGCTCCTTTAGGAAACTTTATTATCATCCAAATTAATGAGATAATTAGGATAATTAGATTAAAATATATAAAGATTTTTGTCAAAACATTTAGATTTTAACAAAAGTACAAAACAGGATTAGATAGTGCATAAGTATTTTCTTAAAAATTCTATAAAAATAAAGAATACACCAAATAATTAGGTGGAATATAAGAAAGGCTTAAGGGAAGCGGACTAATTTAATTGCATTTTAAGACTCGTTGGAATCTTTATTTGATAAAAAGAGGGCCATTAGTTCACCTTTACTATTTATCTCCAATTTACGGTAAATTTTTTGCAAGTGAAATCTTACGCCATCAATAGAGATTCCAATTCTATCGGCAATCATTTTATAACTTAATCCAACACTTAATTCTTTGGCTATGTTAATTTCTTTTTCAGTTAAAACTTCCTCAACGATACTTTTCTTTTGAAAATTTTTGATCATTAAGGGGAGTAAAGACATACTTACACAGTTTCCTAATTTGAACATTGTTTCAACATGATGAGTAAATTCCTTTGCGCTTTCACTTTTCAGACAAAAACCATTTGCCCCAGCTTTAAATGTTTCAAAAATCCTGAAAGAATTTTCCGGCTCTGTGATAACTAAAATATTTATCCATGAAAATTTTCTCCTTATCTCAGATAACGGATTATAGTTATCCCCTAAGGATGGAAGTAAAGTAGTGATAACCAGTGTATTATTTTTATCATTTTGCAAAGAAGTATCATCTAAAGAGAATAATAACTTATATTCCGGAAAGCCCGATAATACTTCCTTCATTTTTTTCTCCAAAACAGAATCATCCAATAAAAGTATAATATTCTTATTTCCGTCCATTATTTATTATAATTTTCGGGTAAACAATTCATAATAGCAAAAAAGGTACTATTGAAAACCTTGACATTTTTAAATCCAGCATTTTCTGCCAGTTTTACCAGATTATTGTTTTCTAAAAAGCCCTCTTCTATCAATGAAATTGCATAAGAAATTCTTAAATTAGTAATGTAAGCATTATAATTTAAGCCTTTTATGCTAGTTAAATGAAAAAAGATGACATCAGATTCAATGCCTGTTTCTTTTATTAAATCATTTATGCTAAAATCTGTTGAAA
>JAFMBH010000094.1 GCA_017858735.1 Bacteroidota bacterium
CCGCCAGAAATTTAGGCATTTCTAAAGCAAGAGGAAATTATATTTGTTTTCAAGACAGCGATGATGAATACTTACCGAATCATCTTCAAACCCTATATGAAGCCATTTTGAAAAATGATACCTATAAGGTATTTAGAACAGGGATGCTTATTTATGAAAACGGAAAACTATCAAAAAAGTCAAATATTATAGGAATAAAAGGAAGGAATGCTTATCCCTTTGAAAATTTTCAAACGGCCACTTTCCACAAGAGTCTTTTAAATGAGAAATCCTTTCCAAAGGCTTATTTTATTAACGAAGATTTACACTTTTTTCTTAAAATTGGCGAAAAGGAACCCATTCATGTTATAAATATATGGACAGCCATTTACCATTACAATCCGAGAAATAGTGGCGGTATTGGTCCTCATTATGAGAAAAACATGCTAAATAGAAAAGCTTGCCTGGAAGATATCCTAAGCTGGCATCACTCAGATATTCGTCATTATATCATTAAACTAAGGTGTTTGTCCGAGCTTTTGCTTCTGGCAGGTCACGTTAAATACAATCCAAAAAAGATACCAAGAGCCATAGTAAATAACATCGCTATTTTCTGTCGGTTTCCAATGGCATACAGCTACTTATGTTTACGCATCATTTATGTGAAGTGGGGGGAATGGTCCGGTTTATATCGAACGAAGGATCGTTTTTAGAAAAAAGTCTATATGTAAATACAGGAAGCAATAGTATTTTTATCCATTTCTTAAAGGGTAAGTCCTTCTTGAATAACCATAAAAAATCATATTCAAGAAAAGATTTCCACTTTTTTACCTTAAAAGACCATGTTGATTTTATGGGGATTTTTTGAAAAAAATGCTTTTTTGCTGCCATTCTCCTGTAGTAAACCGCTTCGTTAATTTTCTGGATTGAATTTTCCGTATGAATAAAATAGATAGCTTTAGCTATTTTAATATCCGCAGAAATTACCTTTGCCTCTGAAAATAATCTTAGGTAGAAATCTCGGTCTTCTGCTTGTTTTAAATGTCCATCAAAACCACCTATTTCTTGAAAAATTGATTTTCTGATGGTCAATCCATTCAAGTGTAAATTAGATCCAGCAATGTAATCGTTAATCTCTATTGGCGAAAATGACCTTGAAAAACCCAATAATTCATTATGTATATAAAAGGAATTTAAAATAAACTGCTTTTCACCCTTTTCCAATTTGATTTGAACAGAATTAACCACTGCATCTATATCTGGATTATTTAAAAACAAAGAAGCATCGGACGTAAATCGTTCAGGCAAATAATAATCATCAGCATCCAAAAATGCGATATAATCATGACTGGCATGATGAACGCCTACATTCCTTGAAATAGCTGCCCCGGAAATGTTGGAATTATTTTGTAAAATGATAATCCGATCGTCTTTTTGCTGTAATTTTTTAACTAAATCAAGGCTATTATCTGTAGAGTGGTCATCAATTAAAATTAATTCACCTGTTTCATCCTGATTCAAGGCAGAGGAAACACTCTTTTCAAGAAAAGAGAATGCATTATGAAAAGGAATGATAACCGATACTTTCATCAAACTAAAATCTACCTAAATGATAACTAGTTGGTCCAAAGATATATATGATGGCTCTCTGCCATTGGTAATCTTTTATGAAAACAAACTTGAACAAAGCTTCGGGTATTCTTTTTATAAATAAACCAACAAAAGAGAACACTAACAATTTGAACCTAAGTAAAACAGGAATATCACAGTCAAATCGGTGACCTCTTCCCAATGCAAAATTTAATTTAATCATATTTAGGGCAGTTAACCTATATTCATGAACGAAATGCCAGATTTTCAAATCCGGATCAAACCCAATTTTACCCCCTGAATTAGCGATCCTAAATTGTAATTCCGTTTCTTCAGCATAACCAAATTGCCTGCCTTTCATCCCAAAATCATGAGAAAAACCATTCAATTTCATCAAAAAGGATTTTCTATAAAGTACCACACATCCATGAGGAATATAGTAAGGGCATTCAGAAAGTACAGTTGAAAATAATTTATTTGTCCCATAATCCTCTGAAATCCATTTAGGTTTACCTTTTTTAAATTTGGCATAATACATGCCACCGATGCAATCAAAGGTATTTAATTGAATTAATTCCTTAACCCTATCCAATAAGGCATCAAAAGCTAAGGCATCGTCATCAAGATAAAGAACCCAATCACCTTTGGCCTCCATGTAACCTCTGTTTCTGGCATTACTAAGGCCTTTATTTTTTTCAAATAGGTATTGAATGTTGATATCTAAATACTTGAACTGATGAATCTTTTCCTGGATATTTAAATCTCCAAAATTATCAACAACTAAAATTTCAACACCACTAACAATTTGTTTTACAATAGATTGAATACAATCCATAAGAAAATCAGGACGATTATAAGTACAAATGATGACAGATAAAAAGGGATTAATCACGAGGTCATTAAATTTAAATTATGGCTTGAAAATAACGCTAAATAAACTATTTTACATCAATTTAACATAAAACAATGCGATGAGGCCGTTTTGGGAATTTATCAAAGGTATTTCGCTGTCAAATTGGTTATTCATAGCTGCTTTTTCAGGACTTCTGTTTGGATTAATTTATCCGGAACTAACCCTTCATTTCAAATTCATCAATGATATTTTCCTCCGTCTCATTAAAGCGGTTATTGCACCTATCCTTTTTAGTGTTCTCATCAGAGCTTTAGGAAATGCGGAAAGTGCAAATGACCTGGGTAGATTAGGATGGAAATCGCTTTTATGTTTTGAGGTTTGGAGTACTCTGGCTTTACTGATTGGCTGGTTCACATCGCTTCTCTTCAAATCTGGTATTGGCATAAATCTGGAGAGTCAAGAATCTGTGAATCAGACAAATATGACTTTAAATGACTTACTTGTCAACGCATTTCCAACCAGTATAATAGATGCCATGGCAAGAGGTGATATCTTACAAATTGTTATTTTCTCCTTTATTTTCGGAGTAGCCGCCTTAGCTGTGGGGGAAAAGGCAAAACCTGTTTTACAATTTACAGATTCCTTAGCAGAAATAGCTTTTAAATTTACCCAATTCATTTTTTTCCTGGCACCCCCAGCTGTATTTGCTGCAATGGCCATTACCGCATCCAGTGGACCAGAAACCCTAACAGGATTGGCCTCTTTTATTTTCAGTGCCTGGATCGCACAATTATTCTTTTTGATTGTTGTAATTTTTGGAAGTTTGATTGTTTTCAACATACCATTAAAGCGCTTTATCTATCATATAAAAGAACCCTTTTTAATTGCCTTTGCCACTACCTCCAGTGCTGCGGCATTACCCCAGACACTAACTAATCTGGAAAATTATGGCATTCCTAAAAAGCTGATTGGTATTGTGTCGCCGCTAAGCCTAAGTTTAAATCTGAATGGAAGTACTTTATATTTGGGCATGGCAACCCTTTTTGTCGCACAGGCAGCTAACATCCCGTTATCCTTTGATCAACAGATTTTAATCCTTCTCATACTAAAGGTTACCAGCAAAGGAGTAGCGGGTATTCCCAGAGCTAATTTTGTCGTTTTGGCAGCGTTATTCCCCACTTTTGGGCTGCCAACAGAAGCACTTGGCCTACTACTCGGAATAGATGTACTCATTGATCCCGTTCGAACCAGTGTCAATGTGATCAGTCACTGTGCAGCACCTACCGTAATTGCTAAGTGGGAAGGATTTATAATACCAAAATAAACTTCTTAGCCCTATATACCAATTACCAAGGCTAAAAAGCAATAACTAATAACATTTTCCTAACTTTACTTTAATTTTAGCTACTCAACTACTTGATCTTATGAAAATGAATCGTTTAAACCTTATGTTCCTTTTCCTTATATTAGGCTTTGCATCAAACAATGCTTATAGTCAGGGAGGAATTACAGACAAATTCCGTCAGATATATACGGAATTACCAACCCCAAACACTTACCGCACAGGGGGAGGTGCACCTGGGCACCAATATTGGCAGCAAAAGGCTGATTACACTATGCAAATACGACTCGATGACGAGAAACAACGTGTTTATGGAGAAGAAACGATTTCATATACCAATAATTCCCCCGATCAACTGGAATATCTTTGGCTTCAGATGGATCAGAACCAACAATCAAAAACATCAGATACTTATACTACAGCTCCTTCAAATATGAAACAAGGAATGAGCTTAAATCAAATTCAGGACATGGAACCCTGGTTTGACGGGGGCTTCAAGCTCGACTTTGTGAAAGATGTTTCAGGGAAAGATATTCCTTATTCTGTTGTAAAAACCATGATGAGGGTAGATCCACCAAAACCCGTAAAACCTGGAGAGACTTATATATTTAAAATCAAATGGTGGTATAACATCAATGATCGTATCAGACTAGGCGGCAGATCAGGTTATGAATATTTTCCAAAGGATAACAATTATTTATATACCATCGCACAGTTTTTCCCAAGAATGTGTGTCTATGACGATATAGAGGGCTGGCAAAACAAACAATTTTTAGGGGCTGGTGAGTTTACCCTTGCTTTTGGTAATTATACCGTTAGCCTTACCGTACCTTCAGATCACGTAGTCGCTGCAACAGGCGTTTTAACAAACCCTAAAGAGGTACTCACAAAGGATCAGTTCACCCGTTTTGAAAAAGCTAAATCTGAACGGATTAACCCAATGGCTATTGTTACAGAAACGGAAGCCAGAGCGGCTGAATTGACCAGAGCAAAAACAGAGAAAACATGGGTTTTTCAAGCTAATAATGTGCGTGATTTTGCCTTTGCTTCCTCCAGGAAATTTATCTGGGATGCCATGGGTGTTGCACAGAAAAATGGCACCGTGGTTATGGCCATGTCCGCTTATCCTAAAGAAGGTAATCCACTTTGGTCACAATATTCAACAAAAGCCGTAGCTCATACTTTAAAATGGTACACTCATCATACTTTTGATTACCCGTATCCGGTTGCCTGGTCCATTCATACTAACAATATAGGCATGGAATATCCCATGATTTGCTTTAATGGAGGAAGACCCGACGAGGACGGAACTTATTCTGAAAGAATAAAATATGGTATGATAAGCGTAATCATCCATGAGGTTGGGCATAATTATTTTCCCATGATTGTCAATTCAGACGAAAGACAATGGACATGGATGGATGAAGGGCTGAATTCCTTTTTACAATATTTGGCAGAACAACAGTGGGAAAGGGATTATCCCTCAAGAAGAGGTCCGGCATCTAATATAGTAGAATATATGAGTGGCGATATCAACCAGATAAGACCCATAATGACCAATTCTGAATCTGTCTTTCAATTAGGTAATAATGCTTATGGTAAACCTGCAACGGCACTCAATATACTTAGAGAAACGGTCCTCGGAAGAGAATTGTTTGATTACGCCTTCAAGATGTATTCTACCCGCTGGATGTTCAAACACCCGGCACCTGCCGATTTTTTCAGAACCATTGAAGATGCTTCAGGTATTGATCTGGATTGGTTTTGGCACGGCTGGTTCTTTACCATCGATAAGGTGGATATTGGCCTGGACAAAGTTTCCTGGTATAAAATAGATTCTAAAAACCCTGAGGTGGAGTTACCTTACCAAAAAGGTTTGGCAGAAAGTAAAAGGAATATTTCAAGTTTGAGAAATGAAAAGGAAATCTTGAAAACACAAGACGAAATAGACTTAGGTCTTAAAGATTTTTATTCAACTTATGACCCATTCGCCGTTACACCTTTATCAATCAGTGAGAGAGATAAGGCAATGAAAAATATGTCTGAAGCCGAAAAAAGTGTGTTGTCAAGCAATAAAAATTACTACGAAATTACTTTTTCGAATAAAGGTGGTCTCGTAATGCCTCTTATCCTACTTTTTGAATATATCGACGGGACAAAGGAAGAATTCAGGGTACCTGCTGAAATATGGAGAAAAGATAATTTTACCGTTACCAAAGTTTTTCCAGCAAAAGGTGAAGTGAAACAAATATCCCTTGACCCATATTTTGAAACGGCTGATGTGGATTTGTCCAATAATTACTATCCTGAAAAACCAACCCCATCCAGATTTGAATTATTTAAGTCACGAGGTTTACCCGCATTTCCAAATCCAATGAGAAGTGCAAGACAACAAGGTGGAAATTAAAATAAATCTTTATTAAAAAACAAATGGAGATTCATCCTTGTTAGGGAATTGAATCTCCATTTATTATTAGAAAAAATAGAAATATGCCGCTGCAACGGGAAGAAAACCTATCCCTTTCCTCAAATATACAGGCCAATGGCAAAATTGGCTTTTCCAGTCCTTCTAATATTGCCTTAGTAAAATATTGGGGAAAATACGGAGATCAGTTACCACAAAATCCTTCCATCAGTTTCACTTTGGACCACTCAAGAACAGAAATGATTCTCGAATATAGCCCGAAAGGAGAGACGGATAAACATAAGACCATTGATTTGAATTTTACATTTGAAGGAAAGGAAAATAAAGCTTTCGGAGATAAAATAACTGCTTTTTTAACCAGGTTATTACCAACGCATCCATATCTCGGCCAATTAACATTCAACCTGTCCAGCACGAATACCTTTCCACATTCTGCAGGCATAGCTTCCTCTGCTTCTAGTATGAGTGCTTTGGCATTATGTATTTGTACTTTAGAAAATCGCTTGTTTCAAAACATGAATGAGGTTGAAACATTGAAAAAAGCCTCTTATCTCGCACGCTTGGGATCAGGAAGCGCCTGCCGATCCATTTATCCTCTCATCGCCTCCTGGGGAGAATCAGCGGCCATCCCTGATTCCACGAATCTGAATGGCACACCCCTTGCAAATGATTTGCATCCCGTATTTAGAACCTATAAAGATGCTATTTTATTAGTTAGCAAAAAGGAGAAGGATGTGTCATCGCGGGCCGGACATAAATTAATGGAGAATAATCCGTATGCCACTGTCCGATATGAACAGGCAAAAAACCACCTGTCACAACTGGTAATTGCATTGAAAAATGGTAATTTGGATACATTTATCCAAATTACAGAATTAGAGGCCATGACCCTCCATGCCTTAATGATGTGCTCAAGTCCTTATTTTCTTTTACTTGAGCCAAATACCATCACGCTGATAAGAAAAATCAGAAGTTTCAGGGAAAATACCAACATTCCCGTATGTTTTACCTTAGATGCAGGCCCAAATATACATTTGCTTTATCCGGAAGCCCATCAGGAAAAAGTTCATGATTTTATAACCAATGAATTATCTGGGCATTGTGAACAAAATAAATGGATAGCCGACCAGGTTGGGAATGGTCCTTTCTCCTTATTTTAAAAAAACACCAACTTGAATATTGCAAAAAAAATACTTTGTCTGGTTTTCTCGGCGGTGCTATCAAGCGCATGTTCACAAAATCAACCTTTAGATAAACCAAGAACTAAACAACCTGATTTTAGTAAGAAAATAGATGGCCTGATCTCTTTTACGGTGCCATTAATGAGCGTAAACGAGCTCTTGAATAATAAAGATAAATTTATTATTTTTGACGCGCGCGAAAAAGCCGAATTTGACGTCAGCCATATCCCTGATGCAATATATTTAGGATATTCAGATTTCAATGTTGTTAGAATAAAGAATATTCCTAAAGAAAAGAATATTGTTATTTATTGCTCTATTGGCTACCGAAGTGAAAAAATAGGTGAAAAATTGTTACGTTTGGGATATAAAAACGTCTATAACTTATATGGTAGCATTTTTGAATGGGCCAACGAAAAATATCCTTTGGTTAGTTCCAATGGAAAAACTACATATACGGTCCATAGTTACAACAAAAGTTGGAGTAAATGGGTTACTAATGAAGAAATAAGAACGGTTTGGTAATTACTGCAAAATAAAACAACATACAGATGGATTTATTTCAAAAGTTAATTGATAATATGGGGCCTTTGGGTCAGTACAAAGAAATTGCCCATGGTTACTATGCATTTCCAAAACTGGAAGGCGAGATTAGTACACGAATGACGTTTCGTGGAAAAGAAAGAATCGTTTGGAGTCTTAATAATTATTTGGGACTGGCTAATCATCCGGAAGTAAGAAAAGCCGACGCTGATGCTTCAGCGGAATGGGGTCTGGCTTACCCTATGGGTGCGAGAATAATGTCAGGTGAAACTGACCAGCACGAACAGCTTGAAAATGAGCTTGCGGCTTTTGTATCAAAACCAGCGGGTCTTTTGCTAAATTTCGGTTTCCAAGGAGTAGTTTCTATTATCGATGCCTTAATGAGCAGGCATGATGCCGTGGTTTACGATATGGACAGCCACGCTTGCATCTATGACGGTGTTCGTATGCAAATGGGAAAGAGATTTCCTTTTGAACACAATGATTTTGAAAGTTTTAAGAAACAAATAGAGAAAGCTAAAAAATATACTGAAGAAACTGGAGGAGGTATTTTGGTAATTTCCGAAGGTGTATTTGGCATGAGAGGAAATCAGGGTATCTTGAAAGAAATAGCTTCTCTTAAGGATCAATATGGTTTCCGTTTCTTCGTGGACGATGCGCACGGATTTGGAGCATTGGGTGCTACAGGTGCAGGAGCCGGAGAAGAGCAGGGCATTCAAGATAAAATTGATGTTTATTTCAGCACATTTGCTAAGTCAATGGCAAGTATCGGTGCGTTTGTTGCCGGTGAACAATTCTTAATTGATTACCTGAGATACAACATGCGTTCTCAACTTTTTGCCAAAGCATTACCAATGCCATTAGTTATTGGTGCTTTAAAAAGACTTGAGATTATTAAGCGTGGTCCTGCATTGAAAAACAAACTATGGGCCGTAGTAAATAGATTACAAGGAGGACTTAGGGAAGCAGGCCTCGATTTAGGGGTTACAAACTCATGTGTTACTCCCGTTTTCTTAAAATGTTCTGTGGCAGAAACCGCCTACTTAGTGCATGATATCAGAGAAAATTTCAATATCTTTTGTTCAGTGGTAATGTATCCAATGATACCTAAAGGCATGATCCTTTTGCGATTAATCCCCACAGCAGATCATACATTCGAGGAAGTGGATTTAACTATTGAGGCATTCAAAGAAATAAAGAAAAGCCTTGAAGAAGGCGTATATAACAAAGAGCTTAGCGAAGTAGGCGTTTAGTTAAAACCTAAACGGTTATAAAGGGGGAATTTGGCCTAGGCCAGATTCCCCTTTTGTATTTGTTAGGAAATCATGAAAAATGTCCTTTGCCGAACAGATTCTTTCTGCCTATTTTTAAGTTATCAAAATGATGACTATGAAATGGAGTGCAAAAATCATAAAATATAGAGGCGAAAGTAGAATTGGGGTACACTTTGAAAAAGATGCTGATATATTGGCCCGGATAAAACAATTTGAGGACTCAAAATGGAGTCAGCAATTAAAGGTATGGCACCTGCCTGATAATGAAGAAAACAGAATCAGATTTAAACTAGCAACGGTAAGCAGTTTATTACCAAGTGAAGAAGGAAATATTCAAATTGAAAAATTCCAACAATGGCTGAAATCTAAACGATATAGCGAGCGTACCATTATCACATATAAAGATGCTTTAAAATCATTTTTTGTTTTTTTCAACACTGTTGCTATTGCTGAATTAACAAATGAAGATGTTATTAAATACAACAATGAGTTTATATTAAAAAAACAGTTGTCAGCTTCTTATCAAAATCAAATAACAAACGCCATAAAACTTTATTTTAAAACCATAAAATATACCAAAATAGAGATTGATAAAATACATCGGCCAAAACGAGCTAAGGTATTGCCCAATGTATTGAGCAAAGAAGAAGTAAAAACCATTTTAGAGGCGCACAATAACATTAAACACAAGATGATGCTAAGTTTAATATATAGTTGTGGATTAAGATGTGGCGAATTGCTAACACTAAAACCGATACATATCGATTCAAAAAGAAATATTGTAGTATTGAAAAATGCTAAGGGACAAAAAGACAGAATAGTACCCCTTAGTCTTAAAATATTAGAGATGTTACGTAATTATTATAAAATATTCAGACCTACTACTTTTTTATTTGAAGGCCAAACAGCGGGCACGCCTTATGACTCAAGGAGTTTACAATTAGTATTAAAACAAGCATTGAAAAAAGCGAGAATTACAAAACCCGTTACTTTACATTGGCTCAGACACAGTTATGCGACGCATCTTTTGGAAAGTGGAACTGACCTGCGTTATATACAAGAACTATTAGGTCACAGTAGTAGCAAAACTACTGAAATATATACTCATGTTAGTACCAAGAGCATACAACAAATTAAAAGTCCATTTGACGATTTATAGAAAAATAGTATTTATATTTAGATACAAAAGCGAAATAAACCTTCGCTAATACAACCAAAACTAGGTGTATAGGCGAAAGTTTGTTTCGCCTATATGGTAGTTACAAGCAAGTGTAAAGAACAGACCACAAAATATTGAATTTAAACCAACGTGTGTTGAAAATACTTAAAGATTAATATATGTATAAATTACTAAACAAAATAAGAGATATAAAAAGTCTACAAATTTTCACAGTATATGTGAGGTATCTCATTGGTGGAGCATTTGTAATTTCTACTTTTACTTTGAATAAATTTGGTCAATATGGTGATATCAATAAACTAAATAACAAAATTCCTATTAATGAACTTCCGCCGGCAGCAGTATTTTTTCGGGTTTTAATGGAGTCGGGTACATACTGGCATTTCATTGGCATAAGTCAGTTAATCTGTGGTGTCCTGCTGATGACGCAGCGATTTTCACGCTTGGGTGCTCTCCTTTATTTTATTATAATTCTTAATATTTTTATAATAAACATTGCCTTTGATTTTCAGGGAACACCGCTTATTACAGGACTGATGTTGTTAGCTGGATTATTTCTACTATTGTGGGACATAGAAGCCTTATTGCCACTGATATTCAACCGATACAAATTTGAAAAACAATCCCTGCAAATTGCTGATCAAGCATATTGGATTTATCTCGGTTTAGTAATACTGATATCTATTTTTTTATTGGGAATATTTTATCCCAGTTTTTATCTGTTTTTAATAGTCCCATTTTTGGAGGGATTAGTAGGATTTATTATTTTTTCCATCTTTTTTTGGAATAAAAAGTGAAAACATAATATGAAACTTACTTTTTCTATCGAAAAAATTCCGACTACAGAACAACTTATTGAACTTTTTGATAATACTTAAAACTTTAATACAAGAACTCTTTAAAAACATTTAAAGTAATTTAAGAATAAGAAGCATGAATAAATCGACACTTAAAGACAGAACACCAGCTTGTAACAGCTAGAGTTTCGTGGCGCCCAGCGGGCATGCCATGAAACTCCCGTTGAAC
>JAFMBH010000095.1 GCA_017858735.1 Bacteroidota bacterium
CCCAGATTCTTTATTGATTCCATTTTGCGAATGTAGTGTAAATAATAAGAAGAATCAATGCGGTCTGTCTATTTTTCTGAAAAACAATAAGTTTTCATCAAAAATAAACATCAAAGTGACTTTATCTGACATATAATTTCTTATTTATTTAAAAAAACTGACAATTTGCCCTCCGAATTAATTCCTTTTATTCTAAGCTTTATTAAAGAGCCGAAGTCTCTACCTTACCCTTATACACCTAAAAATTGTTCAAAATTTTCCCTGTGAATAATATTTATATTGGCAGTTGGATAAGTCTTTTTGAAAGAATTTGGAATGGACCCTTTTTCCTTCGGATTCCCCATTTCTAAAATTCGCTCAATCATTTTTACTTATTTTAAGAAACAACAAATAACGGGAATTTCGGAATCAAATCCGAAATTATTGCCATTTTTTCGGAATCAAATCCGAAATTATTGCCATTTTTACGGAATACGGTGTTTAACTCTATTGAAACTTCATTTAAAAATAGCGTGAATATTTTCGAATTCGAGATTATTTATCCGTTCAAATAAGGGTTCCGTTTATTCCTTGAAACTCCTCATCAAATAGTCTGCTGAAAATTTAGGCGTGTTAATATATTATAGTAAAATATTTTTTTCAGCCTTTTGCATAACATTCAAGGCTAAGTAATGGATGAAGCGATAGCGAATCTATCATCAAAGCCATTGTTATGATCCGGCCTTTCTTATTCACTAATCATTAATTTTTGTTCGTCGATTTCTACACTAAATTTCACTTTTGCATCTAAAGCATCGAATACTTTAAGGATGGTTGCAAATCTTGCATCGGTTGCTGAATTCTCCACTTTTGATATTTGTGCCTTTTGCACACCTACAAGTTCACCAAGTTGTTCTTGTGTTAGATTTTTGGACTTTCTAGCTTTCTTTATTGCATCTCCTAAAAGTTCAATTCTTAACTCTTGTTCAAATTTTTCCCTTTTTTTAGTTCCACGTTTGCCTATGTGAATGTCTAAAACTTCATTGAAACTTGTGGTTTGCATACTCTTATTTTTTTGTTTCAAAATATTTATCTTTTACAGCTTTTGCTTTTATGGATACTACAAGAAGGTAACTAAAGTTTCGGAATTGATAAAAACTGATAATTTGCTCCGTAACTTTAGTGTATAAGTATTTAATTTATACTTTTTTTAAGTAGGTGTCAAGTCAATATTTATATTAGAAATAGCAATTATTTGTTCCTGAAATTTAGACTTATTATTCTTTTCTAACTCTTTCAAGTTTTTCAACTTCCAGCTAATTCCTGGAAAATTACTCCAGTCTCCATATATCCAACCAGGTTTATTTTCAGCTACTGACTTCAAAAAGTATATATGCTGCCCATCCAGAGACCTTAAAATCGCATTTAGTAATCTACTCCTTTGAAGCTCATACGTGCTATATGTAAAATCGACATCCGTCATTCCTTTAAACTGAGCATTAATAGCACTTTTCTGGTCTTTAAAAACTGGTGACAGAATCTCATGTATAGGTTTACCTGATGATAATAAACAAAATAGAAATCCCTTGATAATTTCTTCGTCAAGCGGCTCTTTATCTAATAATCTCATGGTATCAAAAATATCTCTTGGATGTTGGCGATCTAATGCGGCCACCATTTTTCCACCATATAACTGATTCTTTGGAACAATTTTCATTTCAAAGAACAAATCAAACTTTTTCTGCGCAGTTATGCACAAAAGTCTATTTTCAATAGCTCCAATAACCCCTCTATTAATTGTATTCACTTCAATTTTAACTTGAACTCCCTTCAAATTACAGAAAAGTTTGTACTCACCTAAATTATGGCTTGGATTAGTTATTTGTATTCCTGGAACTACTCGTCTTAACACATCAGCCATTTCTTCCAAATTTGCTTTTATTGCATTCAAGTCTGTTTCCCTATTTACAACTGGCAGATATGTTAGATCAATATCTACAGATAATCTTGGCATTTCATCATGAAATAGGTTTATTGCAGTACCTCCATGTAATGCGAAAACACCCGTATTATTAATATACGGCAACACCCTTAGTAATAATTCCGTTTGGCGTATATAAATTAACTCCATCAATTGATTTTTTGTGGTACAGTTATCATGTATTTTTCGTTATAAATACCGTCTTTCACCATTGATCTTTTTCCCGCGCCCAGGTTTATTTTATCAATGTTCAAATATTTGAACCAAGTATGATTGGAAACCTCTGAATAATACAAAAACAACCTTTTTACTTTTATCGAAGTACATGATTCCAGCAATTTCTGTATCTCCATTGGATTCAAGCTGGTTAGCCCCTCCATGATTAAATACACTTCCTCCAAATCAAAATTTTTGGGTGCAATTTCTAAGCACTCCATCAGTGCCCTTAACGGAGTTGAAATTTTAATTTTAAAATTACCCAGATTATAATCCATTATGCCGAGTTGAGGAGGCAAAAAGCTTGAACAAAATAATTGATGACCCTTCCATTCTTCATTTTTTTTAAACCATTCCGGTAACTTGAATCCTGTTTGGGCATAAAACGAATACGATTTCTCACTCATTTTTATGTAATGAGCAAAACCTAATAAACCCAATGCAGAAATACCTCCTAAATGAATGTATTTATTACTTTGGAATTGCAATGCGTGTAAGGCTCCAAAAACTGTTAGTTCATCATTTTCCCTTTTAAATGCACCACTGCCGATAGATTCAAGCCAATGACTCTTTAAATATCTGTGTTGAAGGGAGTGAGAATAACCTTTGGAGGTCAACCAAGAAGACAGTATAACTGCCCCTTTAGGTATATCCTGTAATAATTTGTTTAATTTATTGTCCATATTTACACTCAAAGTACAAATATAAGCTTTTTTTTAAACCAAAATCAAGAAATAAATCAATTCTTACCAATATCACTTTTAAAGACTTTAGGTATTTGTATGACTGATGTTGAATGCAAGCCGTTTTGTCGGATTGTCCCTGTTCTATAAACTTATTCATTAGCTGCAATTAATGTACCTCCCGACGAATGATAGCATAAGTTATTTCCTTTATTACTTTTCAAATATAGTTCATTGTTATCAATGATACTCGCTTATTTTTCCTTTTCCAAAACAAGCATTTGATGTCCATGGTGAATATATATCGGTAACATGCTTAGTCCAACAGGCTGTTGGACTGAACTTCCGGTAAGAAAAAATTAAATTTTCTGGATTAAAAATTTAATAACTTGTCATATAACGGATAAAATAAACTAAATTTGTCCGTTATAAAACATGTTATATGAAGACAGCGCCAGCTATATTGCCTAAAAATTTAAAGATTTTAAAAGATCTGGGTGAACATATTCAATTAGCTCGCTTGCGCCGAAAATTGAGTGCAGAGCAAATTGCTGAGCGCACAGGACTTGGTCGAAAAACGATTTATAATATTGAGCAGGGAAGTCCAACAGTAGCCATCGGGAGCTATTTACAAGCGCTCTTTGTATTAGGATTAGAAAAAGATTTATCCCTGGTTGCCGCAACGGATCCCTTAGGAAGGAAATTGCAGGATGCTGGAATTTTAACCAAAAAACGTGCACCTAAACAAGCGAAAAAGTCATGAAGCAAAACGAAACAAAAATGTGGGTTTACGCAGATTGGGAGTTCCCGGAAGAGGCTATATTAATGGGTTTTTTAACTTCTCAACGCGTGCGTGGCAAAGAGACTTTTTCGTTTGAATATACGGAGACTTGGGTGAATAATCAGAACCCAATTTTATTCCTGGATCCATACTTGGGATTTTACAAGGGAAAACAATATTTACCAGAAGAGAAAAATAACTTTGGGATATTTCTTGATTCATCGCCCGACCGTTGGGGCAGGCTATTGATGCGAAGAAGAGAAGCATGGCAAGCAAAAGAGGAAGGTCGAGACGAAAGAACACTTTTTGAAAGTGATTTTTTGTTGGGCGTTTTTGATGGTCATCGAATGGGTGGCATACGATTTAAATTGGGTGAAGATGGGCCATTTATGAATGATCAAAAGAAAATGGTAACGCCACCGTGGACATCACTTCGGGAATTAGAACATGCTAGTTTACAGTTAGAGCGAGATGATGCCATGAACAATCCCAAATATGCGCAATGGTTGAGTGTACTAATTGACCCAGGATCTTCTCTCGGAGGAGCAAGGCCCAAAGCCAGTGTGATAGATGATAAAGGACATTTATGGATTGCAAAATTTCCAAGTTCACGAGATGAAAAAAATTCGGGGGCCTGGGAGATGGTATTGCACGAATTAGCCAAAACTTGTAGTATTCATGTTTCGGAAGCGCGAATACAAAAATTTTCAGGCAAGCATCATACTTTTTTATCCAAACGATTTGATAGAACAAATGCCCAAAAGCGTATTCATTTTGCATCGGCAATGACCTTGTTGGGTCTTCAAGATGGAGCTGATCATGCAGAAGGTGTTGGATACCTGGATTTGGTTGGCTTTATAATGAAAAATTGTCCTGAAGCGAAAGAAGATTTGGAACAATTATGGCGACGAATGGCATTTAATATTTTGGTGTCGAACACAGATGACCATTTACGAAACCATGGATTTATTCTCGCAGATAAAGGGTGGCGGTTGTCTCCTGCCTATGATATGAATCCCAATGAAATGGGCAATGGTTTAACCTTAAATATTTCTGAAAATAGTAATGCCTTGGATATTTCTTTAGCTATAGAAACCGCACATTTCTATCAACTAAAAAGGGATAGCGCAGAAAGCGTCTTAAAGGAAATGTATCAAAAAATTTCAAATTGGCGCGCTGTTGCCAAGAAGCTTGGAATCAGTAATAGTGAGATAGAACAAACTAAGCGTGCGTTTCGGTTGGTGGAGAAGGCGTAGAATAATCAATTGGGAAACACAATATGTTTACACTTGCCAAGTAAACCATTGTATGTATAAAGTTCTTTTGTTTCAATTTTGTATTTCATTTAGCTTTTCTTTTGTTTGCCACTGACGGTTTGCAGCAGGCGATGGTACGTTGTTAATTAAATTGTTATTTTGCCTTGTTGTAATTGCTCTAACAACGCACCTAATAAAGCCCTTGTAGCAGGTGGATATATTAAGGCTAAGCGAACCAGCCTTTTGATTTCTTTGTCCTCAAAGTCTTTGATGTAGCGAATAGCATCCAGCACCTGGAACAAAGGAATATTATCTTTGGTGATGATATTCTTTTGCTTTACAAAAGTAATGGTATAAGGTTCTCTTTTAAAGTTAGGGCGAACCTGATTTTTACCGATTTGTACGGTATTGCTTACCTGTGTTGTTAAACACAATTGGTTGTAAATACTGTAACCCGTTAGATAACCGGTTATTTTTCCGTTTTCTTCCAATAAGTCTTTTAATACTTGTGCCTGATTGGGTTGAAGGTTGCCAAATGGGGTGTTTTCGGGTTTGTAGTATTTTCCTTTGGATAGTTTGGCGATTTTGCCCGAAGCCACCATTCGGTTCAAGGCTTTTATTACCGCTTCTTTTTGGGTCACCTCTGTTTTAAAGTCAGAATAGGTGAATATATAGCCTTTGGGTAGCCTATCTATAGTAAATGCTATGTTTTCAGATACTTTCATTCTTTTTATTGTAGAGCAAAATATCCCATTAAAATAGTAGAGCCAAAAAAGCTAATAAATATTATTTTTAAAAAATGACTGGGCAATTTGCAAATTGAGTTTAAACTATGCCTTGATATAAGTCCGCTATTGGAAATATTAAGTCATAATCATTCCAATTTAAATTTCCATCCAGAATTAAAAATTGCTTAAATTTAGATTCATCCAAATATTTTTTAATTGCGGGATGTGAAGAATTTTCAAGAAATAACTTGAAGTCGACTAATTTGCATACACCATCATTAAAAAATATTCTGATTGCGTAATCTCCAATATAAACAGCTGAATTGATTTCAATCAAATCAGTTTGACCATCAATATACTCTTCGACTATTTTCATTTGATTCTGGTATTAATTTTTTCAAACTGGACATTTTTGTGATAGACAAAATAATCTATCCATTTTTCAACAATATTGTCCGAATATTTTTCGAGGAATACCTCAAAATCCTTAAGCTTACTTCCAGTTAAAGGTCTACAGCCTTTTACTATTTTAATCTTAATCTCAACAATTTCACCCTCAACAATATAAAACTCAGCTTTGCTTTCTAATCCATTATATTTTCCATGAACATGAATTGGCTCATGTTCATTAGAATAAAAAAAGATTAAAATACCTAGATATTCGAATATTTTTGGTATTTATTTTTTCATTTATACAAATTTACAAAATCTAGCTGATTTGTCAATTAATCTTCAAAATGACAAAGTTCTATAAAAAGAAAAGGTGGGCGGCAAGAACCCCATTGATCCCCTCATAATGGCCCATTGTAGATCGTTTTCAAATCAAATCCTACCATTTTCTATAAATCCGACCGTAGAACAGGAACATCCATCTAACACTGTGAATTCAAACCGGTAAGGGTTAAGCATACCAAAACTTTTATTCCTTCTACCCGAACTTTATTATTCAAAGAAACAGCCAATCTTGGGTATTGGGTAAACTCCAAGGTGTATTATTTATTTCGCCTGTTAAGTTGATTTACCACCAACGCCACTTTTATTGTTAAAGAAAATAATTGATTTTATGCTAAACCCTTTTAAAAATTTTAACTAAAAATGAAAAAGGCTGATCTTTCAGAAATTCAGGCGCAGGACTACCATTTTTGCCTAAAGCAGCGATGGCAGCTTCTACCCCTACGTGAAATCCATTAACAAATCCCAGGTTCTTAACGGCCTCTGAAATAGCAGGATTTCTATAATCATTTTCGTTTGGAAAATTTTCTGGTTGTACTTTGCCATATAAACCTCCAGCATTTGATATTTCTATCCTATCTGAAAATTCATAAAATTTGATCGGGGCATTAGATTGGTAATTTTTATGAATTACGGCATTGAATAATAATTCTTTTACCGCTCGTAAAGGATAACTTGAAACATATTTTCCACCAAGTTCAGGCAACACTAATTTCACAATATTCGCTTTTATAAATCCTTCCATTTGCCCCAATTGGGTTGTCAAGTCACCATCGAAGCGGTGTTCAAAATCAAAATCACTCGCCTCATCTTCTCCTTGGAAACGAACATATTGTACCATTGCACCAGGAATAAAGAATCGAGGATTTGTTCCAAACATCAAAATACCGGCAAATGTCGGACAATCTTCTTTGATGTCATAAAATTTAAAGGAGGCCAGCTGTGATTTTAAGTCATTTCCATTTTTTGCTAAGGTATCTGCGTCAATAGCTGATGGTAGATACCTCAACTTAAAAAGTTCCAGACTAATGTCTTCTAAAGTGCTTCCCTTACATGGCAATACGTCGAATGTTTTCAAGAGTAAACTGCTATCATAGTGCAAATATCGTTTAAATAGATGATAATTATAATTATCGCTTCAATGAACGATATTTCTGTATATCGTTGGTGGTGTGTGGTTGAAAACCTGAGTTTTTTTTTACTGCAGCAGCTTGCTGCACTGAACTATCAGCAAGAAAAAATATTCCGTTTAGAGAAACCTTTAATTCCCGGAAAATCCAGATAATGCTATGCACTGGTCTTTGCACTTGCTGTTCCGCTTTTCTTTTCGAAATATTCCACTATTTCTTCGGTAGTTAAATTCATTATTTCTTTTGAAATTCGATCTCTTTGTTCGCGCATAAACTTTACTGCATCAAAGCTTTTTTTAGTATCCTTTTCTTTAGTTTTCATAATTCATTAATTCTCTTGGTGAACGAAATAATTCTTACAAGTTCTTTTGTTTCAATTTTGTATTTCATCTAGCTTTTCTTTTGTTTGCCACTGACGATTTGCAGCAGGCGATGGTACGTTGTTAATTAAATGGAAGGTTTCATCTTGATATTTCCTCCAATTGCTCTTAAAACTTTCAAAATTGTATCAAACTGTGGTTTTGCATTTTCAGCTAAGGCTTTATATAAACTCGGTCTACTCATACCAGTTTGTTCTGCAATTTTTGACATTCCAATGGCCTTGGCTATGTGTCCTAGTGCCACTTGAATATCATTTGAGTCGCCTTCCTCTAAAACGGTATTCAGATACTCATTGATCATTTCCTGATCATCTAAATATTCCGCTATGTCAAATTTACTCGATTTCATCATTACTTTTTTTGATAGTTACCCCAAATTTTCCAAGCTTTTTCTATGTCCTTTTCTTGCGTACTTTTATCCCCTCCTATTAACAATAAAATCACTTGTTTTTCGACAATTTTATAATAAATCCTGTAACCCTTTCCATGAGTAATTCTCATTTCTGTTAGACCATGACTGACGGGTTTTATGTCACCTAAATTTCCTAATTCAACGCGCTGAAGGCGAAATAATATTTTAGCCCTGGCAGTTTTGTCTCTCAATTTCTTGAGCCACAGGTCGAATTCTATTGTTTTTTCAATTAGATACACATACAAATGTATTCACTTAGATACAATTTTACAAGTTTTAAGTCGTATTATTTTCGGAGATTGCCTTTTCAATGTCCCTAACGATTTGCGGCTAAAGAAAGTTGGCGATTTTGAAGCACAAACTTTCTTTTGAAAACCACATTTTTTTTAGCCGCTGTTATGAGCTGTGGCTTACACCTAACAGCCAATCTATAACGTTTACTTTATGTATCCCTTCAATATTTGTTTTGTCAAAGTCGAGTGTCAGTAAAAATTTGGGGTAATTATCACGAATATTTCTAAATGCCGAAATTTCACGTTCAAATGTTTTTTCGTCATTAACAGTAAAAGCTATTTGATAATATTCGCGTTCATTATTCGGCTTTTGCACCACAAAATCAATTTCTTTGTCATTATTTTTTCCCGCATAAATTTTTCCGCCACGTCTGAGCAATTCAAAATAAACAACATTTTCCAATTTGCGACCTAAATCAGCATCATATTTATTCGTTGTGGTAATATTTTTCAATCCTAAGTCTACTAAGTAATATTTGGGGTTTGTAGAAAGTAATTCCTTTCCTTTTATGTCGTAGCGTGGTGCAGCATATATGATATAGGAATTAGTTAAAAATTCCAAATATTTGATTATTGTGTTATGTGATATTGTTTTATTGGAATTTTTATTGAGTGTAGCGGCAATATTAGTTGGAGATACGTAAGATCCAATACTATCAAAAACTAAACTGATTACTCGTTGTAAGTTGTGTAAGTTCCTTAACTTGTAGCGTTGAGCAATATCCTTGATTACAACCGTTTCATAAATAGATTGCAAATAATCATTGACTAAATTTTCATTTCTCTTGGCTAAGGTCACTGCTTCCGGAAAACAACTTGTGTTTATGTATTGGCGAAAAAGTCTGTCTGTGTTTTTTTCTTTGCTATATGCTAATGTGTATTCCAAAAAGGAATAAGGTTGAACGTTTATTGCTATATAACGTCCTGTGAGTAAAGTTGCTAATTCACTTGACAGTAAGTAAGCGTTTGAACCTGTTACGTACAAGTCAATATTTTTTTTTCTAAATAGACTGTTAATTAGCTTTTCGAAATCGTCCACTAACTGGACTTCGTCAAGAAATACATAATACTTTTCATCTGACTTTATATTCTTAATGATTTCATCATAAAGTGCAGTCCAATTTGTTAAGTGTATGTTTTCGCGCTCTTCAAAATTCAGAAAAACAATGTTTCTTTTTGCTACACCACTTTCAATGAGTTCATGCTTGAATGCTTCTAACAAAGTAGATTTCCCACTACGTCTGATTCCAGTCACAACCTTAATGAGTTTTTGGTCTCGCAGTCCCCTTAGCTTTTGCAGGTATGTTTCGCGAATTATCATTTGTTTACGAATTCCGTTTTTTCGATTTCTAATTTGAGCAAAGGTATAAATCTTATTGACTAAAAATCATTATTTCCATATTTTTTGTCATTATCTATTTTGCCCATAACTCCCTTATACCCGAAACGAACTTTCGTACGGTCACCCATTTTGGTATGTATTAGCGAAGGTTTGTTTCGTTTAAATAATTCGCTAATTGTTACCCAAATGGTAACGGATAAAGAGCATTGGTAAACTCTTTTCTGTAAATAGGTTCTCTGGCTCAGTTTGCCCCGGTTTTAGTGGCTCAGTTTGAGGTTCTTCGTCAATTTTGATGAATACTTTAATTTTATTAAGCTCATATTCTATTTCAATCACACCCATTTCAATGAAGATTCCTGTTAAAATTAGCCGGTTCTTGATCATTCCTATTTTTCTTATTAAAACCAATTAAGAAATTTCACCAAAAGTGACGAAGAACCCAGTTTGACTGGAATATTCATTACGCAAATAGGAGATCAAAAAGAGATGACATGGACGCGTATTTAATGCAAAAAACAGACTTCCCTAAAACTATTTTTAATGATTGATAAATCATCTCTTTCAACAGAATGGCTAAACTTAATACAGACTACTCCATTTCCACACCATTTAATAGTTGTTCTAAATTGCTCCTTTTTTTCCTCCTTTTTTTACTTTTTGCTCCAGGGTGGCAATATTTTTTAAATACTCTTTTTCTACGGAGCTTAGCGCTTTGGATTTGTATTTTTGGTATTCTGATTTTGCTTTTTCTGTAGCTTGGGTATGTAAAATATTACCTGCATTATCGAGTACTTTTCTCCCTGTTGAGTTCAATATATTATCCAGTTCTTGCACATAATCTACCATACGCATTTCACGTTCTTCAATAGCGTTAAGCTCTGCCAAATCAAAATAAGCGGCTACCAAATTATTGAGCACTTTTAACTCTTTTTCTTCCAAAAAATTTTTGGCAATTAAAACCTCTGCTTGTGTGGGGGCATCTCCTTTAAAATTAGTTACGCCAGCAAAAGGTTTGTCGCTATCTACACGCAAATAAATAACTTCACTTGCGGTATGTCCGTGGGCAGCAAAGTGGAGTTTGTTTTGGACAATTTTAAAAAAGGTTAGGCTTTGATCGCTTTTTGGGTCGTAATCGGTAGCCGTAGCATATAAATCTAACACCTGGCGATACATTACTTTTTCACTGGAACGTATATCCCGAATGCGGCCTAATAGTTCTTTCCAATAGTTTCCACCACCCAAGTTTTTAAGGCGTTCATCGTCCATCGTAAACCCTTTAACGATGTATTCTTTTAGGCGTTGTGTTGCCCAAATTCTAAACTGTGTGGCTATTTTTGAATTGATACGATAGCCCAAAGCGATAATCATATCAAGATTATAGTAATCTAACGCTCGTTCTACTTCTCTTTTACCTT
>JAFMBH010000026.1 GCA_017858735.1 Bacteroidota bacterium
TGGGTTGAAGGAAAAGTAAACAGTCTCTTTCCAGAACTTCGGCCGTTAAAGGTTGTGTTGAATAGGGGTTGAATACAATACTCCAGGTTCCCGTTGATAAAAGTAAATAGCGTTTATCCGTTAATAAAGAGAAAGGGTACAGGGCAGCAGAGCTGTCATGAATACCTACTCCAACATTTATTAATTTTCCTGAAATGGTTATTTCTGAACAGGCACCCGTAGGTGATATAGGAGGAAATTTTTCTGTTATCCCTTCTCCATAAACCCAGGAATGATAATCATTTTCTGAAAAATTCCAAAGGGCTGTGTGGCAACCAATACTGGTTAATTCTGAAACAGGCCATTGTGTGAAATAATAACTTAAAAATTGAGGTAAATGCAGGCTCCATTTAATACGCTCAAATACAGACGGATATCGGTATTTTATGTAATATAATTGTAAACCGGAATTTAAAAAATCGAGACTTGACGAAGCGGTTTCTAAAGCCAATTTCTTTTCATCCCCGTATTTTTCATAAAATGATGCTCTGATATCCGATGGTATCGGTTTTGTATAATTATAAAGAGGAGTCAAAATATTACCAGCCTCATCGACATGAACGAAACTCGCTCCAAAAGCAGAAAAATTCAGATGGGTTATCTGATAATTTCCACTGCTGGTAAGATTTGACAAAACGTTTTTCATCCATGCTAATATGGCATGAATGTCGTCGCAAGGAAAGCCATCTTCATCCGTTATTTCAGGTAAAACGGTGGACGTTTGCCATATTTCTTTGTATGAATAATCATATAAAATGGCTTTTTTATTTGTTTTACCCACATCGAAAATGAGGATGGACATCATTTACAATCCTTTTGCTTTATTTGTAATTCCTCTTTCTTTAATGAGCTGATTCCTTATTTCATTTTCCCTGTAGCATTGAATAGGTGAAAATGCCGCTTTTTTTCGCAATCTGGCCTCTCTAAGTAGTGGCCTCACATCTGTTCTATAGGCATCTTGTATCAGTTCCTGAGCTAAAACCACTTCGTTTTTATCTCTTAGCTCATTCAGTTTATTAAAATCTACCAATAATGCCTGTGCATAGCAAAGCAGAATGGCCTCGATACTTTGCATAAGATCTTCCAATGGATCTTTTACATTATGGCTTGCATCAATCATGTATGAAATGGGGGGATTCGCCACCGTTGGATCAGCAAGGCCACTCACTAATTCTAAAAAAATCAAATATAACTGGTAAGGTTTTATGCTGCCAACAGTTAGATCATCATCGCCATATTTACTGTCATTAAAATGAAATCCACCTAATTTTCCCAAAGACAACAGGGTCGCGACAATTTGCTCAATATTGGTATTTGGTAAATGATGACCCAGATCGACCAGGCTAAAAGCCTGAGGACCACAAGCGGAAGCTAATAAATGGGAGGTTCCCCAATCTTGAATTACGGTGCTGTAAAACTGAGGTTCGTAGGGTTTATACTCTATAAACATTTGCCAATCGGCGGGTAAATGTCTATATATTTCTTGTAAAGATTCCTTTGTTCTAGACAGAGCTTGTCTAAAATTAATTTGACCTGGAAAGGTAGATCCATCTGACAACCAAACGGTTATACTTTTTGAACCCAATGCTTCTCCATGATGAATAACCTCTATATTGTGTTGTATTGCCTGTTCTCGTACTTTTCTATCTGTATGACAGAGAGATCCATATTTATAACTAAGAGCTTGTTTAGGTTGATCTTGGAAGGTATTGGAATTTACTGCATCGAAAGTTATACCGCATTCGCTCGCGTACCGGGTTAATGTGGACACATTTTCCGGAATATCCCAGGGAATATGTAACGAAACGGCGCCTGCAGCCCCCGTTAAATCATTGATGATACTTATGTCCGATATTTTCTGAAAGAGATCTCCGGGTTCACCACCCATAGAAAATCTACCAAATCGGGTTCCCCCTGCACCAAGCGCCCAGCTGGGAATAGCTACCTGGAATTGTTGTATTTTGGTTATAATAGACTCAATATCAACACCTTTATCTGAAAGTTCTCTTTTTAGAAAATGAAATGATTGGCTATGTTTTTCCAAAAACAAATCATTATGTCTTGAAATATGCAATGAATCTATTCGCATAAAGAAAGTAATTTAAGAATAAAAAGCCTGAGTCCAACCTTTAACGAACAAATGCTTCAGGTATGCCTCCGTCAACATTAATGGTGAGTCCCGTCGATTTATTAAGTACGGCCAAAAGGGCAAAAACACCATTAGCAATATCCTCTGGTAAAATAATTTGATTTAAAAGATTCCTTTTGGCATAGTGTGCGGGTAGGTCAGACACTGATATGCCGTAAGCTTTTGCTCTTCCTTCCGCCCATGCTCCTTCCCATATTTTGCTTCCAACGATAACTCCATCAGGATTGACGGTATTTACCCTTATATTTTCTTTGGCTAATTCGGCAGCGAGTAATCGGGTCATGTGTTGTTGAGCCGCTTTGGCTGTACCATAAGCTACATTATTTGGCCCTGAAACCAATCCATTTTTACTGGCAATGGTCACAAGATTTCCACCAAATTGTTGCTTTTTCATTATATTAACGCCCAACTTAAACAGTTGAAACTGCGCTTTAACCAATACATTTTGTAAAATATCCCAGTCTGATTCCAGCGTATCGGTCAAAGATTTCGATATAGCAAGACCTGCACTGTGAACAATGATATCTATCCCGCCAAATTGCAAACAAGTAAAATCAATTAATTTCAACAAATCTTTTTCCTGGGTTATATCTGCAGAAAAGTACCTGGCGACATCCTTGTTATAGAATTGAATACCCTCTTTTAATCTTTCTTCCGACAGGTCTGTTATAACAATGTGAGCCCCTTCAGCAGCCAATTTCTTAGCAATAGCGCCACCAATACCTCCGCCACCCCCTGTAATAAGGGCAATACGGCGGGACAGTGGTTTTTCAGCAGGCATTCGTTGTAGTTTAGCCTCTTCTAACAACCAATATTCTATATTGAATGCCTCTTGCCTTGGAAGAGCCGTGTAGCTTGAAATTGCTTCCGCTCCACGCATCACGTTAATGGCATTTTGATAAAATTCTGATGCAACTCTGGCAGTTTGCTTATCCTTGGCAAAAGTAAACATACCAATGCCTGGATAGATGATTACTACCGGATTTGCATCTCGCATAGCGGGACTATCATCCCTTTTACAGGCTTCATAATATTCGGCGTAGTCCGCTCTATATTGCTCGAAAGCTGGTTTAATAATTTCTCTTATGGCTGCACTGTCTGATAAATCTTCAGTAATAGCAAGAGATAAAACCAGGGGTTTTATTTTAGTGCGTAAAAAATGATCGGGGCAGGAAGTGCCAAGAGGAGCAAGTCGCTGCAAATCATGACTGTTTATAAAAGCCAACACGGCAGGGTCATCTGAAAAATGACCTATCATTTGATTTTTTTCAGAACAAAGCCCTCTTAAAATGGGCATCAATTGAGCCGCCTGACTTAATCTATAAGGTGAGGGTGGACTTTCAATTTTCAATCCTCCGAAAATAGATCCTTTTTTTTCCTGAGCCTTTTCAAGAAAAATGGAGGCTTCCTCAATGACTGTCAGACTATTGAAATAACATTCCTTTGAGGTATTTCCCCAGGTAAATAGCCCATGACTGCCTAGGATAATGCCTTTAATGCCCGGATTTTCTTTATAGCACTTTTCAAGTTGTAATCCAAGATCAAAACCAGGTCTTTGCCAGGGAATCCAGGCTATTGAATTACCCCATATTTGTTTCATAATAGCCTCCCCATCTTTTGCTGCCGCAATAGCAATGAGGGCATCCGGATGAAGGTGATCTATATGAGGAAAAGGCAAAAGTCCATGCAATGGTGTATCAATGGACGGTGCAGCACTATTCAGGTCGTAGAGACAATGTTGCAATAAGGGAACAATTTCATCTTCGAAAGGAAGCCCTTTATATATTTTTTTTAGCGAATGCAGACGGTCTGTAAACAAGCCCGCGATACCCTTTCGGGTAAGGGTTCCGATATCTCCACCGGAACCCTTTATCCACATAACTTCTTTTAATTCACCACTTAATGGATCAGATTCTATTGTTTTACAGGAGGTATTTCCTCCTCCAAAATTAGTAATCCTTAAATCTGCACCAAGTAAATTAGACCGGTATAGGAATAGATCTATTTGGTTATCGCTATAAGATGCCTCTTTACGATCATCCCATAAATTTAAAACATGATCAAAAGAACGCATTGGAACTTAAAATTTGAAATACCCTTAAAAATTAAATTTCTTTAGTACTTCAGCTGGTGGACCTTCCCAGTTATTGGGTCTGTTACCTACATAACCAAGGTCTTCAAATCCGGCCTCTGTGGTATAAAAACCCGTTAATGTCAAATCTCTCATTAGATTAAAGAAAGCTACTCCTGCAGAAACAGCGGGAGTGGCCAATTCTGGATAAGCGATAGCATCGACAATGGTCATCTGATTCGCTGGGGTAATAGCTACAAAAGATTTTCCAAATAACTTTCGCGAGTAATTTTCTAACCACATGATACCACCTCTGAGCGGAACTTGCTGATAAGGCATATCCTTAGCGATAAATTCAATGAAAGCGGGAACGCCTACTTGCACGGCAGAGGGCGAAGTCCCTTCAGCTGGTAAGATAATATCACATAATCGGGTAATAACAGCCATTTCACCTGGGGTAAAAAACGTTTCTGAAGCAAGCTTCTCGTCTCTTTTTATCTCATCGGGTGTTCTACCATAATTAGATTTCTGCTTTTTAGGCTTACCGGCCGCTATATTTTCTGTTTGAGCGGGTAATACCTGAGCAGTAGCAAGCCCTACCGAGGTAAGCGTTATATTTTTTATAAGATCTCTGCGTTTCATGGCAATTAGATTTTATTAGCTTTAACTTGATCAATGATGTATTCAGAAGTACGCATAGAGGACGCTAAAATAGTCCAGGTTACGTTTTTATCACCCTGAGAAACAAATGGACCTGCATCGACGACGAACAAATTTTTAACATCATGTGCCTGCTGATATTTATTCAATGCAGAACGATTTGGATTATCGCCCATACGAACAGTACCAATTTCATGAATGATTTTTCCAGGTGCTTCTAATCCGTAGTTGGTATCTGCTCCAGGTTTATTACCTAACGGAATACCTCCCATTTCGATGATAAGTTCCTCAAAAGTGTCCTGCATGTGTTTAGCTTGCTTTATTTCATGATCAGACCATTTGTAATGGAATCGTAGCGTTGGAATACCATATTTATCCACTTTGCCCGGATCGATTTCGCAGTAATTGGTTTCCAAAGGAATTGGTTCACCACGACCCGCCATACCAATATGTGCACCATAGAAGCGATTCACATCTTCTCTTAATCTGGAACCATAGCCACCAGCAGGTAACTTTTCTCCATTTGGATAAGGATATTTTCCGTTATTATTATGCATTCCCATACCAAAACCGTAGCCTGGCATACCCATGCCTCCACCGTATTCGATATGATATCCTCTGGCAAAATCTAATTTATTATTATCTAGCCACCATGGAGAATATATATGACTTCCGCCAACTCCATCTTCATTGTAACGATCTCGGTTCATCAGCGAAGGAACAAAAGCACTTCGGCTGGCTCCCGTAGAGTCATTTAAATATTTACCAATTACGCCACTTGTATTGGCTAATCCCTGAGGGAAACGAGCCGATTTAGAGTTCAAAAGTAAACGGGCAGATTCACAGGCAGACGCTCCTAAAACCACTCGTTTAGCGCGAACAGAGACTTCGGCCATCGTTTTAGTGTCAACATAAGATACCCCAGTTGCCAAACCTGTCGCCTGGTCAGTAAGTACCTCACGAACCATTGCATGATTGATAAGGGTTAAGTTTCCTGTTTTCATGGCAGGAATAACCAATACAGATGAAGAGGAGAAATCAGCATATTTATTACAACCTCTGCTACATTGGTTGCAATAGAAACAAGAGCCTCTTTCGTTATTTATCGGTCTGGTTAAAATAGAAAGCCTGGATGGAATAACAGGAATTTTTAAATTCGTTCCTGCTTTCTTTATAAAATGCTCATGCAATCTCATAGGTGGTGGAGGTAGATAAATACCGTCCGGTTCATTGTATATATTTTCGACAGAACCAAAAATACCAATTAGTTTATCTGTTTTGTCATAAAAAGGCTTCAAATCGTCATATCCGATAGGCCAGTCATCTCCAATACCAGTTAAAGAACCTCTTTTAAAATCATTTGGACCGAAGCGAAGAGAAATTCTACCCCAGTGATTAGTTCGACCCCCTAACATTCTGGATCTGAACCAATGAAATTCGGTACCTTTTACCGCTGAGTAAGGCTCGCCTTCGATTTGCCAACCTCCGTAAGCTGCATCAAAATCCCCAAAAGGTCTGGTACTTGAAGCACCGCGACGAGGAGATTCCCAAGGATTTTTCATTTGGGTAATATATTGAGGATCAGCAGGGTCGTAATAACTCCCCGCTTCCAATAAGCAAACTTTAGCGCCTGCCTTGGTTAAGGTATAAGCCGCCATGCCACCGCCGGCTCCAGAACCAACAATAACTACATCGAAAATTTCTGGCGTTTCTTTAATTTGAAAGGTCATATCAGTTACTAGGTTTTAAATGTCAAATACAAAATTTGGTTTTTGTTCCCTTTGTAAATATAATTAAAAATAAATAACATTATTCAAGTAATTTAACTAAAGTGCTTTCAATTTCTTGCGATCCTCGAACACTGGTGGAAACGATTACCCCATTTTTATCAAGCATAAAGGCTCTGGGTATGGAATTTACCCCATACAATGCGGCAGCAGCAGAGGACCATTTTTTCAAATCACTTACATGATGTGGCCACGATAATTTATCTATGGCAATGGCATCAATCCAGGCTTGTTTTCCCTGAGCTATGTAGGTACTCGCCATCGAAGGATCTTCCAAACGCGACAACGTACGATCATCTAAACCGTCTAAGCTTACGCTAAAAATGGTAAAACCTTTGTTTTTATATTTTTCATAAACAGCCACTACATTTGGATTTTCTCTGCGGCAAGGACCACACCAGCTAGCCCAAAAATCGAGCAAAACTACTTGCCCTTTCAAGTCGGATAACTTCCTGATTTTTCCCGTTGGATCAGGTAAAGCGATTTCCGGAGCAGGTTGACCTACCTGGATGAGTTGTTGTGACATGGCTGCTGCATTCTCCTGTTCTTTTAAAGCGATAAATTCACCAAAAGCAGTAGTTAACTCATCCTTTGGGTATTTAGCTACTAACTTGTCATAAGCCTTTTTTTGAAGAGGCAGATAATCAGGGCTTTGTCCAAAAACCATGTTGGCCACTAAAGCGCCCAGCATTGGATTTTCAGCTTGATCTATAAAGGTAACTACATCGTTAGCCGTTTTTTGCTGACTTTGAAGACCTTGAATAAGCTCTTTTAATTGAGCCGTTTCCGGAGAACCATTGATGGTGAAACTATATTGATCCAAAGATTCTAAGGAGCCATCAATGGAAATTTCCTTTTCTGACCCATTGAGCACCATTAGCATTCTTTTTGCGCCTATGCGCACATTATAAATACCGGCTTCTAAACCCTTTGGGAAATTTATTTTAAATGAACCAGTTCCGTCTATTTCCGTTTTGTCAAGGACTACATTTACTTTTCCAATGATGGTTTTATCAATGAATGCCTGAAGATTTTCAGCGCCACTAATTTTACCTTTTATAGTAACTCCGCCTTTCAGGGCATCACAACTTAGAGCTAAAAACAAAATACAGGCTATGCCGACAAAATAAGATATCGTTCTCATATTAAATTAGTTTTGAACTCCGGCCATTTTCTGACCAAGGGTATTATTATAAATCAAGGTGTATTCTCCAATCTTGCCAAATGACTCAGCGTCTATTTTAATTTCGTCCTTTATCACCTCTCCAATACGAGAAAAAGGAACGTTGTGGGTATTTAGAAAATTAACTACAGCATCCTCTTTTTGAGGATTAATGGTAACAACACATCTACTCTGACTTTCCCCAAAAAGATAGGCATCTTTTCGGAAGTTACTATCAGTTTCAATGTCAAATCCTACATTTCCCGCTATCGCCGATTCCAATAAACAGTGAAACAGACCACCTTCACTGATATCGTGGGCAGATTCAATGTATTTTTTACGAATCAATTGGGTGATGTTTTGCTGTAAATGCAATTCCTCATCCATATCAAACGATGGGGGAGCAGACAGAGGAATTCCGAGGACGGTTCTACAGTATTCCGAACTTCCCAAATCATTTACCGGGGTTCCAAGCATATATATAACATGGCCCGGTTTTTTAAAGTGTAAGGTAGTATGCCAGGAAATGTCATCCATAACACCTAACATACCAATGGTAGGTGTAGGGAAAACAGGTTCGGTACCGTCTTTAAGGACAGATTGATTATAAAAACTTACGTTACCACCCGTAACTGGCGTGTTGAATTTCCTGCAAGCGTCGCCCATTCCTTTAATAACCTGAACAAACTGCCAGTAAACACCCTGGTTATATGGATTTCCAAAATTCAAGCAATTGGTAATAGCTACAGGTGTACCCCCGGAACAAACAATGTTTCGGGCCGCCTCAGCAACAGCAATCATTGCACCCTGATATGGGTCAGCATGTACGTAAGAACTATTACAGTCAGTGGTTAGTACAATGGCTTTTTTAGTATCTTTTACCCACACCACCGAAGCATCAGAGGGTTTATTTGTCGTCATGGTACCTGTTCTTACCATGGAATCATACTGTTCATAAATCCAGCGCTTAGAAACTAAATTTGGGCTGGCAGCCAGTTTTTTAGCTGAGGCTACGTATTTAGTGTTAAGAGGAATAGATTTTGTATTTATTTTTCTTATTTCCTCAACATAAGCGGGTCTTTTATATTCTCTTTGATATACTGGTGCACCACCACCCAGAACAAGAGAATGTGCGTTTACTTCGGCTATTTTTGTACCTGAAGTATGAAAAACAAGCGTTCCAGTATCAGTAACTTCCCCAATTTCAGCACATTCAAGATCCCATTTCTCAAATACGTCCAATAAAAGTTGTTCTTGCCCTTTATGGCAGACAATTAACATACGTTCCTGACTTTCAGAGAGTAAAATCTCGAAAGGCTTCATGTTTTTTTGTCTGGTAGGCACCTTATCTAAATCGATCATCATACCCACACCCCCTTTAGCACTCATTTCTGAGGTAGAACAGGTTATGCCCGCGGCGCCCATGTCTTGCATGCCAACGATGGCTCCTGTTTTTATGGCTTCCAGCGTGGCTTCCAGTAACAATTTTTCTTGAAAAGGGTCACCGACCTGAACCGCTGGTAAATCTTCCGCGGAATCTTCTGTTAAATCGGCCGAGGCAAAGGTAGCGCCGTGAATACCGTCTTTTCCAGTAGCAGAGCCAACAATGAAAACAGGATTTCCAAGTCCTTCTGCTATGGCAGAAACCGTTTTTCCTACTTCTACGATCCCTACAGACATGGCGTTTACTAAAATATTCTGATTGTAACAATCATTAAAATAAACTTCGCCGCCTACGGTGGGAACACCAAAACAATTACCATAATGGCTTATACCGGCAACAACCCCTTCGACTAAGCGTCGGGTATGAGGCAAATCGATATTACCAAAACGAAGAGAATTCAGGGCCGCAATAGGTCTTGCCCCCATGGTAAAAATATCTCTGTGAATACCACCGACTCCCGTGGCAGCGCCTTGAAAAGGCTCTATGGCCGATGGGTGATTGTGAGATTCAATCTTGAAAGCACAAGCTAAACCATCACCAATATCAACCAATCCTGCATTTTCTTCCCCCGCACCTACGAGAAGTCTTTTTCCCTCTCGTGGTAGCGTTTTCAGCCAGTGAATAGAATTTTTATAACTACAGTGTTCCGACCACATTACAGAATAAATACTTAATTCTGTGAAATTAGGCGTCCTGCCCATTATGCTAACAATCTGTTCGAATTCTGCTTCAGTTAACCCTAGCTTTTTACCCGTTTCGACAGTTACCAATGTTTCGCTTTGATTTTGCATAAGCTACCCCTAATCGTTTAGTTTGGACAAATATAATACGATTTGGAAAAAAACTAGGTTTTAAAAAATTACTTTGGCTTAAGCTATCATTTTATTTATCACGAAAAACACCATTAAATAGACCCACAGGATATCAAGAAAGTGCCAATAAATACTAATTAATCGTAAATTTAGCCGTTTATGTGGGTCCGAAAAATAGACCAATACACTGACTGGCTCAATCATGTATTTCTTTGCCTGAATACTAAAATAAATAAGGAAGGGTAGTCCCGCTACAACGTGGAAAAAGTGAAGACCCGATATAACATACAAATACCCTGCAGAATTATCTGTTTGTATCATTATGTTTTGATTAAATAAACTATACCACGCAATACCCTGAAGGACAAGAAATAGAAACGATAAAGTTATCGTTATGTAAAGTGTTTGCTGATACTTATCAGTTCTGTCCTCCAGATACGCTTTTTTACTTTGCCATAAAGTATAGCTTGAAGCTAATAGTACCAATGTATTTACATAAAATAACCAGGGTAATTGCAGCGGAGGTAATTTCGACAGTGTTCTGGTGTAAACGTAGGCGAAGGATAAGGACAAAAATAACATGGTTAATCCCGCTAAAGTCAGGAATAAAATGATGTTTTTTGGATGAAAAATCAAAGACGCATTCTGATGGTTGTCTAGCTCGTTATTTTGAGGTAAAGAGTTCATATTTTAAGATTTTACAACTAACAATATCTTAAATCTTTAGTTCAAGTTATAAATATTTTGCATTATCTGACGGTAGTAATTTGTTGCGTTTACTTTATAATTTGATTAAATTGGCCTCTTAAATTGTGTCGATATGGTGTTTTTCTTTGTCCGGTTTATTGTTTTTCTTTTTTTACCCTTCTTTTTATTCGGACAAACGTTCAGGGAAATTACTTTACCCATTTCAAATGCACAAAAAACATTTGATGACCCTTTCACGGGAGGGATGAAGTGTCCCCAATTTTCTGAAACCGATGTTAATAACGACGGTATAACCGATATTTATGTGTTTGACAGGGTCGGAAATATTCATAGTGCCTATTTGGGTAAAAGAAAAATGCCTGGCGAAGAAAAAGTGAATTATGTTTTTTCTCCGGAATATGTGTCTCATTTTCCTCCCGCAGAAAGTTGGGTGTTATTGCGAGACTATGATAAAGATGGAATTTCTGACTTTTTTGCCTATTCCGATATCCCCGGCGTAGATGGCATTCAGGTTTGGAAGGGATTTTATAATGAGGATAACATGCTGTCCTTTAAGAGGATAAATTTTAAAGCGCCTTATAATATCCTTTTTTTTCCCTTGTTCGTAGGCGGTCAATCTAATCTCTACGTTACCAGAATTGATATCCCCGCATTGGATGATATTGACGGTGATGGCGATCTCGATATTGTTACCTTTAATATAAATGGTGGTTTTGCAGAATTTTATAGAAATGAATCTGTAGAAAAGAATTATAAAAATGATTCCCTTTTATTTCGCCTGGATAGTCAGTGTTGGGGCGGTTTTTATGAATCGGGTTCTTCATCCAAAATAGATTTTTCTCCTGCTCCGGGTATTTGCTATAAAATTACACCGGGTGAATTAGCGGGAAATCTAAGGCATTCAGGTAGTACCCTATTGACGCTTGATCTAGATGGCGATGGCGACAAAGAGTTGTTTCTTGGCGATATTTCTTATCCAAATATCACACTTCTTACCAATGGGGGAAATGCCAAAACGGCCTGGATGAATAAACAGGATAATTATTTTCCGATGTATGATTTTCCTGTCGATTTGCCTTCCTTTCCCGCTTCTTTTGCCCTCGATGTAAATCAAGATAGTCTGAAAGATTTGATTTTTGCTCCCAATGCTATTTTTAATTCAATTGATGAAGGGGCTTTTTTGTTATACAAAAATATCGGTACAAAAGATAAAGCCGTTTTTACCTTGGTGGAGAAGAATTTTTTAAATGAAAATACGCTCGATGTTGGTAAAGGAGCAAGTCCGACCTTTGCCGATATAAATGGCGATGGATTGTTGGATTTGGTGATAGGCAATTATGGAAATTTTAAAGAACCTGGCGTTTATCCCTCGGGCTTATTTTATTTCGAAAACAATGGAACTTATGCTAAACCATCTTTTATTCTAAAAGACAGTAATTTTTTGAGCCTTAACAGATTTAATTCGGTTTCTCGTGATTTTTCACCCGTTTTTGCTGATATGGACGGCGATGGCGACGAAGATGTTCTCATCGGTGATGAGTCAGGTCAGTTGTTTTACGGCGAAAATATTGCAGGTAAGGGGAAGCCACTAAAAATAGATCAATTTGTATATCCGTTCATGGATATTGACGTTGGTTTGTATGCCACACCCTTTGTTTTTGACGTTAATAACGATGGTTTACCCGATGTACTTGTTGGGGAAAGAGGTGGAAATATCAATTATTTTCAAAATATAGGAACCAAAACCAGACCTTTTTTTGATGCCAATGCTGATATTTTGCCTAATATCACCCGTTGGGGAAGCGTTAATACGAATAAACCTGGCTATCTAAATGGTTCAACTGCGCCTATAATGTTCTATACGAAGGAGGGACTTCGCTTATTGACTGGTTCAGATGATAAAGGATTACTATTATACGAAAATTCTGAAGCCAATCAAAAATTTAATCTCTTGGAAAATGGATTAAGTACGTTGAAAAATGGATTTCAGGTAAAACCTGCGTTGGCTGATATCAATAACGATGGTTTCTATGAGTTATTAGTGGGTAATGCAAGGGGAGGGCTACAACTTTACCAAACTCACTGGCAAAAATTAACGACCAATACTAAGGACATTAAAAATGCTACGCCTGCTAAAATAATCGTTTATCCAAATCCATCTGATAATTTTATACGGTTAAAATACGAATCGGCAAATTCATTTTCTAACCTTAAGATTTCTGTATTTGATGTATTGGGACGGTGTCTTATGACATTGGAAAATTACAATGAAAATACACCCATAAATATATCAACGCTCCCAAATGGATTTTACCAGATACAATTGGAGGATGGGATGGAAAAATATCATACCCCTTTTATTCGCTAAAAAGTTAGCGGTTAAATTTTTTAAAATCGACGGAAGGATCATAATCTTGCTTTGTTTTCCAGGCATGAAGCTCGCTTCGAGAATCTTTAGAACGGAAAATAGGGAATAACAACTGAATATACCATGGTTCTTTTATCTGATTCCATGCACCGAATGTTTCAGGATATTTTCGGGTAATTTTAGCGGTCCCAAAAAGGATATCCCAGAAAAACAAGAGGTTACCAAAGTTACCGTTAGGATGGGAAATGCCATCTTCAGCAGTTAGACCATGGTGTGCAAAATGGGTGCTTGGGGTTGAAATGGTTCTTTCAATAATCCATGCCAATGGATGAAGTGCCTTATAACGGTATAAGAAACGGTCCCATTTGGTTTCACTGTGTGCCAAAAGAATAACTATCAATTTAACGGTGACATAAAAGATATAAACGTAGCCCATGCCAAGATAAATAAGTATGCCCGAAAGCCAGATGCCCGGCATGAGGGCATAATAAAGGATGGCATTTCTGTAGGTTACCAATACGCCCATTTCTTCCACAACATGGTGGGGTCGATGCAATTTCCACATAGTCATATTGGTATGAGACCAGCGATGCCACCAATATTGGACCATGTCGTCTAATATCAAAAAGGTACCAACCTTCCACATAAAATGAAGATTGATAAAATAGTTTTCAAGGTTTGGTAAGAAAAAATTCATTCCAAAAAAGGTAACTAAAAAAATACCAGGTTGAATGAACGTTGGCAGCGTAGCAAGGCTAACCAGTTCGATAGTGTAGTCCGTTTTTGATCTTTTTCCACTAAAGTAAAGGCCTCCCAATGCTTCCAAAATACCCAGAATTAATAGAACGGCGGCGGGAATTAATTTACTGTATAGGCTAAGTTCCATGTTTTTATTTTTAGCTGATATCGGTACAAATATATTTTAAAATTTGAAACTCATCTATGCCATATTTAGAACCCTCTCTACCGAATCCACTTTCTTTTACTCCTCCAAAAGGTGCGGCAGCATAAGAAATAATGCCGGTATTTACGCCAACCATGCCATATTGTAAAGCCTCAGTGACCCGGTGTATTCTTGCATTGTCTTTAGTATAAATATAGGAAGCGAGACCAAATTCGGTATTATTAGCTATGGAAATGGCATCTTCTTCTGTTGAAAATGAGGTTATAGCCGAAATAGGTCCAAAAATTTCTTCTTTTGATAAGGCCATGTCAGGGGTAACCTGCGTTAATATGATCGGAGAAATAACCGTATTATCCACCGATGTATTTTTGGAATAAAAAATCTTTGCCCCTTTTTCAATGGCGTCGTTTAGCAAAAAGTTTACTTTTTTTATAGCTGCTTCATTGATTAATGGGCCAATTTGGGTATCATCTAAAAGTCCGTCGCCAACCTTCATTTTATTTACCTCAAGGGCTAATTTTTCGTTAAAAGAGTCTAAGATATTAGCATGGATTAAAAATCGGTTGGTACAAACGCAGGTTTGTCCTGCATTTCTATATTTTGATAATATAGCACCTTTTACAGCGGCATCGACATCGGCATCGTCAAAAACAATAAATGGAGCATTACCGCCCAGTTCTAGCGATAATTTTTTTAGGGTTGCAGCCCCTTTTTCCATTAAATACTTACCCGTTTTGGTTGAACCAGTGAAGGATATTTTTTGAATATTTTTATGAGCACAGAAAAAGTCTCCCGCAATCACAGGTTTACTGGTAGGCAAAATATTTAGTACGCCTTTGGGAATTCCCGCTTTTTCAGCTAAAACAGCCAATGCCAGCGCAGAAAGAGGGGTGTCCTCAGCAGGTTTAACCAATACGGTACAACCTGCAGCCAATGCCGGGGCAATTTTTCGGGTAATCATGGCATTAGGGAAGTTCCAGGGAGTTATAGCAACCACCACGCCAATGGGTTGCTTTATAACCGATATTCGTTTATTTGCATCGGGCGACGGAATAATGTCACCATAAACCCGAACGGCTTCCGCAGCAAACCATTCAATAAAAGTGGCACCATAGCGAATTTCCCCCAAGGCTTCCTGAAATGGTTTTCCTTGTTCCAGGGTTAATATGGCAGCAAGATCCCGCTCATTTTCTATAATAAGATTATGCCATTTAGTTAATTTGCTGCTTCTTTCATAACTCGTTAATTTAGCCCAGGTGGGAAATGCAATGTTGGCCGCTTGTACCGCATGATCAAAATCGCTGACCTGTAAATCACTGACTTCCGCTATAATCATTTTGTTAAATGGATTATAAACAGGGAAAGTCTTTTTCTCAGTACCTTTAGTCCATTGACCGTTGATAAAGGCTTCCTGCTTAAATAAATCAGTGTTTTTTAAATCAATGGGTAAACGACTCATTTTTGTTAAAGACTTTAAATGGATAGCAATATTGTAAAAATACCAAATTATGTGTTTAATGAGTGCTTTCTTGTGGGTTTGCCTGTCTTTTTCTGACCTGAATACAGAAAACGATCACGGTATCTACCTTTCAGTATCAGAAGTAAGTTTGTCGAAAGACAACAGCCAAAGCCATATTAATATAAAAATATTTTCAGACGATTTTGAAAATATTCTTCGTTTTTACAATAAAGGTAAATTATCGACTACCGATATATGTGCCAAAGAAAGCCTGATTCTGTCCTATTTCACTAAATACATGCCAATTAAAATCAATGATAAATACATTAAGTTACAGTGGTCAGGCTGCGAAAAAATAGGGGATAGTTTATCCTTACATTTTTCTTTTACCTGCCCGGCAGATGGCAAAGAACTGAAAATCAAGGCGACCTTCTTTACTGAGCTATTTCCATCACAACAAAATATAATTCAGATAAAAACAGAGGGGTTAGCCAATAGGTTTTTAAAATTTAAAGAAGGGGATTCCTGGCAAACGGTATCATTTTCCGGTAAATAAATCGAGTAACGATTGGGAGGTAACTAAAATACCTGTTTCAAGAGATTTTTCAGGGTCAGGATAATAAAAAGGAGAATGTAATCCTGGTAAATCATTCTTTTTGATACGTTCCTCGGGAGCAGTCCCAAGCCAGAATAATACAGAGGGAACCTTATGAGAAGTCCTTCCGTAAGCGGAAAAATCTTCAGCAACCATTTGAACCTCAGCATTTACCACCATATTTTCACCTATACTTTTTTTTGCACTGCCCGACAGTTTATCAACTAATGATTCATTGTTGTAATTTGCGGCTATATAAACGGGGGAAAATGCTATTTTAGGATATTTTTCAGGGGGTAAACCAGCAGCCATAGCCGTACCATGGCAAATTTCCGTAATTCTCTTATGTATCATTGTTCTAACCTCCTCTTTAAAAGTTCGAAGGGTTAAACCTAGTTTAACTTCGTCGGGAATAATATTGCTGGCTGTACCAGCATGAATGGAACCCACGGTAACCACCGCTGATTCAATAGGTTTTAGGCTTCTACTGGTGATAGTCTGTAATTCCATGATCAACATACTGGAGAGAACAATGGGGTCAATAGACATGTGAGGAGAAGCGCCATGAGCTCCTATTCCATACACCGTAATGGTCACCGACTCAGAGGCAGCCATGGTATAACCCTTTCCGTAGCCTACCTTTCCGGCGGGAATGGTGGGACTACAATGCAGTCCGATAGCATAATTGGGCACACCGAAAGTTTCGTAAATTCCGCCTTCTAATAATGCTTTTGCACCAGCGCCTATTTCTTCAGCAGGTTGTCCAATGAGCATAAGCGTGCCTTTCCATTGATCTTTCATTTTTATGAGCGCCCTTGCAGTGCCCAACCAGGTTGTCATGTGCATGTCGTGACCACAGGAATGCATGACCCCCGATGTAGTTCCATTTGTAGTGTATGTTTTAGTACTGGCGTAGGGTAAGCCCGTTTTTTCTGACATAGGCAGCGCGTCCATATCGGTGCGATATAAAATAGTTGGCCCTTCACCATTTTTGAAAATACCTACAATGCCATAAGAATTTCCCACATTCTCTGTTACCGTCACGCCAATTTTTCTTAATTCAGAGGCTAACAAAGCAGAAGTCTCTTTCTCCTGTAATGAAACCTCTGGCATTTGATGTAATTTTTTGTAAAATGGAATCAAATAGGGCAAATCTTCTTTAATGCTTTGTTTATCGACCTCCACAGGTTCAGCGTTATTTACTTGAGCATTAAAAAGGAACAAAAAAGGGAAGAGGGAAAATATCAGTTGCATAACTTTAAAATTATTTGTTAAGCAAATTATTAAATTATATTGTTATCATTGTTTTTTTTTGATTTTAATATTTTTATTTCTTCAAATGCAATCGCTATGAAAGCTTATCACGACTTACTCCAGCACATTTTAAAGGAAGGCGTTGAAAAAATGGATAGGACGGGAACGGGTACAAAAAGTATTTTTGGCTACCAAATGAAGATAAACCTTGAAGAAGGATTTCCCTTACTTACGACCAAAAAAGTCGCTTTTAGGTGGTTAGCAGAGGAACTGCTTTGGTTCATCAAAGGGGAGACGAATATAAGACCGCTCGTTCAGAAGGGAATAAGTATCTGGAATGAATGGCCGTTTCAGTATTGGCTTGAAAAAAATGGTTGGGTGTCTGATTTTCCTAAATATTCAACGGAATGGAAAGATAAAATGAGCGAATTCGTTCAGCATGTAATAGATGACAAAGATTTTGCAGATAAATGGGGCGACCTGGGTCCTGTCTATGGTAAACAATGGCGAAATTTTGGTGGCGTAGATCAGCTCTCTCAGGTAATATCCGACATAAAATCTAATCCAGATTCCAGAAGACTTATTGTCTCTGCATGGAACCCGGTTGATATACCTGGCATGATAAAAAGTGGATTACCTCCTTGCCATACATTGTTTCAGTTTTATGTGTCAGAAGGTAAGTTAAGTTGTCAACTCTATCAACGATCTGCCGATGTGTTTCTTGGGGTACCTTTTAATATTGCCTCTTATGCCTTGCTAACTCATCTGATCGCTCATGTTACCCAGTTGCGGCCAGGCAATTTTATTCACACCTTCGGCGATGCACATATATATAATAATCACCTCGTCCAGATTAAGGAACAATTATCCAGAACACCCAGGAAATTACCCACCATTTCACTAAATGAAAAGGTAAATGACTTGTTCCAGTTTGATTTTTCTGACATAACATTAGAAGGGTACGACCCACACCCAGCAATAAAAGCAGATGTATCGGTATAATTTATTGTAATACAGCGACATATATATTTTATTAATTATCATAAAATAATATTTTGTATCTACGGTTTTTTCGAAACATTATAGTTTAAAGAAGCTTATATTTTAATTATTAGCTATTAATTTTAGTGTTTTACCATATATAATTTATAAAAAGGACAAAAATCATCATTTATTATTTAGAAATTATCTAAATAGTGATTAGTTCTTAAAAAAACATGGTAAAACAAGTAAGGGTTAATATATTTGCGGTGACAAAAAAATGACATTTCATTTCACTTAGAAACAATTCTGAATTCCAAACTGTGAATAAAATGATTTTTAAATCGATGTTGCGTGTTTTCTTTCTGACAGGTGTATTACTGTTACAATATTTTCCTGTATCCTCTCAAGATGCAGCTATTCCTGCGGCGGCGGCTACAACGGCTTCGCCTGCGAGTGTTGATATTGCTGCAGGTAAAACCTTATTTAAAAACCAATGTGCTGCCTGTCATAATAAAAATATGAAGGATAAGCTTACTGGTCCTGCTTTGGGGGGTGTTCAGGAACGTTGGGCTGCTTATCCTAAAGAAGATTTATATTCCTGGATAAGAAATTCTCAGGCGATGATTAATAGTGGTCACCCCAGAGCGGTGGAGCTTTGGAACGAATGGAAACCTACTATTATGACTAATTTTACTTCTCTTACAGATAGTGAAATTGACAATATTTTAGGTTACATCCAAGATGTTCACGTTAATGGTGCAAATCCAGTGTCAGCTGCAGGTGGAACAACAGGTGCAGTAGCAACGGTTGAGCCAGTTGATAACACCAATTTATATATTCTTCTTACGGGTATTTTAATTTTATTGGCGGTTATTCTCTCTAGAATATTATCCAATCTTAATTTTATGGTTCAAGTTAGCGAAGGTAATACCGAGGCTAAAAGGAAAACCCTGATGGAGATTGTTACAGGTAAGGGTGTCATCGGATTTGTTCTGTTTGCTCTTGTTGTTTTAGGGGGTTATACTACGGTAAATAACGCCATTAATTTGGGAAGACAGCAAGGTTACCAACCTACTCAACCTATTAAATTTTCTCATGCTACTCACTCCGGTCTTCATAAAATAGATTGTCAATATTGTCATGACGGTGCAAGAAGAAGTAAGCAGAGTGTTATTCCAGCAGCTAATACTTGTATGAATTGTCATAAGGCAATCAAAGTTGGTTCACAGTATGGAACGGCTGAAATTTCAAAAATATATGCTTCCATTGGTTATAATCCGAATACAGATCAATATATCGAAAATTATGACAATTTAAGCAAAGCTAAAATTGAGCGTATTTTCAAAAAATGGTTTGCTGACTCTTATGTACAAGAAAAAGGGACTATTGACGATGAGGGTGAGGCCTTAATAGAAAATCAGTGGGATGCTATCGTTACTTCATTAACTGATAAAAATTCCGGAGATTATAAGGTTCAGGGACCTATCGAATGGGTGAGAATCCATAATTTACCTGACCATGCTTATTTCAATCATGCTCAACACGTTACCGTTGGTAAAGTAGCTTGCCAAAATTGCCATGGACCCGTACAGACAATGGATGAGGTTCACCAGTTTTCTCCTTTATCTATGGGTTGGTGTATCAATTGCCATAGAAAAACGGAAGTGAAATTTGCTGATAATCCTTACTACCAATCTTATGAGCGCATGCACAAGCAAATGGCCAAAGGTGAAAGAGATAAGGTGACAGTAGAGGAGATAGGTGGCCTGGAGTGCCAGAAATGCCACTACTAAAATCAAATTGTCCTAAAAAATTATTTCTCCAAATGCTTATTTTCCGCATAAAATGAAGAATAAATCGAATGAAGTCTGGATTGGTGATGCTCAAATAGCAAACGATCCTGCATACCTAAGCGAATCAAATCAAGAATTTCATAGTCTAACTGTGGTTCAACAGCTTGAAGATCCTAGTCAGGTAGATTTGAATAGTAATCGTCGTGATTTCTTAAAATACCTTGGATTTGGTCTTGGCGCTGCCACAGTGGCTGCAAGTTGTGAAATTCCTGTTAGAAAGGCCATTCCCTATGTTATAAAACCGGATGCAATCGTTCCAGGTATAGCAACCTATTATGCCTCTTCCTTTGCTCAGGGTGGAGATTATTGCTCCATTTTAGTAAAAACAAGAGAAGGTCGTCCTATCAAAATTGAGGGTAACTCTCTTTCATCTGTATCTAAAGGTGGAACAAGTGCCAGAGCACAAGCCAGTGTACTAAGTCTTTATGACACAAGTAGAATTGCCAGCGCTTTCAGAGTGAAGAATGGTCAGATTGAAAAGCCGGCATCCAGGAATAAAAAAGGTCCGGGCTGGGAGGTGATTGATGCGGAAATTATGGCCGCATTGAATGCAACAAGTCAAATAAGAATTGTTTCTCCAACCATTCAAAGTCCAACAACGAAAAAGGCAATAGCTGATTTTACCATCGCTTTTCCAAATACTCGGGTAGTTACTTATGATGCTATTTCTGCGTCTGCCTTGATTCAGGCAAATGAAGCTTGTTTCGGTGAGGCTGTCGTGCCTAATTATCAATTTCAAAATGCAGAGGTTATTGTCTCTTTTGAAGCTGATTTCCTTGGTACCTGGGTTTCTCCTATCGAGTTTGCTACACAATATGTGAAAAACAGACGAATTGAGGATTTGAAAAATCCTAAAATGTCTAAACATATTCAGGTGGAAAGCCACATGAGCTTAACGGGTTCTAATGCTGATAATAGAATTATGGTTAAACCTTCTGAACAGGGTGCCGCCATTCTTTCATTATATAATGCCTTAGCTGCTTTGGCAGGACTACCCTCACAGAGTGGTCCTTCACTAGCTGCTGAAAAGGCAAAGAAATTCAAAACACTGGCAACGACGCTTTTCAATGCAAAAGGTAAATCGTTGGTTGTGTCTGGGTCAAACAATGTAGGTGAACAAACATTAGTTAATGCAATAAATTATTTGTTGGGAAATTATGGTTCAACCATTGATTTCGCCAATGCTTCATTGCAAAGACAGGGTATCGATAAATCAGTAAATGATTTGATTTCAGAAATGAAATCAGGTAAAGTAGATGCTCTTTTCTTTATGGACGGTGCCAATCCTGCCTGGGATATACCTCGCGCAGAAGAATTTGCCACCCTGTCTAAGAAAGTTAAACTAAAAGTATCTTTCTCTACGGTGCCTAATGAAACGTCTGCTATATGTGATTATGTCACACCAACGCACCATTTCTTAGAGAGTTGGGGAGACGCTCAACCTAAAAAGGGGCATTATAGTTTAGTACAACCAACGATATCTCCATTGTTTGACACTCGTCAAACAGAGGTATCTTTGCTTACCTGGGCTAAAAGTGCCGCATTAGATGCAGCGTCGGAACAACCTGCTCTTGATTATCTGATGAAGCATTGGGAAACGTCTGTTTTTCCAACCCAAAGCAGATTCGCTATTTTCCGTGCTTTTTGGGATAGTTGTCTTCATGATGGTATTTATGAAGCCCCAATGGCTTTGACTTCAGTAACTTCATTTAACGGAGATGTTCAAAAAGCAGCATCACAGGTAAGAAAACCAGTTCAAAACGCCCTGGAAATTTCGTTTTTCGAAACAGTGAATATGGGCGGTGGGCAATATGCAAATAACCCCTGGCTTTCTGAATTGGCAGATCCCGTTTCAAGGACTTCCTGGGGTAATTATCTTGCCGTTCCTGTTAAATGGGAGGGTGGAAATAAAATTTCTTCCTTAAATAATATCAATCCCCGTGAAATTTACGGTGAAGCTGATATTGTTGATTTAGAGGTAAACGGAACCAAACAAGCCGTAACTGCCGTGAGACAATTTGGACAGTTAGAAGATACAGTAGGACTGGCCATTGGTTACGGACGTACCGTAACAGGTTACATGGGTAAAGCCTTAGGAAATAATGTGGGAATAAATGTTTATCCTTGGTTATCTGTTGATGCTCAAGGGAATACCCAGTATTATGCAACAAAAGCTAAAGTAAGTGATCCTATAGACAAGGAAGACTTATTTGCTTGCGTTCAATATCATCACGCAATGGGGGTTACCGGAAAGGACCCTAAAACAGGTGAAACCTTAAATGTAGATGAAAAGACTTCTATGACCATTGGCTCTGGTTATCAGGGGGGTATCGTAGATAGATCTATTATTTATAAAGGTAATTTAGATGAATTAAGTGAGTTGGTTCATCATGTAGAGGAAAAAAGAGCGGAAGCTGCAGAATTAAATAGTAAAACGCTTTATCCAATCAATGAATTTGTAGATAGTCAGTATTCTCAGGGTCATTGGTGGGGTATGCATGTCGATTTAAATGCATGTATCGGATGTGGGGCTTGTTCCATAGCTTGTATGGCTGAAAACAATGTTCCCGTTGTAGGTAAAAAAGAGGTGGGTCGTCATCATGAGATGAGTTGGCTGCGTATCGATAGATACTTCTTTGGTGAATATGAAAATCCGAATACGGTCTATCAACCAATGATGTGTCAACATTGTGATAATGCGCCTTGCGAAAATGTTTGCCCAGTGGCTGCTACGCCTCACAGTTCTGAAGGTTTAAATCAGATGACTTACAATCGTTGCATTGGTACACGTTATTGTGCCAACAATTGTCCTTATAAGGTAAGACGCTTTAATTGGCTGGATTATACTAAGGCAGATATGTTTGCTATCAATGAGCCTACGATAAATAATGAATCACTACCGTTTGGCGCTGATAATTTAACAAGAATGGTGTTAAATCCCGATGTAACCGTTCGTTCAAGAGGTGTTATTGAAAAATGTAGCTTCTGTGTACAACGATTACAAGAAGGTAAATTGACAGCAAAAAAAGAAGGTCGTGCGCTACAAGATAACGATGTAAGAACAGCTTGTCAAACAGCTTGTCCTACAGGAGCTATTGTTTTTGGTGACAGAAATAATAAGTCCGGTGACTTATCTAAGAAATTAGATAATCCACTAAACTACATTGTGTTGGAAGAAATTGGCGTTCGTTCTTCTGTAAATTATACTGCTAAGGTTGTTAACCGTAGCGAAAATTTAGACGCTTAATATAAATGGTTAGCCATCATACGTTGATTACTTTAAAATATAACTCATGAGTGCACCTATTTCTGCGATTAGGGAACCTTTAATTACTGGGAGCAAGACCTACCATACGATCACTGAAGATATATGTGGGCCTACGGAAAGGACGCCAACGACTGCCTGGGTCATTGCTTTTATTTTTGCCGTAACAGGATTAGCGCTATATGTATTTAGCGTTACCTGGACAATTTGGGTTGGTATTGGTTCCTGGAACCTAAATAGAACAATAAATTGGGGTTGGGATATTACCAACTTCGTTTGGTGGGTTGGTATCGGTCACGCCGGTACGTTGATTTCCGCCATATTATTACTTTTTAGACAAAAGTGGCGTACGGGCGTAAACAGAGCCGCTGAGGCAATGACTATCTTTGCCGTAATGTGCGCGGGTCAGTTTCCGCTGATTCACATGGGTAGATTATGGCTTGGTTTTTTCATCTTCCCTTATCCAAATACAAGAGGTCCATTATGGGTGAACTTTAATTCACCCCTTCTATGGGACGTATTTGCAATATCCACTTATTTCACCGTTTCATTACTTTTCTGGTACACCGGACTTGTTCCAGACTTCGCAACAGTTAGAGACAGAGCGAAGGGACTAAGAAGAAAGATTTATAGCTATATATCCTTCGGATGGACTGGGTCAGCAAAACACTGGCAAAGATGGGAAAGTTTATCTTTGGTATTAGCTGGTTTGGCTACTCCTTTAGTATTATCGGTTCATACCATTGTATCCTTCGACTTCGCAACCTCGGTTATTCCCGGTTGGCATACTACTATATTTCCTCCTTACTTCGTTGCTGGAGCCATTTTCTCGGGTTTTGCTATGGTGCAAACGCTGATGATTATGACCAGGAAGGTACTAAAATTAGAAGATTATATTACATTGGAGCACATCGATAGTATGAATAAGGTCATTCTGGCCACAGGAAGTATCGTTGGTGTTGCTTATTTAACAGAGTTGTTCATTGCCTGGTATTCTGGTTATATTTATGAGCAATTTGCCTTTTATAACAGGGTAATGGGTCCTTATTTCTGGTCTTATATAGGTATGATGGGTTGTAATGTTATCTCTCCTCAAATCTTCTGGAGTAAGAAAATGAGAAGAAGCATCCTGGTAACCTTCTTTATGTCTATATTCATCAACATCGGTATGTGGTTCGAGCGTTTTGTTATCATCGCCTCCACGTTGGCCAGAGATTATCTCCCTTCCAGCTGGAGTTACTATTCGCCATCCTGGGTTGAGGTTTGTTTGTTTATTGGCACATTGGGTTTATTCTCCACTTTATATCTTGTTTTCATGAGAGTGGCTCCCGTGGTTGCTGTAGCTGAAATCAAGGCTATTCTTAAAACAGGAGGTGATCAATATGTAGGTCCAAACATTAAACATGACAACGATCACAAAGAATCAACTCATCATTAAGCATTGTTTGCGCTAAAAAGAAATTTTAAATGAAACAAGAATCAACCCAAGTACTCTACGGTCTTTATAACGATGAGGAAGTACTGCTTCATGCAGTAAAAAAAGCTAAGGAAGATCATTTAGAAATAATGGATGTTTATTCACCTTTTCCAGTTCACGGCCTTGATAATATTTTAGGCTTGACTGAGAGCCGTATCCATATTGCAGGTTTTATCTACGGATTAATTGGCTGTTTAAGTGCCTTTTTATTTATGACCTGGGTATTTACCAGAGATTGGCCAATTATATTTGGTGGTAAACCTTATTTTTCTGCTCTCTCATTTATACCCATTACCTTCGAAGTAACAGTGCTTTTTGCCTCCGTTGGTATGGTGGTTACGTTTTACACTATTTGCGGTATGGGACCAGGTGTAGATAATCCAACGCTGGATGACAGAATTACGGATGATAAGTTTTGTATTGCTTTTGATGTTGATGATGCTGATGCAGCAAAGCAGGCAGCCCTTAGACAGTTTTTAACTGATACAGGTGCTGAAGAAGTTAATGTTAAATCGATCTGATAAACCTGATTATTATCTTCTAAAAAAGAAGTATATGATACTAATAAGAAAAATTGTTTTTTTGACATTGTCTCTTTCTGTTTTTATGGTGAGTTGTTCACCATCTGGTAAGAATAAGACAGGTCATGAGTATATGCCTGATATGGCTCATGCGATTGCTTATGAAGCCAATGTTTATGGTTCTTCTTCTCACAATACCTGGGATAAAGAGAGTTCCAGATCAAGGAGAGCTCTTTCTGTCCCTGGAAAACCGGTAAACGGAACAGTTCCACGGGGATATAGTGGTGCTTTGTCCAATGGTGAAATAGACCAATCAAAGATTGACATGATTCGGGGTAAAAATCAGTTGAATGCCCAGGCAACTACGGTTAATGGTCATGTTGGTTTTTATTATGCTGATAATGAAGATGAAAGGCTTCGTGCAATAGAAGAAATTAAAGCAAATCCTTTTCCTATTACTAAAAAAGGACTTGCGGTAGGTAAAGAATTATATAATATTAATTGTGGTATCTGTCATGGGGAAGCTGGTGACGGTGCCGGTTATTTAGTGCGTGATGCTAATCCTGCAACAGGCGATCCGGGTGGCAAATACCCTGCGGCTCCTGCAAATTTTATGTTGGACGATTTGATTAACTCCTCGAATGGTCGTTATTACTTCAGTCTTATTTATGGTAAAAACGTTATGGGTGGTTATGCCGACAAATTAAGTTTCGAAGAACGCTGGCAGGTAATTCACTATATCAGGTCTTTACAGGCTGCCTCTAAAACATTAATTTACAACGAGAAAATGAATACTTTAAATGCTGAATTTGGTGTGCCGTTGAAAATGAAAAATCAATTGGCTTCTGTTTCAGTTAAATAGTCTTCTAATATTAAATCTGCTTACTTAAATGGCAAATGTGATGAATCAATTTACTTTTACATCCAAACAAAAAAACGTATTATTTGCTTTTATGGGTCTTGGATTACTTTGTCTTATTTTGACCTGGTTTTCTGACGATGCCTTGCATACGCGTTTTTGGAGTAATTTCCTACATAATGCTACCTTCTTTACAGGTATTTCATTTATTTCACTATTCGTTATTACTGCTTTTACTACGGCTTGGGCCGGTTGGTATGTAGGTATGAAAAGAATTTGGGAAGCAAATATGCAGTTTATTTTGGTTGGCCTCGGATTAATGCTTGTTGTAGTTTTAGGTCTTTGGGGACATTTCCATCATTTATACCATTGGTCAGACGAAGCTGAAGTAGCAAAAGATGCTGTTATGAAAGGTAAAGCATCTTTCCTAAATAAATATTGGTACACCCTTGGTACCTTATTAATTGTAGGTATGTGGGCGTTTTTTGCTTATAATATTCGCAAACTTTCTTTGGACGAAGATATTAATGGTAAGGGTCAGGCAGATAATTTTAAACATCACAGAAAAATTAGGGTTTGGTCTGTTATCTTCATGCCTTTGGCTGGTTTTTCAAGTGCTGCTATTATCTGGCAATGGATAATGTCGGTAGATGCTCATTGGTATAGTACTCTTTTTGCCTGGTATTCAGGGGTTAGTTGGTTTGTAAGTATGATTGCTATTACCATTTTGACGCTCATCTATTTGAAAAGTTTAGGGTATTTTGCTCATATTACCACTGATCACATGCATGATCTTGGTAAATTATTATTTGCATTTAGTATTTTCTGGACTTATATGTGGTTTTCTCAGTACATGCTTATATGGTATGCAAACGTGGGGGAAGAAACAGTCTATTTTTATGAAAGATTGCAAAATTACAAACCTTTGTTTTATGCAAATCTTTTAATAAATTTCTTGTTGCCCTTCTTCGTTTTGATGCGCAATGACAATAAAAGGAAATTTGGTCCACTTGCCTTTGCTTCAATCATGGTTTTTATTGGTCATTGGCTCGATTTCTTCCTTATGATAAAACCTGGCGTGAGACATACTGCTTTAGAAGCTTTAGGTCATCATAGTGAAGGTCATGATACAATACTTCCTTTTCAAATGGGTTTCACCATGCCTGGATTTCTGGAAATTGGCACGATGTTAGGATTTTTAGCGCTATATCTCTTTATAACTTTAAGGAGTTTAAGTAAGGCCGCTTTATTTCCGAAAAATGATCCTTATGCAGGAGAAGCTACCCATCACCATGTTTGGCCTTATGTATAATCATTCTAAATAAAGAACCATTGTGAACGAATTTTGTTTAATGAATTAATTATAAACTAATTTTGTTGCTCACATTTTTACATAAACAATAAATCATCATGACTATTCTTCTTGTAATAATTAGTATAATTCTTATCGCGGTTATTATTGTTCAAATAGGGAAGGTAACTGAACTTGCTGCAAAAATAAGAGGAGAGGAAGAAATACAGTATGAAGTTAATCGTAGTCAGGGCGGCTACATGATTCTCTTTTTGGTTGTGTTTTTAATTGGATGTATCGTTTCAGCTGTTTACTACAAAAACTACATGTTGGGCTATGGTCCTCATTTGCCGGCGTCAGAACATGGTTCCATCTTGGACAAAATGTTCAATGTGACCCTTTTCTTTACGGGCATTGTTTTTGTTATTACCCACATCCTTCTTTTTTATTTTGGTTGGAAATATAGTGCTAAAAAAGGTAGAAAAGCTTTGTTTATTCCTCATGATAACAAACTTGAAATTATTTGGACAGCTATTCCTGCTGTGGTAATGACTTTTTTGGTTGTTGGTGGTTTAGATGCCTGGAATGAAGTAATGGCTGACGTTTCAGATGATGATAAATATTTAGAGATCGAAGCAACTGGTTTTCAATTTGGTTGGAATTTGAGATATCCTGGCGCTGATGGTTTAATTGGGGAGAAGAATTACAAACTGATTTCAAGTGAGAATCCATTAGGTCAGAACTGGAAAGATGAAAAAAATCTGGATGATTTCCTAGCCACTGAACTTGTTCTTCCTGTGGGTCAAAAGGTAAGGGTTAGAATTACAGCACAAGATGTTCTTCATAATTTTTATCTCCCTCATTTCAGAGTTAAAATGGATGCCATTCCTGGTATGCCTACTTATTTTGTATTTACACCATCGAAAACAACGGAAGAATACCGTCAGGAGCTTAAGAAATATGCTGAGTATAATGTGCCTGATCCTGCTGATCCTTCTAAAATGCTTTGGGAAAATTTTGAGTATGAGTTGGCTTGTGCGGAATTATGCGGTCGTGGTCACTACAGTATGAAGCGTCCAGTAAAAATTGTTTCTCAAGAGGAATATGATACCTGGTTAGCCTCTCAATCTTCCTATTATCTTTCGAATATTCGTTTTAAAGAAAGTGATCCCTGGACAGACAGATTATTTGATACAGAGGTGTCTTCAAAGAAAGAAGCGTTAAACGCAGCTTTTGTGTTCGATAATATTGGCAAAGATTTACCTATCGATGCTCTAAGTTTCAAAGGTGATAAGGAATTTAGTCTAACAGGCTTTTCAAAAGATCAGCTGGTTTTGTTAGCTGAAACACTAAAATCCAAACAAGGTAGTAGTGTTAATTTATCGGTTACCATTCCTACTGAAAATGATAATATGGTGGCAGAAGCAAAAACAAAGTTGATTTTAGATGTTTTATATGCTAATGGCGTTAATTCATCTCAAATAGAGTTATCACCTGTTTCTATAGCTACTGAAGATAATGCGACAACTAAATGGGTATTTACTCTGTTAGGTGCTGGACTTTTATTATAATCAAAACAATTAAAAAAAATCAGAACTAATGGCAAATGTTTTAACTGCTGCTCCACATTCAGAAGAAGATGTTTTGATTGAACAAATGGGATATGATGATCATTTCCATGAGCACCATGATGGTGACAAGTTTCAATCTAATTTTATTACTACCTATATCTTTAGTCAAGATCATAAAATGATCGCTAAACAGTTCCTTATTACAGGTATGTTTTGGGGTGTTATCGGTGGATTAATGTCTCTTGTTTTCAGACTTCAACTTGGTTTTCCGGAGGAAAGTATGGCTTGGCTAAAACCAGTTTTAGGTAAATGGATTGAGATTAATGCTGAAACAGGTATGGGGGCTCTTTCACCAGACTTTTATTATGCATTAGTTACTATGCATGGTACCATTCTTGTGTTTTTCGTATTAACAGCTGGTTTGAGTGGTACTTTTAGTAACCTCTTAATTCCACTTCAATTGGGGGCACGTGACATGGCTTCTCCATTATTGAACATGATGTCTTATTGGTTTTTCTTCCTCGCAGGACTTATAATGTTCATTTCTCTTTTTCTAAATACCGGACCTTTCTCTGGTGGCTGGACTGCCTATCCTCCGTTAAGTGCCTTGCCACAGGCGAGCACTGGTTCCGGAGCAGGTATGACTTTATGGTTAATTAGTTTGGTGTTCTTCGTAGTTTCTGTTCTTTTAGGTGGTATTAATTATATTACTACCGTGTTAAACTTAAGAACCAAAGGAATGAATATGTGGAGAATGCCACTTACCATCTGGGCATTTTTCGTTACAGCTATTTTGGGTTTGTTATCTTTCCCAGTATTGGCTTCAGCATTCTTTTTAGTAATGTGCGATAGAGGTTTAGGGACCAGTTTCTTCTTAAATGAAATCTTTATTGGTGGTCAGGCATTAGACCATGTGGGTGGAAGCCCGGTTTTATATCAGCATTTGTTCTGGTTCTTAGGTCACCCTGAGGTGTATATCATTATTTTGCCAGCAATGGGTATTGTTTCGGAAGTTCTTGCTGTTCACAGTAGAAAACCTGTTTTTGGTTATAAAGCTATGGTTTTTTCAATCTTAGCTATAGGTTTCTTATCTTTTATAGTATGGGCTCACCACATGTTTATGTCAGGTGTTAATCCGTTTATTTCAAATTTCTTCGTTGTATTTACTTTAATTATTGCCGTTCCTTCGGCGGTTAAAGTGTTCAACTGGATTGCCACTTTGTTTGGTGGAAATATTAGATTTACCGCAGCTAGTTTGTTTGGTATTGGATTCGTTTCTATGTTTATCTCTGGTGGTTTAACTGGTATATTCCTGGGTAATTCAGCGATTGACATTCAGATGCACGATACCTATTTTGTGGTTGCACACTTCCATATCGTTATGGGTGTTGCTGCATTCTTTGGTATGTTCGCTGGTGTTTATCATTGGTTTCCTAAAATGTATGGTAGATTTATGAATGAAACGCTGGGTAAGTTGCACTTCTGGGGTACCATGGTTGGTGCATATCTTATATTCTGGCCTATGCATTATATAGGTATGGCAGGTGTTCCAAGAAGATATTATCGTTTTGATACCTTCCAGTCTTTTTCTCAGTTTGATGATATGAATAAGTTTATTACTATTGCAGCCATCATTACTTTTGGATTTCAGATGATTCTTATCATTAACTTCTTTTACAGTATTTGGTATGGTAAGAAGGTTACTGAAAAGAATCCATGGGGTGCAACTACATTGGAATGGACTACTGAAGTGGATCCAGGACACGGTAACTGGGCTGGTAAACTTCCTGTTGTTCATAGATGGGCTTATGATTATGCAAAAGATGGGCAAGAGTTTATTTCTCAGATAACACCGTTGAAAGAGGGTGAGTCAGAGACACATTAATACTTAATATTGGTTTTTATTTAGTTGAACTAAATTTAAATAAAGAATGAACCTGCAATCAGGGGCTCTTAAAAGAGAGAAAAAACAATGGGTTTTAGCTATCATCGATTTTACCCAATTGGTAAAACTTCGATTAACTTTGACTGTTGTTTTTTCTGCTCTTATGGCTTATTGGATTGCCTTGCCAATGGAACGTTCTTTGACCTATAAATTATTCTCCATTTTTATTGGTGGATTTTTAATTACGGGTGCTGCCAATGCGTTAAATCAGGCTTTAGAAAAAGGTTACGACGCCAGAATGTCCAGAACCGCAAACAGGCCTTTGCCATCTGGAAGGATGGAGGAATCAACTGCCGTCTTAATTGCTGGCGTGATGAGTGTTTTTGGTCTTATCATTTTAGCTAATTTAAGTCTTTGGTCTGCTTTATTAGGGGCTATTTCTTTATTGCTTTACGCTTTTGTATATACTCCATTAAAGAGAGTTTCTTCCGTTGCGGTCTTTGTCGGAGCTATCCCTGGGGCTTTGCCTGTTTTAATTGGTACGGTTTCAGCTCAAGGTAAATTAACAGTCTTAGGATTATGTTTATTTGCTATTCAATTCTTTTGGCAATTTCCTCATTTTTGGGCTATTTCCTGGTTAGGTCATCAAGATTATATTAAAGCAGGATTCAAAATTACGCCTAGTTTAGGTAATGTTCCTACAAAAACTACCGGTTTTCAGGCGTTTATTTACTCTTTATTTCTTATTCCAGTGTATTTTCTAAGTTGGTATTTTAACATCTCGGATAATTTTTCATTGTTTTTATTTCTAATATTTTCAGTGATTTATATTATTCTGAGTTTCAGGTTATATTCGTCGAACAATAAGAAGGCTGCTTTAACTTTATTGTTCTTTTCGTTTTTTTATATACCAATTGTGTTGGGTGTATTTTTAATGGATAAACTAAACTAAAAGGTTACTAAATGTCAACATTAGAAAATACAGTTTATAGCAGGAATAAGATTCATCCTCAAAAATTTGCACTCTTGGTGAGTTGTGCAAGTGTTGTGATGTTGTTTGCGGCATTGACAAGTGCTTATGTGGTTCGTCAGGCAGCAGGCAATTGGCTTGAGTTTCCAATGCCTGTTTTATTTTTATATAGTACACTTACATTAATTGCCAGTAGTTTTACCTTACATTTTTCTTACAAAGGTTTTCTTGCGGGTAATGTTAAGTTATATAAATATTTATTACTTCTTACTTTCGTACTTGGCATTCTTTTTATTTATTTACAATATAAAGGTTGGATGGCTTTAGTAGCTTTAGGTGTTGAATTAGGTACAAATCCGTCCGGATCTTTCTTATATGTGTTGTCAGGTTTACATGCTGCGCATATTTTAGGTGGTCTCGCTGCTGTTTTTGTAGCTATTTTACATGCTTTTATTTTACCTTTTGAGGTTTCTGCTAAACGTAAATTACGTTTTGAAATGACACAAATATATTGGCATTTTGTTGATGTATTATGGATATACTTAATCGTTTTCTTATGGTTACAACAGCAATCATAAGAAATCATTTTAATTTTTAAAATTTTAGGAATGGAGACAACAGAAAATGTGCTACATCAGCATAGTGAAAATCATGAGGGTTCTTGGGAAGGAGCTGCTGCACCCTTTAACATCAGTTATGGTAAATTGATGATGTGGTATTTCTTGCTTTCTGATGCATTTACTTTTGCTGGTTTTTTAATTGCTTACGGTGCGCTTCGATTTAGTAGCCCTAGCTGGCCTGTGCCGGATTTTGTATTCTCAACAGCACCATTTGGTATTCATGATGCTCCGTTAATTTTCGTTACGGTCATGTCTTTTCTCTTAATTATTTCTTCTGTTACTATGGTAAGAGCCGTTCAGGAGGGGCACAGGGAAAATAAAAGGGGAGTTGTTTTCTGGATGTTCCTTACTATTATTGGTGGAGCTGGATTTTTGGGTTGTCAGGCTTGGGAATGGACAAATTTAATTGGTAAAGAAAATATGTCTGTAACTACTAATCCTTTTGGTAGTCATATAGATGCAGGTACATATCTTGATGAAAAGGGGAATGCCACAGGTGAAACTTTTAAAGCCGGGGCTTCCTACCTTTTACATAAATCTGAGGAAGGTGGACATGATGAAGGTCATGCTGAAGGTCATCATGCTATGGCTAAGGGTGATCACCCCAACGCTTTTGTAGATAATGACGGATTCATACACAAGAAATTTAAATTGGCTTCAGGACCTGCGGCTGGGCAAGTTCAAATGGAAGAATTCGGTCCTAAGGCTTTCGGTGCTTTATTTTTCTTTATTACTGGTTTTCATGGTTTTCACGTATTATCAGGTGTAGCTTTTTTATTGATTATTATGATTAATGTGGCTAGTGGTGTGTATGCGTCAAGGAAAAATGGATATGAGATGGTAGAGAAAATCGGGTTATATTGGCATTTCGTCGATTTAGTCTGGGTTTTCGTTTTTCTTGTTTTCTATCTGTTTTAATTTTTTATCTTTTTCATTTCTAAATTTTGAATTATGAGTCATAAAACATACGAAGAAAGCAAAAAAGCGGTAGTAAAAGGCTTGTTTTTATTGGGCTTTGTTACTTTAATTGAGGTTTTTATTTCCCTTTTTGGTAAAGGTCACATTATTCCTGGTATTAATGATATTACTTGGATAGCGTATCCTGTTGGATTTATTATCGCGGTTCTTTCTATTTATAAAGCATATTTTATTATTTATGAATTTATGCACATGGCCTATGAGGTTAAAGGTTTGGCTTTAACCGTTCTTTTACCTACTTCCTTATTGATATGGGCACTTTTTGCGTTTTTTCAAGAAGGTACTGCTTGGAAGGCCAGGAGAGAATTTGTTAAGGAAAAAAATGCTAAAACAGTTGAACCTTTAAAGGGTAAACAAGGTTACGTTGAGGATACAAGCCTTTTTAGACTTTAACATTAACTATGTCCAGCAAATCGATTTGGCAGTTTATTTTTTTATTAGCAATTTTCGGTGGTGTACCAGTAGTTAGTTGGTATTACCTTCAAACGGGTTTGGATTACAGATTAAAGGCGTTAGCTGAATTGGGGGATTTAGGTCCTATGGAAAGAGAAACAAGGGTTTCTTTTGATAAAATCGTTTTCCCGGCGGATAAAACTAAAGGTAAGGTTCATCTAGGCATTTGGTACCCTGACGGTCTTGAAAACGAGATTAGTTCTATGAAGTTCCTTGATGAACTTCATGAACAATTCAAAAGTAGATCCGATATTTCCTTTTATATTTTCACCAGTACAGCCCAGCCTGATTCGTTGATGGCTTTCGTGAAACGTAATAAATTGTTTCCTTCTCCTATTATTTCTTATTTTCCTGACCTTGGTGTTCAACGGATGTATTATTTTATGAAACCTGCTTTAGGTGAGATTCCTGTGGCTCTTGTAGATACTTCTGGCACTGTTAGGAAGCATTATAATCTTGCTTCAGGTAAAGAATTAACAAGGTTAACGGAACATCTCGCTATGTTACTTCCTATAGAATCAACAAGAGATGAACTTATCTTTAAAAGAGAGAAAGAAAAATAGCTATGGATAATAATATTGTACTCGAGAAAAAGTTAAATAGGGTTGCTTATGTTCTAACTTTTGTCGTTTTAGTTTTAGTAGGTCTAATGAGGAGGTATAAATTGGATATTGGTGTAGATTTTAGTTTTTTACCTCCTTTTCATGCTTCTTTAAATGCATTAACAGCTATTGTTCTTTTAGTTGCCCTTTATTTTATTAAGGCAAAAAACATGGAACTTCATAAGAGATTTATGCTAACCGCTTTGGGTCTGTCTGTTCTCTTTTTGTTATCTTATGTTGCTTATCATTTTACCACCCCAGAAACCATATTTGGTGACGTGAATCATGATGGTATTCTTGATAGTGAAGAACTTTTATTGGTTGATAAAAGTCGTACGCCTTATCTAATCTTATTATTTTCTCATATATCACTCGCGGCTATTAGTTTGCCGTTTATCTTACTGACTTTCATCAGAGCTTATACGAATCAATTTGATAAGCATAAAATTATGGCACGCTATGTCTTTCCCGTTTGGTTATATGTTGCTATAACTGGCCCTGTTTGTTATTTTTTATTAATGCCTTATTACTCCTAAATATTTGTTTATGAAAAAATGGATTCTTTTGGGTTTTATATTTGCCATGATGATTTTAGGTAGTGAGTTAATGGCTCAATGTCCTATGTGCAAAATGGCTGCTGAAAGTAATTTGAAAAATGGGGGTACTGCTGGCAAAGGTTTAAATGCTGGTATCCTCTATATGTTACTTACTCCTTATTTACTAGTGGGTGGTTTGGCTTTCTGGTGGTTTAAAAACAGAAAAAAGGTGATTGAATAATCTCTTTTTAGTTCTTATTTTATGAATCCATCTTCCAGATTTCATATTCTTTTTGGATTATTCTTTGCCTGTCTGGGTGTCGTCATCGGCGCCTTCGCAGCACATGGTTTAAAGCCTTTATTATCCCTCAAAGAGGTTAATAATTTTGAAACTGGCGTAAAATATCAATTTTATCATGCTTTCGCTCTCATTGTTTTAGGTCTTTTAGGTGCCCATTTCCCAAAAGGAGAAAAATCGTTCAAACTAGCTGGGTTCCTTTTTTTTATAGGTATAATTCTATTTTCAGGTTCTCTTTACCTTTTATCTACCCAGTCAATACTCAACATTAGTATTCCTTTCTTAGGTCCAATAACTCCTTTGGGCGGTTCCCTTTTAATATTTGGTTGGCTGTTTACCGCCTTAGGTGTACTTAAAAAATAAATTATAATTATTTCTCTTTCTCTGTTTCTTCTTCCATTTGAAATACTTCCTCCACCGTTTTATTAAATAATTTTGCAATACTCATACCTAAGGTTAAGGATGGAGAGTATTTATTGTTTTCTATGGCATGTATGGTTTGTCTGCTGACCCCGAGTTGTTGCGCTAAATAATCCTGGGATATTGATAGCTCCGCCCGTAAAACTTTTATTCTATTCTTCATCGTTGCTTATTTTGTAGTAGGCTCTTAATTTATATTGAAAGCGAAGGTTAAAAAGGATGATTAAAGAGAATAAATGAATAATCATTACATGAAAATAGGCCATGCCAAATATTAAAAGGGTGGCCAATAATACTAAACCATAGTTTACATAAATTGACCAGGTCAATGCCTGTAACCGGATGCTGGAAATGTATTCATCCTCCATTTTTTCTTTTGAAAATGAATGTATGATGCCTGATAAAATTAATACTACGGTGATGAGTTCGTCAAAAATGCCATTCTCAATCCATATCCCTCTTTGATTTGTAAAAAATGGGTCGTTTATAAGGGCAGGTACTTTTATTCTGATTATATCATCCATATTGATATCTGAAATATAGATCACTGCGCCAATGATAGTGGTTAGGTAAAAAATCAATCCAGAGATTTTTTTAAATCTGGACGGAAATAAATAGTTCTTCATTTGTTTTTTTTTCAAATGTAAAGTTTAATTTACAAAATGTCAATTATTTTGTAATTATAGTATGAAATATTTTACATTTTTAGGTTTTTTCCTTTTTCATAAGTTATTTAATCCACCGAATTATAATAGGCATTCCTTTTTTGTTTAAGGCTTTTTACATCCTGATTTGCCATGGTTTCCAGAACACTTAACTTATGGCCTCGAACCAATTCATGCGTTTTAAAACCTTTTACTACCATATTTCTTGTGTGAAAATAGCCGACTACATTTTGTTTGTCAAATAATAGCGTAATTCTTTCTAAAGGGGATAAATCTACTACCGTACTTTCATAGATAAAATATTGTGTAAATTTTAACTGATTATCTTCCGTATATTCCGTAAATCCGAATTTTTTCATGTAAGGTTCAAGGGCTTTTTTCTGGTAATTTCCCAAGGCTAATATTTTCATTAATTGTAATTCAGGATTAAATGCCATATTTATATTATCCTGATGGGTATATGCTTCTATGTATCCTACTTCTTCTTCTTCAATCATAGTTATTTCTAAGGGGTTAATCGTTTTCCCAATGGTTTTTCCATCTTCATTTATTAAGGGGATGTTTTTTTCAAGTTTGAAGGCTTCAATTTGTTTACCTGTTAGTTTTACATAAACTCCTATTTTTAACCATTTATTTATTGCGGGGGATGTTTCAATTAAAACACCGTCATTTAAGCTGAATAGTACATTTCCATTGACGGTGTCCCGTATATTCGCAGGTCCATTTATCCTTTCTCCAACTTCTAATCTACTTTGAGCTTGTATTTCTTTGTGTATGAATATAAAAATGATGAAGGCTAAGTATTTTAAAATGACTTTTGAGTAAGACATTGTGCTCATATTTTTTAATTTTAAGAAATATTTTTAAAATGCAACGCATGTACAAGTTACCTATATTTTTATTGTTCTTCCTTTTTACAAGAAACATTTATGCTCAAAACCTTACGAAGTTTCTGGATGAATTGCCTATAAAAACCTTTTCAGATGGTATTCAATCAGTTGTTGCTAATGTAAATCAAAAGGGAAACCCAATCACAATAAGTGGCATTAAATATAAAAAGGGTATTGGTTTAGAATCAACGAGTGTAATGGCTTTTTTACTTAATGAAAAGGGAGTGCGTTTTTTTGCTGAAGTGGGCGTTGATGACATGGGGAATGATTCTATTCCGCTTCGGTTTTTTGTATTGGCCGACAGGAAAATTATATTCGATAGCGGTGAAATGTTACCTGGGGATAAGCCTAAAGTGGTTGATGTATCAATTGAAGGGGTAGGAAGATTAGGCCTGTTAGTATTAGGAAAGGGGGCAGGGTATCCTAAAAATGTTGGCTCATGGGCGAATGCTTCCATAACAGTAAATCATGCTGATTATCCTAAAACCATTCCTAATGATGGCGAAAAATATTTGTTGACTCCTGCACCTTCGCCTATGCCTAAAATTAATTCTCCTAAGATTTTTGGTGCAAAACCTGGTAATCCTTTTATGTATTTCATTGCAGCAACAGGGGAAAAACCTATGGTTTTTAAAGCTCTTCATTTACCAGATGGTTTAAAGTTAGATTCTCTGACAGGGAATATTACTGGTGTGGTTCATAAAAAAAGTGTTTTTTCTGTTGACTTGGTCGCCCAAAATGCCTTGGGTAGTCATAAACAAAAAGTGGTTTTTAAAATCTCTGATACCATCTCTTTGACTCCGCCTATGGGTTGGAATGGCTGGAATTCCTGGGCCAGAGAAATTGATCAGCAAAAGGTTATTAATTCTTCCAAGGCTTTATTAAATAACAGATTATTAGATTATGGATGGCATTATATCAATATTGATGACGCTTGGCAAGGTCAACGGGGGGGTGAATTTGGTGGATTACTTGCGAATGAAAAATTTCCTTCTTTTGATAAAATGATAGATACCTTACATCAATGGGGATTGAAAGTGGGGGTGTATTCAACACCCTGGATTAGCAGCTATGCTGGCTTTCCCGGCGGTTCTTCCAATGAGGAAAATGGTTTTTATTCAGAAGATATTCGCCAGAATAAAAGAAATTACAGATATATCGGAAAACATAGATTTGAGGAACAAGATGCCCGACAATGGGCAAAATGGGGCGTAGATTATTTAAAATATGATTGGCGTATTGAAGTTTCTTCAGCTGAGAGAATGAGAAATGCCTTAAATAAAGTAAATAGAGATATTGTCTATAGTATTTCAAATTCCGCTCCTTTAAATAATGTAAAAGATTGGGTACGTTTAACCAATGTTTTCAGATCAGGACCCGATATCAGGGATTCCTGGACGTCGGTGTATCTTTCTACTTTCAAACTGTCAGATTGGACTCCTTTTGGAGGGCCAGGGCATTGGATTGATCCTGATATGTTGGTTATCGGAAATGTAACTACAGGTTCACCCATGCATCCAACCCGACTTACCCCCGATGAGCAATATAGCCATTTTTCAATGCACTGCTTGTTGGCCGCTCCTTTGTTAATTGGTTGTCCTATGGATCAACTGGATGCATTTACTATTAATTTATTGACCAATACGGAGGTTATTGAGGTAAATCAGGACCCTCTGGGTAAATCTGCCTCCCTTATTAAACTGGAAAATAATTATCAGATTTGGAAAAAACCACTGGAAGACGGTTCCTTTGCCATTGGTATTTTTAATGCCAATCCACTTGGAAATATTCCACACGAATATTTCCGTTGGGGGGATGAACAGCCGTTGAACATAACATTAGATTTGAAAGATTTGCAAATAAATGGTCCCGTTAGTGTCAGAGATTTATGGCGACAAGAAGATTTGGTACCCTGGGAAGGTAAAAAATCTTTTCTCATTCCTCATCATGGCGTTTATCTTTTTAAAATATCTCCGCTTAACACTAAATAATTTATGAAACATCCCTTTTTTGCCATTTTCACTGTTTTAATTGTATATTCTTTCAGTAACGTATTTAGTCAATCACCATCAGACGATTTGATTATTCGTTATGACCAACCTGCAAAACGTTGGAATGAAGCCATTCCGATGGGCAATGGTTTTATGGGCGCTATGGTCTTTGGCGATGTCAAACGGGAAAGAATTCAGTTGAATGAGGGCACCTTGTATTCAGGTGATCCCCTAAAAACATTTGATAATATAAAGGTGGGTAAATATTTAGATTCAGTAACCCAACTCATCGATCAGCAAAAATTTATAGACGCTCAAAAAATTATAAGTAAAGAATGGCTGGGTAGGAATCATCAGATGTATCAACCTATGGCTGACTTATGGATGGACTTTAAACGTGATTCCCAACAAGTAAAGGATTATAGCCGAACCTTGAATCTTGCTGATGCTTCTGTTGTCACACAGTATAAAGTAGGGGATAACAGATTTAAACACACTTATTTTGCCAGTTATCCAGATCATATCATGGTTTTTAGATTGGAAGCATTGGATGAAGAGCTGTTACATTGTAAACTTTATCTATCTACCCCTCATAAACCCACTGAAACCCTATCTTTAAAGAATAATTCCCTTCGATTGGAAGGAAAAGCTCCCTCCTTTGCCTTGCGAAGGGAATTTTCCATGGTTGAAAGCATAAATGACCAGTACAAATATCCGGAGGTATATGACGAATTTGGAAATCTTCGTCCCAATGCCAATAGAATTTTATATGACCTGAGAGAATCAGGGGAAGGTTTGTCCTTTGAAGTGAGACTTGAGGTTAGAAACGTTGGTGGGACAGTTAATTATCATGAGGATCATATTCAAGTGGACAATGCGAAGGACATCATAGTTATTCTCTCTGCTACAACTAATTTCAATGGATTTGATAAAAGTCCCGCTATTCATGGACTAAATATGGACTCTATTTTACATCTGTATTTTGCAAAAGTTAAAAATGTTTCATTCGATTCGCTGAAAAGCAGACAGGAAAGGGATTATAAGTCCTTATTTCAAAGAGTGTCTTTAAATATTGCCGCAAAGACTAAACAATCTTTACTTCCAACGGACAAAAGAGTTGAACTTTTTTCAAATGGTAAAGATCCTTCTTTTGTGTCGTTGTATTTTCAATTTGGAAGATATCTAATGATTTCCGGGTCCAGACCTGGCGGCCAACCCCTTAATCTGCAAGGTATCTGGAACGAATTAATGGTTCCTCCCTGGAATGGTGCCTATACGATCAATATTAATGCCCAAATGAATTATTGGCCTACCGAATTAACTAATTTATCAGAATGCCATGAACCATTTTTTACCGCCATTAAAGAGTTAGCTGTCAATGGGGAGAAAACGGCAACAAATATGTACGATGCCAAAGGTTGGGTTGCTCACCATAATATGGATATCTGGCGACATGCTGAGCCTGTTGATAAATGTAATTGTTCCTTTTGGCCCATGGCAGCGGGTTGGTTAACCAGTCATCTTTGGGAAAGATACCTTTTTTCTGGAGATTTGATTTTTCTACGTAATGAGGTTTTTCCGCTTTTAAAAGGAGCCACTTTGTTTTATAGTGATTGGCTTTTTAAAAATAAGTCTGGGAATTGGGTGACTCCTGTTGGGCATTCTCCGGAACATGATTTTCTTTATGATGGTAATAAAAGAGCTACTTTTAGCCAGGGTCCCACCATGGATATGGCTATTATAAGAGAAACGTTAGACAGATATTTACAGGCTTGCCGTGTGTTGAAAATAGCTGACGATATTGAGGTTAAGGATAAATTAAAAGATCTGTTGCCTTATCAAATCGGCCAATACGGCCAGCTCCAGGAATGGCAAATTGACTTTCAGGACAGTGAGGTGCAACACAGACATTTTTCGCATCTGTATCCTATGTATCCAGGGGATCAGATAAATGAGAAACATACACCTGAGTTGATGTCAGCGGT
>JAFMBH010000096.1 GCA_017858735.1 Bacteroidota bacterium
CTTGAATGGGTGGCTCACATTCAGTGGAATATCCACATCGAACTGATGTGATGCTACTGCTTGTTTTAATTGACTATATTTGTTAATTCGAACCTTGGAAGGCTTTCCACTTAGCATTGATTTATTGGCTCCATAACTAAAAGCCAATGAAGACGAACTACTTCCTGCTTTACTGACTGATTGCATTCAGGAGCTTGTCCAGGATTAAAAAGTAGCCAAAGAGACCATTAAAATAATGGCGATAAAAATGAGAATAAAAGTAAAATGATGGAAAATCAGATAGAAATTTATACATCTCAGGATGGCAATACTCAGATTGAAGTTCAATTTGAAGGGGACACTTTTTGGCTAAATCTAAACCAGATTTCTAGTCTTTTCGATAGAGATAAATCTGTGATTTCCCGTCACTTAAGTACTATTTTTACAAGTGGTGAATTGATAAGAGATTCAGTTGTTGCAAAAAATGCAACAACTGCCAAGGATGGCAAATCCTATTCTGTAGAATTCTATAATCTTGATGCTATTCTATCTGTCGGCTACCGGGTAAACTCCATACGAGGAACCCAATTCCGCCAATGGGCAACCAAACGATTGAAAGATTATTTGACTGAGGGCGTAGCCATCAATGAAAAACGTTTGGAGCAGAAAAATAAAGAAATACAAGTTCTCCACGATGGCATTCGTATTATTAGCAGAGCCATTGAAGATCAAGTAATCAATAATGAAAATTATGCCTGGCTGCATCAGTTTAGTGTGGGTTTGCAACTTCTTGACGACTATGATCATGAGGCGTTAGATGAAGTTGGTAAACATACAAAGAATGCAGCGTATCCTACCATGGCGGAATACCTAAACCTGGTAAATCAAATGCGGCTTGAATTCAATTCTGCAATAAAATCAAATAATGCGAGGTTTTGGTGAACAAGATGTCTATCCTTCGATTGAAGAAAAAGCAGCCATGTTACTCTACCTAGTGATAAAGAACCATGCCTTCGTAGATGGCAACAAGCGCATAGCTGCAGGTTGTTTTTTATTATTTCTGGAGCGAAATGGAATTCTTTACACTAATACTGGACAGACCATTATAAGCAATGAAGCTTTAGCCACTTTAACTTTATTTGTGGCAGCAAGTAAGGCTGAAGAGATGGAAACAGTGAAAAAACTATTAATTAGCGTACTAAATAGAAATATGAAATAATATGAGGAGAGCGGGCCATGAATACTGACTATTAAATTTTTGATTCCAAAGCAGATATTCCCATTCTCAACAAATTTTTAACCTTTTGAAGGAAGGAATTTACATCAGGTGGAGGCTCAAATCGATCTGCTTGTTTCTTTTACACCGTATTTTACTATCTTTAGTCAAGTGGCCATACCTGATGACTTCAACATACTTTTTATACCATGAAATATATCCTGCTTTTTATTCTTAGTTTTTTGTTCGCCGGAAATTTGGTGAAAGATGGCTCAAACAAAGAAGTGCCTCCGGAAGAAATGGAACGCATTTATAATGAGATTAAAACGCCGTTCAAATATGGTGTAGTTTTTAAGCATCCTGATACAAACAAATTGGTGGACAGCCCTACTATTTTCCGTAAAAACAAGAGATGGTATATGACTTATATTGTTTTTGACGGGAAAGGTTATGAAACGTGGCTCTCGGAAAGTGATGACCTCCTGAACTGGAAACCAAAAGGGAAAATAATGGCATTTTCAGAAAATACCTGGGACGCTAATCAAAAAGCGGGATATGTTTCTCTCGTCAATACGCGATGGGAAGGAGACTATGCCGTGGAAAAATATCAGAACAAATACTGGATGACTTATCTGGGTGGAAATACGGCTGGCTATGAATCGGGCACCCTAAAAATTGGTCTGGCCACCTCTCCCGAAGTGTCAAAACCGAAAATATGGGAAAGCAATCATAATCCTATTCTTTCACCTGATGATGACGATGCCAGATGGTTTGAAAATAAGACTATTTACAAAAGTCTGGTTATACGTGATCATAAACAACATACAGGCTACCCTTTTGTCATGTATTACAACGCAAAAGGGGATACGGCCCGCTATGAAAGTATTGGTATGGCGGTTTCCAGGGATATGATTCACTGGAAACGGTTTGGGAAAGATCCTGTGATTACCAAAGGCAAAGGAATTTGTGGTGATGCGCAAATAGCTCAAATTGGCGATATCTATGTCCTATTTTATTTTGGCGCCTTCTGGAAACCCGGTGCTTTTGATAGATTTGCCTGTTCTTATGATCTCATCCACTGGACAGACTGGAATGGTCCAGATTTGATAGCACCTTCCGAAAAGTACGATAAAACGTATGCGCATAAGCCCTGGGTAGTCAAATGGAAGGGCGTTGTATATCATTTCTACAATGCCGTTGGCGAAAATGGCAGGGTTATTGCACTGGCCACCTCTAAAGATTTATTAAATAATTAAAATATTTATCTAATATTCTGTAATTTGACATTCTATAGTGGTAGAGCTTAATCATTATTAATGACCGTTTTTTTATTCCTCAACCCAGGTTTTAAGGTCTATCCGCTAGTGTAAAATTCTGATAATTTCAATTTCTTTTTCGGTTATCACTTTATAAAAAATAATATGTTTACCTGTCTTTAACCTGGTAAGTTACTGTTTATTTCTTCGACACATTCCCAAAACCTGGGTTTCAACCAATTTGTGCGCAAGCAAACTCAAGTACTTAATCATACTTATCTGCTTGATTTTCTAATCATTTTTCAAAAACAAGAAGATATTATAGGTAATTACCCGAAATAGTCTTATATTATATATTTTAAGGATAGCTCATTACTAGATAAGCAACAATCATCATTCTGACATAAGTTTAAAACTGTTTAAAAAGAAAAAGATTTGAAATTATTGGATTATGAGCAAAAATAAACTTAAAAATGCTCCCCTAAAGGAAGTAATTTTTGAACTTCGATGGGAATCTACTCTCGACGACAGCGGAAATCCTTACGATTCCGGGTATGATTTGGCACAAGGCAAATTTGCAGATAGGGTAATTTCTGAATTTCCTGTCCATAAAAAATTAATATTAGATGAAATGCCATTCAATGTATTTGGCGCAGCAATGCATCAATATTGGAAAGGTGAATTTACCTGGCCTGTTATTCAACACGGTCAGGGTATCCTGGCTGTAAATGAGGTGGAATATGGTTATGAATGGGCGAACGGGTATAAACCACTTTTAATTAAATCTATAAATGATTTACAAGCAAGTTATGAAGACAAATTGTCATTTAATGTAGTAAAACTTCAATATATAGACGCCTGGGATTTAAATGGTATGGATCCATCAGAATTTATCGCTAAGAATTTGCAAACCGAAATACACAATAATTATGATTTGCCAGGAAAAGCCAGAAGCTTCAATATTGAACAGAACTTTGAATTAAATGATGACACACTGATGAGTCTCAAAATATCAACCGGTATAAATAATAATAACCAGCAACCTTCAGTTATTTGGACAACAACGGTAGAAAAAAAATCAAAAATGATTATTGAAGATGTTACATTTTGGCTTGAAAGTGCCCATAGAACAACTTCGATGATATTTAAAAAAATGCTAAATCCTGAATTTTATGCCAGCCTTAACAGATAACTATACTACCTCAGAACACATAACAGAGACAAAAACCAGGTTAGTTAACGTACATTATTTAATAGATATTCCTCAACCGGTTTCATCCAGTATTGTCGTTTCATTTTCCAGAGCGGCAGGGATTAATCAGCGTGCATTAAATCTTTTATTATTATATAAAGACTTAAAAGATAATTGGGACGAAGATGGTGGAAAAGAACCTAGTGATTCCGCTTTGAAAACAGCCACTGAATTAACCCTGTTATTGGAAAAACATGGGCAAAAAGTATATCATACCGCCCCTGGTCCCAATGGTGAAATAATGTTGGATTTACGTAATAATGAAAAAAACAAATCATTAGAAATAGTTATTTACGCAAATCGTGCGGTTTCTGTTTTATTTCCTGAAAACGGAAAACCAACGCAGCAAACATTTGACTTTCATAATTTGCCTGAGCTAATTCAATGGCTAAACGAAAAAAATTAATGCATGGAAGAAAGAAAATTAGTACATGAAAATGAATGGCTTTATAGAAGAAGTTGGCTTCCGGAAAGAAAATTTCTGAATCCTGATGGTTCAGCTACTTCGCGGGTTTTTAAATTAAAGGAAAAAGATAATGGAGAACTCTCAGTAGATGTTAAATCAATGACCACTGCCAATATTGCTGTTTTAGATAAAGGAAATTTTTTCCTTTTTGAATTACTAAATAAAAGTGTAATACTTATTACATCACCCCAATTAACAACATATCTTGACCCCTTACTTAATGGTGCAAATAACGCACATGCTGTAATTACAGGAATGGCCCTGGAAGATGAAATAACCCCTGGTATATTAGCAAAGGCCAGTAAAAAAGTATTAATCTGATACCCCACCACAAAAGCAGAGTTAAAATTATATAGATTAGAAATTTACTGCCTGTGCAGGTTTATTCTTTATAAGCAGCAGAGAGTCGTGTGTGGTAGAAACGCAAAGCTTCGCCTTTCTAATGGAACTTTACGAACTCATTATCAATATATTACAGTTTTTCGATTTCTTCCTTTGTCAGCCCGGTATATTTAATTATTTTTTCAATGGTTTCGTTTTCTGCTTTCAGAAAACTTGCTAAATCTGTTTTTCCAGCTTCCCTTCCAGCGATTCTTCCTTCATCCCGGGCCGTAGTAAAAGCACCATTTAAATCTCGGAATACTTTTAAGCTTCGCTCATATTTTTCCATTTCTACGGAACCTAGTTTAGCTAATTCTACTTTATCAAATGCCTGTTGGAATACTTCATCTGCTATGATGTTGGGGATAACCTGGAAGTCCTCCAGGTGTTTGATGAAATATAGCCACTTATCTAATCGGGTTTTCAGCTCTTCCTCCGTTTTTATAAAATTTGGCATTTCAAAATAAATGAAGGTCAATTTTTCGTAAAAAGTCTTCCCGTTTTGGTTTTTTAATTTTATGGTATGTTCATATTCACCTTTATCCGTATCAAACTTAGCATTGTCAAAGGTAAAGTCTAAGATTCCTATACAATAAACGGCCTTGAGATTAAAGTCCCAATCGCCTTTTTCACCCTGTTCAATGATGGGAAAGGTGGCATAATAAGTGTTTCTCTTTCCGAAAAAATTTTGCTCCGCCTTTTGCAGCTCCACGATGATTTTCTCTCCTTTTTCATTTTTACAATAAATGTCGTATCCCAAATTCCAATTTTTATTGGTACCTCCATGCTGTTCACTATTCTTAAATGTCAAGTCCACAATTTTTCCCGATTCCGGTAAAAGGGCATTTAAAAAATCCAACAGCAAAGGTTTGCTTGCCTCCTCTCCAAAGATTTTTTTAAATCCGAAGTCCGTAAATGGATTAATATATTTTGATTTCATCTGCAGGTTTATTCATTGAATAAGATAAACCTACGACTATTAAGGGAGGATTTTGTTAATAAGTTGGAATGCCTGTTTTTTGTCCTTTTTCAAAAATGAAGTTCGAGGCGTCACGTCTTCAACTCAGTCTATGTAGGTTTCTTTGAAAATATCCTTCACTTGCTTAATTGTTACTTCTGCCAGAAATCCTATCGTTTTTGTTACCCTACTCTTGTATATGGCCTGAATTTGATCTATTACTATCCAATTTTCTTGTCCATCCAAATCAAAACGTACCCTTGTCGGATAGTTTCTTGATTGGAAGGTTACAGGACAAACGACAAGCGTATCCAGATGTTTGTTCATTTCGTTTGGCGAAACAATAACACATGGGCGTTTTTTCTTAATTTCGCTACCCATAGTTGGATCTAAATTAACAACTATAATGTCATATTGTAAAAAAGTTGGCATCGTTTAATCCCATTTTTCGTCATCAAATACACTATCTATAAGCAACTTGTCATCTCCGTTTTTATGCATTTCTGCAAAGGCATTTTCCCAGTTTTTTCGTGGTTCGGTAACTGGTTTTAGAACGATATAATCATTCTCCAAAACCAATTCTACCTTATTGGTAATTTGGTATTTATCTAAAAGGGTTTTACTTAATCTAATCCCTTTTGAGTTTCCAACCTGAACAATTGAAACCTGAATAGATATCATATTTTTACATTTATGTAGTTACAACGTAATTACTACTCATTTTGTTTCACAACAACATCCTTAACCTAACATTCTCTCCAGCACTTCTTTAATATTTCCAAAACGATGATCTGTTTCATAAAAATAAAGGTCAGGGTTTACCTCATTTTCTTTCATGTAAGCCCGAAGTTCATCAAAATTTAATAATTCATCTTCCGTTGCCAGATGAATGGCATATTTATTTCCCTTATAGTCCTTCAGATTTGTAAGGACAAAATGTTCAAACTCTTTGAGTTGATCCATATATTCGGAGGTAAATATCCATTTTTCTCCGGTTTTAAAATTTTCCTGCACTGTGTCCTTTGCCGGAAGTAAAGTTTGCGTCGGCCTCCAACTAGGATTGATGGCATGTGCTACCACTCTGTCATCTCTGAATTTTGTTCGGAAATAGTTGGTGTAAAATCCTCCTAATGAGGTACCAATCACGAATACGCTTCCTGTCTGGTGTTCTTCTATTAGCCGGTTTATTTCATCTATTGCCTTTTTAGGTTCATAACTAAGCTGCGGTGCTATTAATTCATAATCAGCTTCCATCAGATGTTCTTCCAGATACGCTTTAATTTCCTCTACTTTCTGACCTGGCCCAGAATTAAAGCCATGGAGTAAAATGATTCTATTATGCTTCATTGTAAAAATATTTAATTATCAATCAACAAGATAAACAAATTCGATTAAACGCTTCTTCAGATTCAAGGAATTACTTTTGGGAACAAGAAGCACCTTAATTTTTCTGAGAGATATTTAAAATTATACCATTTTTCGAAACGTATATTAAAATTGACCCTAATTGTCTTTTAAAATTAGGGGGTTCACAAATAAATATTTACATTTACAAACCCTTTGCTTTAATTATGAAACGTTGATTGTACGCTGAAAATGCATCTTCCTAATTCAAATGAATTACCTGTAAATCTGTTGGCTGCGTGCTTTAACAACACGACTTCTACCTATAAATTTTATTGGCTATTGGCTATTCTTCAGGAAGTTGAGGAGAATCATCTGGTTATTCCCAAAAGGAACCTGTTCGCCAGAATGATTTCAAATGCCTGGTTCACTGTTAATTATTTCCATGTCTCCTTCGGAAAACAAGATCTGATTCAACAAACTATCCAGTTCGTGACCACGGTGGAAAAAATTCCGATAGATGAGAAACAGGCCTCCGTATTTCATAAATTATCAACTACAACCAATAAGACAACGGAAAGTCAGCTTCGGCATTTCAATAAAAATGTTCCCCATTGGTTTCTCAGTCCCTGGTTTGCGAAAAAAGATAAAAATGACATATACAGGTTGTCAAAATCCTTTTCTGAAAATTGCTTGTACGCCTTGCACGACGACACTATTGAAATCAATCCTTTATGGGTAAATTATTTGTTAGCCAATGCCAGAATGCTGAAAGATTTTTGTGTCTGGAATCTTGCCCTTTTCTTACAATCCAAAAATCCAAATGTACCTGATATTCCCAATAAATTAATAAAACCAGCCTTTAGAAACAGTTTGAATATTCAACGAACTAAATATTGGGACGTTGTTTTGAAGGAACTCGGCTCGGTACCTTGCATTTATACAGGCGATGCATTGACGATAGGAAATTATGCTGTGGAACATTTCATCCCTTATCATTTTGTTTCTCACGATTTAATCTGGAATTTGATTCCTGCAAACAAATCATTTAACAGTTCAAAAAGTGACAAACTGCCCCCGATGGATCTTTATTTCAATCCATTTTATGATTTGCAAAAAACGGCTTTTGACATCATCAGAACCAAGAGTCCAAACAATAAATTACTGGAGGATTATCTGACCATTTTTCCCGATTTGACCACGCATTTTTCCAAAGAAAAATTCCGGGAAAGCATACAACCCCTTATCACCATTGCGTCGAACAATGGCTTTGAGTTTTTAACTCTTGACAAAATATCGATTAAATAAAACTGCTTCTCCAAATACCCTTAGCTATTTTGGCCATTTTCTCTTGCCTCAAGGCTATTTCTACAGGGGTAAATTTTTCATAATTACAATATTCATTGCTTAGTTTAAAGGAAGATTTTTTATACCTGTCCAATTTATCGGCAAAATGCATTTGGTTATCCAGTTTATTATTAATACTGGCTTCCAACAAGGTATAGTTTCCTAATCGATGGATATAGTCTTCCTGTATATCTGAAGCAAAATATACATCCCATGAAATGCCAGGATTTTCAGGTAAAATATGTTCGATGGTACTTATTGCTTCTTCTGGTTGATAATCTTGATTTGCTATTTGATTCTCCATTTTTACAAGGATATATTTTACTAAATCCTTTTTTCTCCGCGTATTCATCGACACTGTTGAAAAAGATTGCTCAAAATTATCATCTGAAACATAAATCGATTTTAAAGCCAAAATGACCTCTTTTGCAGAAGTTAACTTTTTATGCGACAACTCTTTAGCCACCTCACTAAAGACTCTTTCTGCTTCGTTAGGATTAAGATCGCATAAATGGTATCTAAAAGTAATCATGGAAAGTTCCTTTAATACCTTTTTAAATTCCATTCTCGACAAATTATTAAGGGCTGCAATCATCAAAGAAAAACAAGTAGTTTCATTTAATAAATACAGTAGATTCAGGGAAGACCTTTCTTCTTTTTTGTCCCATAAATCATCATTAGGATTGTTAAAAGCGGTATAAAAAAAACTGTTTTGCTCCAATTCGTTTAAAAAATGAATAGCTTTTTCCGGTGTATTAATTTCTCTTTTAATCGCCTTAAATAAAGAAGGTTGGCGTTCGAGTTTATTTTTGCTGTTCCAAAACTGACGAATGTAGGTAGTTAAATCATTCGTTCTAATCGTATCTGTCATGTTTTGCCATTGCCGTTCAGCCTCATTTAAATCGAGCTCCCCTAAATGATGCAACAATTTGAACAGATAATTCTTTAATAAATCCGCTGTGGATAACTTTACGCCACGTGCATTGAGTGATTCAAAAACTTTATACGCATCCAGGTCATTGGTTACAACAATTTGAGTAAAAATAATTCCATTGCCGACTATTTTTTCCAAAAATTCAGATAGATCAGCACCGGACTTATTAAGCTTGAAATGGTTTTGCAACTGCTCGAAATAATAATCAAAGGCATTTTGCAGGAGTTTTTGAGAAGGTTTTAATTTTGATAATGCGATTGGCTGCCTTAACTTTAACAACCAACTTTTATAATAATCGTCGTTATTCCTGTTTAACGTAAGCTTTGGGTCAATGGATAATTTGGATAAGGAGAAATTACCCAAATACCTCTCTGTAATTTTATCAAATCTGATTTTATTATCCTCTGTTTCTATACCTTCAACAGACCATTTCTTGATTAAAGAAGTTACAGCAAGGCATAAAATGGAGAGTGTGGTCAATCTTTGCTGACCATCAATGATCCAATAAGAATCCTTACTTGCATTTTCTGGTTGCAAAACCATATAACCGAGATAATGAGTCTTATCGTTTGGAATTTCCAGAATATCATGCCATAAGTCTTCCCAGTCGTCTTTTGACCACGAATAATCTCGCTGATAAATGGGTACCATATAGGATTTCCCATTTCCAAGTATTGTATTCAGTGTTATAAAATCCGACATCTCTTTTTTGATTTACCGAAGAATGGATGCAATCAAACAAATGTAGTCAAAAAGTACAACACAATCCACTGCGCCTTTTTCAATGCTCAGAAGGTCAGTATGTCCACATCGGTCAGACAATCTTTTTGACAAATATTTTTGGCCAATGCGTCGTACATAGTATTCGCATATTTTTTGGAGGCCATTTTCAGGAGCCAGAGTGTGTCGTCGTATTCCTTTTCCTTTATCTGTTTAAATTCCCATACTTTTTCATTTTTTAAATAGGGAATCAGCCATTGTAAACTTTTTTGGAGACCTTTACCATCGGTCGTTTCATAATTCCATAGATTGGCCTTTACATTTTCAGCCAGCCTGGCGATTTTAAAAAAGCCGGCAAGATTCATGTTGGTATATCCCCAGGAAACAGTCCTTTCCAGTTCGAAAGGTTGGCTGCCGTCGGGTTGAAGTTGACTTTGAATGCGGGATTTTGCCACTTCAATCTGCTTTTTAGCTAATGCAGGTTGATCTGTAAAAAATGCGTAAGCCATAATTTGAACATCATAATAGGTGCCATGATTATTGTGCTCATCGGCCTCATCCTTTCCCAAGGGGCTTTCAGTAAGCCAGGTCAGATAATCGGCAAACCATTTTTTAAGTCCTTTATGATCTTCTTTTGACCAATTCTCTGAAGAAGTCAATAACATGACAGCATCTATGAGTCTGGGTAAGGAACGCGTTTCGATGATACCGATACCCCGCCCTGTGTTTATACCGGGAATACCCTGTCCAAAATTCAAATTAGGATTTTGCCTGGTTTCAGGATCCAAAAACCAGGTTTTGAGTAATCGCGCAGCATGAGCGGCATATCGTTCTTCTTTTGTAAAATAGAAAGCGAGGGCCAATATTTCCGTATCCTCGATGATATAATCCATTTCTTCAGAGTCGCTGATATCATAATATTCAGGATTTCTCTCCCCATCCCTGCGAATGTAGGGAAGCCCGTCGGGTTTTGTGGTATCGGCCCACCAATAAGGAGCCTGACTCATGTAGTCATGTTTATCGCCACTTGGCGGCACCTTTTTTTTATTCATTACAGAATATATCTTCCCTTCCTTTACTATTTGATCTGCCTTCGCCAGGACATTTTTTAAAGCCTTTAATTTTTCTACCTCCTGATTAATAATTGCTTGTTTATTTTTCAATAATACTTCGCCATGAATTAAAAAAGTAGCGGGCGCCTTTTGAGCCGAGCCGAAGGTGTTTAAACTTAAGATTTGTTTTTCATTTTGCTTTGTCTTTTTTAAATGTCCTATAACGGTTTCGGGCTTGGCGAAGTTGGCGATTTTCACCACAAATGTTGATGCGGAGAACCA
>JAFMBH010000097.1 GCA_017858735.1 Bacteroidota bacterium
AAGCTAAAGAATCACAATAGATTTGGTGATAGTCATTTGGTTATGACGACAGATTAACTGAAAAATCCCTTTTTCAGCCAGGAATAAGGTAAAGATTTTTTCATTGGTGTTGGTGGACAAAATAGTTTGACCCAACTGATTGATAATCCTGATTTCTCCCAGGGGTTCATCGGCTTTAAGAGTAAATGAACCTGTACTTGGATTTGGATAAATGTTAAGGGATTCCTTAGCTTTTAAAAGCGTTGAAACAGAAGTTACGGTGGTAGCTGATCGGACAGCTAATAATCTCAATTTATTGGTTTTCACTACCTGGGAAGTAATACCATATTGGGTGTCGAGATACCAGGCCTTTGTGCTTTGGTTAGAAAGGCTGGTAGATGACCAACATTGGGTCGTGGAAATACCACTAAAATACGTTTTATTAATGGATGGATTATAAATAGTCGCTTCACTAATAGATTGTAATTCCTTGATATTCGGCATTCTCCAAAGATTTGAGCCGCCGAGAGACAGCGCCTCAGCGTTAATAAGCGCCTGTTCCCAGGTCATGGAATCTGTAGGGACCTGCTGCCAAATAAGTCCTGTCAATTGATCGGTAGTCGTTCCATTTTTATTGTCCAGAAATCGGGTGGCTATCGTAGTTGGAGAGGAAACATCACGAACGGCGCGGACGTGAAACTTTTTTGTCCCTCCGGCACTAACGGTTTCACTGATGGGATGATTACCTACACCGCCACCTGCATTGGCACAACAGGCTTTGGTGGCATCATTTACCTGTTTTTGACCACTCCACCAATACTGAGCTGTTGGTGAGGTAAAATAAGTGGTATTTAAAGCCGGATTATTCTTGTCAAGATGTAAAATACTGTGTAACTCAAGCACTGTAGGCATTCTCCAGTCAGAGAATCCGCCAAGAACTAAATCATTGGCATAAGTGGTAGCTTTGTCGAAAGTCATTTAGCCACCATCCACTTGTTGCCACATTAGCCCTGTAATGGTATCTGTGATGGTTCCATTGCCATTATTCAGGTAAAAAGGAGGATTAATATTATAATCCGCATCTTCACCTGGTGTATTGGTATAACTGGTAGTTTGACCTGTATCGGACAATCTTTTCATCGATTTCAATACAGATTGTGCCAAAGTAAAGTGAAAGGCTCCCAATAGAATGAAAGTCACAAAAAAATATTTAGTTTTAGTCATTAGTTATCTTTCTTGCCATTTACTTTCTAACCCCATAAAATCTTCTAAATGATAAACAGAGTCAGCGTGTGAGAAAAGTATAGTTCGGTCGTCAACAATGGTATATTTTTTCCTTTTTTCAACGGGCAATTTTTTTAATTCTGGAAAATATTTCAATGGGACAATGATAATACGACCATCTTCAAGTTTCAATGATATTTTTCCAGCAATATCGAAATTGATTTTTTCGATACAAATCTTGTTGTTTTTAAGGAAGGTTGTCATTTATTTGCTGTGTTCAAGTGTACTATTCAACAATTAATTTTTTGACTAATACCTGACGGTCTGTTTTTAAATGCACAAAATAAAGGCCAGTAGGAAAATGCCCGGTGCTTATGTTTTCCTGAAAACTGCTTGCATTAAAAACCATTTGTCCGCTAACATTGAAAATCGCTACATTTTTTATGTCTGAAGATTTTAATGTCTTCTGGAGGCTAATGCGTATTGATTCCGAGGCAGGATTAGGATAAACCATAAATTCGGTACTTTCTATATCATTGGTTGCCGTTGACAGCTTACAAGGTGCCGTTGAGTTATAATTTGAAACAGTTGTTCCCGTTGGATTCACGAAATTAAACGTATAAACGCCATTCGTATTCCACGAATAATTGACTTTGTATGTAGCAGTTCCAATGGTATAGGTCAAATTATAGCCAGTATTAGTTGCATTCGTCTCAAAACCTGTAATAATGGCATCTTTCAAAGGATTTGTTGCTGGTCTGGGCGATTTTGCCGTTGCCTGCGGAATGATTTGATAAGTTGCATCTTCTGTTACTTTTCCCACCATGTTTCCTACCATATAAGGTGCGCTGGCCGTCCCATGATAATGATAAACCCCATTATAATAATGGCCATGATTAGCGTCAAGAGTGGTCATAGTTTTACCATCTGGTTCTACTGTTCCATATACTGCAAATCCATCCAAAGCATAAGCAATAGGTAATGTTTTAGATTGCTTATCATACAAATGCAAAGGCGCTGTGTGATAATGATAATCGTCAGCACGTCCGCAGTGACCTCCCCATTTATCTAACTGACCGTCTAAAAATGCATCAACGCCTGTATTAGTGTATGGATTAAAAATAGGAATACCATTGACGGCAAGGGCTAAGGCACCTCTTATAAAATGGATGGAATTTACGGGAACTGGCGTAGTTGCAATGACAGGATTTAGCGGAATGCTCCATGCATTGGTCCCTTTATAGCATTGAGGAACAGGAACTTGCTGCTGCCAGCTGCTTATTCCCGTCATCATAGAATGAGTGGTAGGAATACCTGTTGATTCTACATAAAAATAAGTGCTGTTCCACCAGGTGGCCACATTCGGTTTAAAGGCAATAAAGGCAGAATCGATGGATTTTGGATTAGTAGCCACGCCACTTGGGGGTGCTGAAAGGTCATGAAAGCCATAAAAAAGGAATAGCCAGGCAATGAGCGTTGCTAAACCCAAATATCGGAATCTTTTTAGGTAGGATATATATAAGATGCCCGCAAGCATCAAGCTTAAAATGAGGAGAAATGGCCCTTTACTTGAGGAAGATTCCGTCAGTGGATCTTGTAAAAAAGCAGGACTGTTTAATCTGGCTAATTGCTCCTTTTTTTGATAAAGGTAATATTGGTCGTTTAAAGAAAAATCTGATAAAGGAACGGTCTGTATTTTTCCTTTATCATCTTCCAAAGAGACAATATCATCTAAAATGAAAAGGAAGGAGGCCTTTATTTCTTCTTTATTCTTAAGATTCCAGGTTTTTAGCGAATGATGATGCACCGAACTATCATGTGCAAATGAAAAGGCAGTGCCAATAAATAGCCATAAAAACGTAAGTAAATAATTTTTTTTCATTGTAATGGTTTAATATAAGCGATGGGGAGTGGTAATACCAAACCCAAAAAATAAAATTGTAAAGGCTTTTGTAATGTGCTGTGCTAAAAAGAAGCGCAATGTAACTAATAATTTTAGATATCGCTTATTTTAGCATGATGAGTAGCGGATTATTTAAATGATTTTTAAATTGATGAAGATAAGCGAACCATTGGGATGAGGAGGTAATTGTACCTGCCTTATTCCACGCTGCGCCGGTATAATATAAGTATGGTTTGTTTTTTTCTGCAATAGACATAGTTAAAAGTTGTTGATTACTTACTTTCATGTTTATTGGGTTAGAAACAAATACACAACCTACGCCGGTAATTCCGTAATCGCCCATTTCTGGTTCCCAGTAGCCCATCACCCCTTGTTTTTCATCAAGTAGCAGCGTACCCGGATCTTTTCTTTTTATGATACCTACGGCTACTGGAAGGGCCGACGTATCTGAATAGGTGTAAAGTGCCTGCACTTTATTAAGTTGGGAACCAGCATCTAAGGATATTATTTTTTTTGCATTAACTTTTTTCCCAGCGACATCCCAATCGTCATATTCCAATTGGAAGGTAGTTCTCAAAGGGCCATTGTCCAGTATTTTCCAGCGGACATAATTTCTTGAATAGTAGATGGAATCATTTAAATAAGGTGCTATATTTCCGGCGCCAAGGGTAAGACCGACATGATAGTAATCCATTCCGTCGCCTAAATTTTCATGGTATCTTCCTCTTTTATACCGCTCGTTAATGACCATTCTTTGCGTACTCTTCACCCATACATCCATACCATAAGCCATCTCCTTTGGCGTATTTTCCAGTTCTTTACCATACATTCTAAAAGCGATTTTATCATTTTCCCAGGCAAAATCCTCTTTTCGCTCAGGGACAAACCTGCCATACGTTTTTGTGGCTTGAAGAGACGATTTTGCCTTGTCGATAGACAAAGTGATCGTAGATTGGATAGGTACGGAAACCTGAAGGAGTAAATGTTGTATGGTATTTTTTCCTTGTAGCTCAAATTGGAAAGGAATCTTTTCCTTTGTTGCTACATTCGACACACTGAAATTGGCCGTGTCCATATTAGGCCTGATGGCCAATAAAGATGGCCAGGGTATGGATATCACTTCATCGGTTCTCGGGGTATTTCCTTTGTTTTCAACGGTTATATTAACTAATGACTGGGCATAAGCCTTGGGCAGGAGAAGTATAAAAAGGAAAATGGAAAGGACGTATAAACGGTTCATGATATGTGTTTTAACAATTATTTTTTTGGTTTCCACGGCCAGGGTAGCGCTTTAGTATATAAGGCTTTTTCACGATATAATTTGATCATTGCCATGGCTTTTTCTGGATTCTTTTCTCTAAGGTCAATCCGTTCGGTGGGATCTTTTATGAGATCGTACAGCTCCCATTTATCTTCATCGGCCTCGCTGAATGTCTTGTTAAACGATGTTTTTGACACCAGTTTCCAATTACCTACCCGAATAGCTCTATTTGCGCCATGTTCCCAAAAAAGATATTCTCTGTCTATGGGTTTATTTTGAAAGGCAGGCAGCAGACTTTTACCTTCCAATGGTTGGATATTATTATCCTTAAATTGATTGGGGTAAGGAATTCCGGAAATATCGAGGCAAGTGGCCATGATATCTATCAAATGTGACGGATGAGGCCTCAGTTGCCCTTTTGATTTAATCCCTTTTGGCCAGTGAATAACCAGCGGAGAGGCGATACCACCTTCATGAACCCATTGTTTGTACTCCCTGAAGGGGGTATTGCTCACATTTGCCCATTCTTCATTGTAACCAGTCCAGGTATCTGCTTCTCCTGGCATGACCCCTTTGCCCATACGAATAAATTTTCCTTCACGGGTATAGCGTTGTTTTTTATCTGGATTTGGAGAATCATAAGCGTATGGTTTCAACACTTTTTGTTCTTCGGTTAGTGCGATTTCCATTTTATCCGTACCCACAGGTTCTGCACAACCACCATTGTCGTGCATATAAAAAATAAGGGTATTGTCTAAAACCCCTTTAGCTTCCAGGGCAGAAATTATTTTTCCAATGCCTTGATCCATCACATCAATCATGGCCGCATAGACTTCCATTCTTCTGATTTGCCATTCCTTCAAGGGCTCATCTTTCCAAGCCGGAATCGAAACACCTCTGTCTGTCAGCACATAAGCATCGTCAATAATGCCCAGTTCCTTCAGTTTTTTAAATCGTTGTTCCCTTAAAACGTCCCAACCTTTATCAAAAAATCCCTTATATTTCTTAACCTCGTCGGCTGGCGCGTGCAATGGCCAATGAGCGGCGGTATAGGCAATATATCCAAAGAAAGGCTTGTTTGAAGGACTTTCACGTATATATTTTACGGTGGTATCGCTGATGGCAGAGGTATAATAAAATCCTTTATAAGGTGGAATATTGGTATTGCCACTGGTTAAGGTACCCGGATCGAAAAAACTACCGGAGCCGTTTAAGGTGCCAAAAAAGCGGTCAAATCCCCGTTGAAGGGGCCAATTACTTTTATCTCCATCGTAATCATTTTCCTTAGCAACATGCCATTTTCCTGTCATAAAGGTGGAATATCCTGCATTTTTAAGCACTTCGGCCAGGGTAACGGCATTTTTACTTAAATCGCCAATATAACCTGCCTGAGGGTGATTTTCCGTGGAAAGATGTCCCATTCCCGCCTGATGCGGATAAATTCCGGTCAGCAAAGAAGCGCGCGTAGGGCTACAGCGACCAGTATTATAAAAATGAGTGAAGCGTAAACCATTGTAGGCGAGACGGTCAATATGAGGTGTTTTTATTTCAGAACCAAAGCATCCAATATCAGAATAGCCCATGTCGTCGGTAAGAATCACTAATATATTTGGCTTTTCCTGTTTTATTTCGGAAGTATTTTTTCTTGTGGAAGTTAAAATTACCCCAAGAAACAAGGTGACCATAAGGAAGGGCAGCCAATAGAGATTTGAATTTTTCATAGCAAAGATTTATTTATCCTACAATTTATCAATTCAGTTGAGATTTAAAAAACTGAATCATTTTTTCATTTAGCGAGGAAGAGATTTTAGCATATTCTGGTTCATTCGCCACATTTATCTTTTCCAATGGGTCTTTAGAATAATCATATAATTCAGCTGCATAGACTTTTTTAGCATCAAAGGGTGATTTTGAGGTAAAATGGTTCATCCAGAGAGTGTATCTGTATTTATCTGTTCTTAAACTATAGCCCATTAATTGAGGATTGGTATAACCTAGTTTTTTCGCCTCCACATTATTTAATCGCCTGGGATACTGACTCATGGCAAATTCCTTCACAGAAAGTTTGTTATTACGCATCACTGGGGTTAGGGAAATGCCGTCCAGATCTTTTGGTATAGGTAAGCCAGCTAACTGACAAAGCGTAGGAAAAATATCTACATGCTCTGTTGGCGAACTGCTTTTTCCCGCTTTAATGCCTGGTGCTGAAATGATTAGAGGTGAACGTGTGGCTTGTTCATACGTAGAATGCTTTACCCATAAATCATGGTCTCCAAGATGCCAGCCATGATCGCCCCAAAGTACAACGATGGTATTATTGGTAATCCCCAAAGAATCAAGTGTATTTAGCAAAATGCCTACCTGTGCATCTAAATAGGACACAGCGGCATAATAGCCATGTATGAGTTCTTTTTGCTTAGAGACCTTTAATCCAATTCTTAAGGAGTCGCCAGATAGGGTCACAGAAGCCGGGATGTCTGGGTAATTTAATAGTTCGCCGGACTTATGATAAGCTATGAGCGGACTATTTTTCGCATGTTCCTGAAAAGTGGCCAGCGGCATGGATTCCCTGTCGTATAAATCCCAGTATTTTTTTGGAGCGACAAAAGGAAGGTGAGGTTTTTGAAATCCAACGGCCATAAGGAAAGGTGCTTTTTCCTTGGACATTTTAATCATTTGTGCCTTAGCTTTCAGTGCATAAACGCCATCGTCGTAGGCATGATCGGGAACATCAATACATTCAGAGGAAGGTCCCTTTATACTTGTTGGGATATCTGCATCAACGGGACCTGTTCTTGGCTTTCTTTCCTTTACAAATGTTTTTTTAATAAATGGATCCTGATATTGCCCATTGGTAGGTTCACCCAGATTATTGGCATAATCTTCCGGCGAAGGATTAAGATAGGGGATACTCCAGGAAATGGGATCTACTTTATCAATGGCGCTGCTTGGGTGGAAAAGCTTGCCAATACCTACCGTTTGATAGTTATTTTGGGTGAAATATTGTGGTAAGGTCAGAATATTGGGATTCATATCCCTCATCTGGGTTTTTAGGTCATAGATTTTAGTGGCATCCGGTCTTTTTCCCGTTAACAAACTTGCTCTGGTCGGTCCACAGACAGCTTGCTGGCAATGATTGTTCATAAAAGTTGTTCCCATTTTAGCTAACCTATCTATGTTAGGCGTTTTAATTCCCTTATTCCCATAGCAACCCATGATGGGTTTTAAATCATCAACAGCAATAAAAAGGATATTGGGTTTGGCAGTCATTTGGCCATGAAGGCTTTGGGCAATACATGATACAATGGTTAAAACGAATAGTAGTGGTTTCATTTGGAAGTTATTGCAAGTTATTTTTCTAAAAATAAGCTTTTTAATGGGAAATATGTTGGAAGTCAAAACAAATCAACGAAAACGATTTCGATATAAAATGTCATTTTTTTTAAGGATGTTCGGTTAGATAGTTCCTATTTCGGATAAAATTCACTATATTTATGAAGTAATACTATCATTTTTGTTGAATAGTCAACTATGTTATTAAAACTAAAGATATGATTTTTGCTGTTGTTGCCTGTTTTATTGTTGGATATATCCTTATTGTTTTCGAACATCCAATAAGATTAGATAAAAGTGTTCCGGCTTTGTTGATGGGTGCCTTAACCTGGGCGTTAATCTCGGTGGGAAACCTTGAAGTTTTGGATCATTTGCACCAAACAGCTTCTTTAGAGGACGTTTTATTGCATCATTTAGGCAAAACCGCAGAAATTTTATTTTTCCTGATAGGCGCAATGACCATTGTTGAGTTGATTGATTTGCATAAGGGATTTGGCGTAATTACTAAGATGGTTAAAACGCAAAATAAGACTAAGTTACTTTGGATAACCTGTTTTATTGCCTTTTTCCTTTCTGCCATTCTTGACAATCTGACGACGACCATTGTCATGGTATCATTGTTGCGAAAGTTGGTTCCGTCTAAGGTGGATAGGTTATTCTTCATTTCCATGATTATTATAGCAGCTAATGCTGGAGGTGCCTGGTCACCCATTGGCGATGTGACCACAACCATGCTCTGGATTGGCAAGAAGGTGAGTACGATAAATTTGATTATTTTTCTGCTTATTCCATCTGTTGTTACTTTAGTTGTACCTTTAATCGTTGCTTCTTTTTTGAAAGGAATGAAAGGTAATCTATCTTCATCAGATAGTAACATGACAAATAAAACAAGTCATAGCGATAAGTTACTCAGTAGTAACACCATGCTAATTATAGGGGTTGGAGGTCTTATTTTTGTTCCCATTTTCAAAACGTTCACTCATTTACCTCCTTACATGGGCATGATGCTTTCTTTAGGCATAGTCTGGTTGGTTTCAGAATATATTCATCCGGAGGAAAAATTCGATAAGAGTAAAAAGCATTTATTTAGTGCTCTTCATGCGTTATCAAGGATTGAAATGAGCAGTATATTATTCTTCCTGGGCATTCTTTTAGGGGTAGGAGCCTTAGAATCGGTAGCTGTGATAGCGTTAAACGGTGAAAAAACAGGCTTTTTAATGAATATGGCCATGCATCTACAACAAATAGTACCCAATCAGGATCTGGTCATTTTCCTCATTGGCATATTCTCTGCTATCATTGATAATGTCCCTTTAGTTGCGGCCACGATGGGTATGTACCCTATGGATCAATTTCCAATGGATAGTAAACTATGGTTATTTATAGCCTATTCAGCGGGAACAGGTGGCAGCATGCTTGTCATTGGCTCTGCCGCAGGCGTTGCGGCCATGGGCATGGAAAAAATAGACTTTATCTGGTATTTCAAAAACATTACCTGGTTAGCCTTCATCGGATTTATAGCTGGGGGATTAACCTTTCTGGGTATTTTTCCGTTTTTGTAACCGACAATATTAGGGCAAAAGGGTAACATATTCCCTGTTAATCCGTATTTTATGTGGTTCATTATAAGTTCTTTCTATAATGTAACAGGAAGCTAATGTTTTCCCTAAATTACCAACCAGCTTCCTGTTTATTTTTGATAGGAGCTGTGAAGCCACATTATCTTTAATCGCATAAATGTTTGTTGTAGCAGCTATGTCATCATTTCCGGTGATTTTAAAATAATAATCTTTTAGGGTCTTGGCATGGTCTATCAGACTGTTCATATTTATTCCATTAGGTTCACTGATAAACAGTTGGTAGAAGGCCATTTGTTGTGGTGAAAGCCTGACAACAATATCTCCATAATCGGGAAAGAAAAGGGTTTTCTTAGGAGGGTTGATAATCATCCTTCCCGTTCTGTTCAGAAATTCTGCCCTTTCTCTGAATATAATATTTTTTCTAATTTCCTCCCATAAGAAGAAAACCTGATTTAAAAAGTTAAGGGGAACATCCTTTGATTTTATGATATTCAGGCAATCGGGGCAAAGATCTGCCGTTCTGATTTTCAAGGTGATATCCCGTTTATTCTGACAAAAGTCCATCATGCAACCTCTTGCTTTTGTATGCACAGCAGCCTTTACTTTGCTTTCAGAGGAAAATAATTTTCTTTTGAGTAGCCATGACATCACTTGATAGCAGAGGATAAATGAAACCTCTATTTCAGCACCAAAAAATAATTCCCATTCTGTTACTTGTACAAAATAATTATTTCTCTCATGATCCATATTACTGAACCAATTCTGATAATTATTTGCACCGGAGAGAAGAAAAACATGATCATTTTTATCAATATTGTACTTCTTCCTGTAGTTTTCGCAAATATCATATAATTGGGAAAAGGAGAGGAAATGGTATTTATTCATAGGTTTCCTCTCCTTTTCATCGAACATATCATCTGTGTCATCTTGAATTAAGGCGTCATCCTTTGATTTAATAAAATTTATGATACCAATGGATTTGCTTAATTTGTCAAAGACATTCTGATACACAGCCAGAGGGCAATGTTCATCTCGGATGATATGTACGTTCATAATATGGTTGGTTTTATTTTGTTTGTGTTAAATATTCTCGTCCGTTGGATGTAGAAAATCCTGTTCGTAATTTCCAGATTGTTTGTTATGAAAATAGTTCTTCAAGCTATGATCTACCTGGCTGAAGGTTTTGTTCATTTCCATTTTATTAAATTGCATGGTATTACCCTTTTTGATGTTTAACATTTCTCCAACGTGAAAAGCGTCTATATCAGTACCCAGAAAGCTGAACGTCCATTTTCCTGTTTTTTCCAATTCTTTAATGGTTTTGGAAATAAAGGGAAAATCATAGAACCTGGAGGAATTCTCTTCTCCATCTGTTAAGATAACCATCACGGCGGTAGCTTCATCAGATGCCAGTTGCTCTCCAAATTTATGCTGAATTTCGTGAATTTGTGTACCTATGGCGTCTAATAATGCTGTACTTCCATCTGGTACATATTCTGCTAAAGTAAGGGGCTCAAGATCGAGCGGTGATTTGTAGGCCCATTTTTGGTGTAATCGGGTGTTGAAAAGCGTTAAGGATACCTTGAAAATTTGTTCGGAGAATTCCTTTTGAAGATTTTGAATGGTTTTTAAGTGAAGATTTAAGTTTTGAAGGGTCTCGTGTCTGCAGTTCGACATAGAACCGCTGACATCTAAAACGAATTGATAGTAAGTTGTCTTGTTTTGCATTTTTATTATTTTATATGCAAATGTAGGGAGTAAAGAAACGGACATTGAAATTGACAACCTTGTCAAAAAAAATCCGCCCGAAATTTCAGGCGGATATATAATTACTCCCAGTTTTAGAGCTAAGTTTATTCTTTTAAAGAATTTCACTAAATATAAATAAAAAATTATATAAATAAAA
>JAFMBH010000027.1 GCA_017858735.1 Bacteroidota bacterium
CCCATCGGGATGATATAATTATAATTTATCACCCTGAAGGGGTGACATATCTATAACCATGGGAATACATTACATATTACAGTTTCTGGCAATCTACCTTATGGGTGTGATTGCAACGAACCCTGCTAACCATAATACGGTCGGGGATGACGAAAAATACAGGCCTAAGTATCATTTTACCCCCGATTCGATGTGGATGAATGACCCGAATGGCATGGTATATTACAAAGGTGAATATCATCTGTTCTACCAATACTACCCAAAGGCCAATGTTTGGGGTCCCATGCACTGGGGACACGCGGTGAGTAAAGATATGATTACCTGGGAACATTTGCCCATTGCACTGTTTCCTGATGCCTATGGATATATTTTTTCTGGAAGTGCCGTCATCGATTGGCAAAACACGAGCGGATTTGGAAGCATAAATAATCCGCCAATGGTAGCTATTTTTACTTACCATGATGCCGAAAAAGAAAAAACAGGCGCCATTGATTTTCAAACCCAAGGCATTGCCTATTCCCTCGACAATGGCAGAACCTGGGAAAAATATAAACAGAATCCAGTGATTTCTAATCCTGGTTATAAAGATTTCAGAGATCCCAAAGTAATCTGGCACGATGCTACTAAACGATGGATTATGGTTCTTGCCGTCAAAGATAAAACGATGTTTTATTCCTCCAAAGATTTGAAAAAATGGGATTTTGAATCTGAATATGGCCTTAAAGATGATAAAAGGCTTTGGGAATGCCCCGACCTTTTTCCCTTAAAAGTAGAGGGGTCAAATGAAATAAAATGGGTTTTGGTTGTCAGTATGCAATCTGGTGCACCCAACGGTGGAACGGGAACAAGTTATTTTATAGGAGATTTCGACGGACATCGTTTTGTGAACAGTCAAACTGAAAATACACAGTACTGGCTCGATGCCGGAACCGATAATTATGCCATGGTTTCCTGGTCCGATATTCCCGCTCAAGACGGCAGAAAACTGATGCTCGGCTGGATGAGCAACTGGCAATATGCACAGCAGGTACCTACCTATCGTTGGAGAAGTGCCATGACTTTACCCAGAGAGGTTACTTTAGTCAAAATGTCAGAGAAGGAATGGAAGTTAAAAAGTGAAATAATTAGGGAATTTGAATCATACAAAGAGAATAAAACTGCTATTTCCAAAAATAATATAGCAAAAGACTATCTTTTAATTCAACAAAAAAATCCTCTTGTTTGTGAGTTAAATATTAGTTTTAACCGCAAACCGCTTCAAGGCGAATTCACTATTTTACTGTCCAGTCCTGAAAAAGATTCCCTGAAAATTGGATTTGACCCTGTGTCAAACCGTTATTTTATCGATAGGGTGAAAGCCGGAATTTCCGATTTTAATAAAGCTTTTCCTGCCAAGCATTTTTCTCCCTGTTTGTCCCAAAATAATAGCTTAAGCATGAAAATAATATTGGACAAATCAAGTGTCGAACTTTTTGCAGATGATGGACTTACCGCAATGACTGACATCTTTTTTCCCATTGGCGATATGAATAAAATAGAGGTTCATGCCACTGGTTTGAGCAAAATATTAACAAATACCGTAGTTTATACGTTAAAGTAAATGCTCAACCAGGAAGAAATGTCTGCTTTCAATTATGTCCCTTCTCTTTATTGGGTTTTTACTCAATTATGTAATGACCAGTGCGATCATTGTTACAATAACTCAGGACCTTCCGGAGAAAGAATGAGTTTAGAGGATTGCCTCAAAATTGTTCAAAATTTACCAGACAAAATAGACCGATTGATTTTATCAGGTGGTGAACCGCTGTCTGAAAAAAAGATTTTATATGAAATTCTCGCCGCGCTTCAGATAAAATACGGCAATACTACCAGAATAATGCTTCAAACCAATGGCGATTTGCTGAATGAAAAAATACTGGACAAATTACTCGATCTTGGGGTCACCCGCATTGACATTGCCAGCATAGATCGTTTTCATACCCATAAGGAAAACCATTTGTCCAGACTAAAAGCATTATTTTCCAGTCGAAAAATATATTGTGACAATGATGCTGAAACCTCCTATCTTTTAGACAACACGAAGGTGAGCTGGGCCTATTGGGGATCGACTGAGGACCTATGGTTGGGTGGAAATTGGGCGAGAGGCAGGGCATTAAAAACAGATGTATGGACGAAAGATCCGAATCATAATTTCTGTTCTATCCATTCAGGCGCGAGAAATTTTCTCGGCGGCCATACCGATATTTCTCAGGAAGTAAGTATTCAGTTATGGAAAATAAACCCTTGTTGTCCCGGAACCAAATACCCTATGGGCGATGCAAGAACTCAAAAAGTGTCGGAAATATTAGAAAAAGTGAGTACTCATCCGGTATTTATGGCTTTAAATGATGGGCAACCTCAAAAAATGGGGGAACATCTGGGTATATCTTTTGAAGAGGCTAAAAGACAAACAGAGGCATTGAAGAATATATGTCTTTATTGTGACCAGTTCTTCAGTAAACACATGTCGAACTGGAATACTGATACCTTTATTCCGCTTCCTGTAATCTAATAAGCATCTTAATAAATCAAGATTTTAGGCGCTACAACCCTGCTAATATTGCATACTATTTCTGTCTAACTCTTTTATAATTTAAGGCAGAGATATAAAAACCCTTTTTCCTAATCAGGGTCACTCCTGTTAGAAGCACAATTAAGCAGAATGAAAAAATATTGCTAATTTCATTTAATGTAACTTTGATTTTTTCAAATGTATAATTATGTGTTATTCTACCCCATTAAATAAATTAGGTAATGTCCCCCGAACAATTTAAAAATCGCATTCTTTTTGAAGACGAGTTTCTGCTTATTGTGGACAAACCCGCTGGAATAGCTGTAGAGAAAATTTCACCTCAAATCATTACTTTAGAGGACTTAGTCTATTCTTACCTTTTATTAACTGCTAAAAAACCATTTGTAGGTATTGTGCATCGCCTGGACCGCCCAACCAGCGGGATTATCCTTTTTGCTAAAAAGCCGGCTGTTTTAAAAATAATGAATGCCCAGTTTGAAAAAAAGACCGTTCGCAAATACTATGTAGCCTTAGTGGACGGAGAGATTCCCAATCCCTCGGGGAGCCTTAAAGACTACCTTCACAAAGATTTTTTTCAAAAAAAAGCTATAATATCCCAACAAAAAAGGAAGGAAAATCAGGAGGTAAAGTTGAATTTCAGCAAAATAGGCTTAGTTGGACAGCGAACGTTGTTAAATATCGAGTTAATGACGGGCAAATATCATCAAATCAGAGCTCAACTAGCTTCGATAGGTTTCCCGATTGCGGGAGATGTATTATATGGGGGAAAGCTCTGGAAGAGGGAGGGCATAGGTCTTCACGCTTCAGCATTGCACTTTAATCACCCGGAAACGAAGGAGAGAATAACTATAAAATCAGATTGGGATATTGATTCTATCCCAATCTGAAAGAACGCTTTAATGACACCTTTCGGATTAAGCGCCCAACATAGACTGCAATTTCATTGCCACGCTCATGTCTCCTTTCACTTTAATTTTACCGCTCATAATAGCCATCATAGGATTTAAAGAACCGCTACGAAGTTGCTCCATTGTTTCAATGCTGGTAACAATAGTGCAATCTGCGTCACTATCAGCATTACTAATTTGCGGAGAAGCGCCATTTAGATCAATAAAAACGGCACCTTCATTAAATTGAAATTTAATACTTTTCCCAATAGAAGGAAAATTACCTGACTGAGCTTCAAATTGAGCTGTAATGTCTTGTAAAGTCATAGTTATAGTCTTATTTATGGTTGATTTGAACTTTATGCCGCTCTTCCAATATTTCTGTTACATCGTTCAGGGAAGTATTTTTAGCTGACAGCAAAATGAGATAATGATACATTAAATCAGCGGCTTCATTTAAAAACAGATCAATATTATCATCTTTGGCTTCGATGACTAATTCGACCGCTTCTTCTCCTACTTTTTGAGCGATTTTATTTATTCCTTTAGCAAAAAGAGAGGCGGTATAGGAACTTGACTGACCCTCAGATTTTCTATTATTAATAATATTTTCTAAGGTTTTTAAAAAATCTGCTTTCTTATTTGGCAAAGAAAAGCAGGTATCTTCACCCGTGTGACAGACTGGTCCTGTTGGTTCTACAAAAAAAAGCAAGGTATCAGCATCACAATCGAGGTGCCAACTTTTTAAATGTAAAATATTGCCTGAGGATTCCCCTTTCATCCACAATCTATTTTTAGACCGACTGAAGAAAGTTACTTTTGAAGTATTAAGCGTTACCTTGAAAGCTTCCTCATTGACATACCCCAACATGAGTACTACCCCGGTGTTTACGTCTTGAATAATAGCCGGGACAAGCTCATTTTTTGAAAAATCGGGTATTGCGAGAGCGTTTGTTTGCATTATAAGTTATTAATATCTTACAGAAATTCCACTACTTTTAAGCGCTTGCTTAAGTTCAGGAATGTTGACTTCATTGAAATGAAAAATAGAAGCAGCCAGACCCGCATCAGCTTTACCAACGGTAAAAACCTCTGAAAAATGATCGATATTTCCTGCACCGCCAGAGGCAATAATGGGAATACCAACCAGATCGGACATTTCAGCTAATGCCTGGCAGGCGAATCCATTTTTAGTACCATCGTGATCCATGGAGGTGAACAATATCTCCCCTGCCCCTCTATTTTCAGCTTCTTTTGCCCATTGAAGAAGAGGGATATCCGTAGGCAGACGACCCCCATTTAAATAAACGAACCATTCTCCATTTATTTGTTTGGCATCGATGGCAACGACAACAAATTGATTTCCAAATGTATCTGCCAATTGATTAATGAGATTCGGGTTTTTAACTGGTGCAGAATTTATGGAAATCTTATCCGCCCCTGCTTCCAGTAAATAGGAAGCATCGTTCACAGAAGAGATTCCACCACCAATAGTAAAGGGAATATTCAGATGTTGAGCAATATTTTTCGCCAAAGCGGCTAATGTTTTCCGTTTCTCGTGGGTTGCGGTAATATCTAAGAAGACAAGCTCATCTGCCCCTTCATCGCAATATTTTTTTCCAAGTTCCACCGGATCACCGGCATCTTTAAGATCTACAAAATTCACGCCCTTAACTGTTCTGCCATCCTTAATATCTAAGCAAGGGATAATTCGTTTTGCCAACATAGTAACGTAATTATAGGGTCAGGAGAATTTCCTTAATGAGTTTTGATAGCGTAACACCTGATTTCTGAGCCATTTTTATTACCTCATCCACCGTTGAAACCCCTATTTCGTCTAAGGGATAACACCTGTTTGTTGCAATGGAAAATACGAAAAGAGGTAAAGATAAATATTTTGCCATGATAACCTCTGAAACGGTGGACATTCCCAGAACATCAGCACCAATAATATGGGCAAATTTATATTCCGCCGGCGTTTCCATATTTGGACCTTGTAAACCCAGATAAACGCCCTCATGGAGTATAATTCCTAATGTTGAGGCCAATGCCAGCACTTTTTTATTACCCTCACGGTCATAAGCATGTAACATATCGGGAAAACGAGGTCCAAGCCTTTCGTCGTTTAGTCCCCGGAGTGGATTATCGGGGGTAAGATTAATATGATCGCGAACAAGCACCAGATCACCTGCACAAATGGAGGGATTTACGGAACCTGCCGCATTGCTTATAAATAATCTTTTTATGCCCAATTTTTTCAATACAATGAGAGGAAAGGTAACTTCCGCCGCAGAATATCCTTCGTAATAATGGAATCTGCCAGCCATAGCCACCACCTTTCTACCCGCCAAAAATCCAAAGATGAACTTACTTTTATGACTTTCTACCGTTGAAATAGCAAAATGGGGAATTTCAGCATAATCAAACTGTTGTACCACTTCTATTTCATCGGAAAGATTCCCCAAACCCGTCCCAAGAATTAAACCAAATTCAGGATCGAAATCTGTTTTAGACCGAATATAGGCTATAGATTCTTCTGCATTGTCAAACCTCATTGGATGTCATTTATTGGTATATTTTAATCAACCAGCATTTCCTCTCTATTTAAAATTTGTTGTTCCATATTTACAGGAAGCACACGATATTCATACTGCTGGTTTCTCAACTGAGGTTCAAAACCTGCCTCAATAATGGCTTCCTGAATACCGTTGGCCGTAAAGCGAAAGCGGGCACCTGCGGCGGAGACGACATTTTCTTCTATCATAATGGAACCGAAATCGTCGGCACCAGAATGCAAGCAAACCTGAGCTACTGTTTTCCCTACGGTTAACCAGGAGGCCTGAATATGCTGAACATTTGGTAACATTATTCTACTTAAAGCAATCATTCTAATATATTCATCGCCAGTACAGGCATTTCTGGCCCGTTTTAATTTCTTTAAAATAGTATCTTCATCTTGAAAAGGCCAGGGAATAAAAGCGATAAAACCTTTGGCGTGCGCGGGTTTTTCACTTTGCACCTGTCGTATTTTGACCAAATGTTCCATTCGCTCCAAATTGGTTTCAATATGACCGAACATGAGCGTCGCGGAGGTAGTCAAATCAATTTTGTGCGCGGCCCTCATGACATCTAACCATTCATCGGCACCGCATTTACCTTTAGAAATCAACCTTCTGACCCTATCATCCAATATTTCCGCCCCTGCACCCGGCAGAGAATCTAAGCCGGCTTCTTTTAGAGCTTTCAACACCTCAATATGAGTAGAACCCTCCAATTTAGTAATGTGGGCAATTTCAGGTGGTCCTAAAGCGTGCAATTTAAGTAGCGGATATCGTTTTTTTAATTCTCTGAAAAGATTAACATAATAATTTAGCCCTAAATCGGGATGATGACCACCCTGAAGTAATAATTGTTCTCCGCCCAACCTGAAAGTTTCCTCTATTTTAACTGCATACTCCTCCAGTGAAGTAATGTATGATTCTTCGTGACCAGGCCTTCGGTAAAAATTACAAAATTTACAGTTAGCTACACACACGTTCGTTGTATTTGAATTTCTATCTATAATCCAGGTTACTTTTTTTTCAGGATTGAGGTTAAAACGGATGGTGTTACCCACCTCCATTAATTCAGCGGTGGGAACATTTTCAAAAAGAAAAACTCCTTCTTCCGGGGATAAAAATTCACCCTTTAAGGCATTTTGTAAAAGTGTATCTTTGTTCATTACCAATTTCCGTTTAAAATCATCTCATTCTGGAAAACAAAGATAGTGATATGTAAGTTCAAAAAAAGAAAATGATACGAGGCTATTATTCATCAATATGAACCTTATCATTACAAAAAATATGATTTTTATTAAAAAAACAAAATAATTTATTATCTTTGCCGAATAAAAATGGGAAAAAGTAAGCGAGAGGGAAATAACCCTCTTTTTTATTTTAATCCAATTTAATGTTTATGGACGAAATTAAGGAAAAACTAAGCTATTTACTGGCAGAAAAATTTCAGGAACCTGAAATAAATCATTGTTTTTTATTGGATATCAGCATATCTGCCAAGCAAAAAGTTGAGGTATTTATTGACAGTGATACCGGCGTTGATTTTGACGTTTGCCGCACGGTCAGCCGTTTCCTGGAAGGAATTTTAGACGAAAACAAATGGTTAGGGGAAACCTACACCCTGGAGGTTTCATCACCGGGTGTTAGCCGACCATTAAGTTTGCCGAGACAATATAAAAAACATTTGGGTAGAAAGTTAGTTTTAACCCTGGATGATGATAGTCAGGTTACCGGTATCATGAAAGAAACAGACGAGGAAGGTGTTTTAATTGTCTGGGAAGAAAAAATTTTAGAAGGTAAGAAAAAAGTAAACACACCATTTGAGAAAAAGTGTTCCTTCAACACTATCAAAAACGCACTCGTTAAGGTTTCATTTTAAAAGGATAAAATTATGTTGAACCTTGTAGAAACATTTTCAGAATTTAAGGATGGTAAAAACATTGACCGTCCTACTATGGTAAGGGTTTTGGAGGATGTATTCCGTACCCTAATCAAAAAGAAGTTTGGCTCCGACGAAAATTTCGATGTCATTGTTAATACTCAGAAAGGTGATTTAGAATTGTGGAGAGTTAGAGAAATAGTACCCGATGGAGAGGTGGCTGATGAGAAAAGCCAGATTTCCATTTCTGAAGCTATTTCTATCGATGCTGATTACGAAGTGGGGGAAGAATGTTATGAGCAATTGCAACTTGAAGATTTTGGCAGAAGGTCTATTATGGCTGCCCGCCAAACGCTCATTTCAAGAATCATGGATCTTGAGAAAGAAGAAGTATTCAAAAAATACAATGACAGATTAGGTGAAATAGTTACCGCCGAAGTACATCAAATACTAAAAAAAGAAATTTTAATTGTAGATGATGCGACGGGAAACGAGCTTATTTTGCCAAAAACCGAGATGATTAAAGGCGATTATTACAGGAAAGGTGATTTGGTAAAGGCCGTTATTAAATCGGTGGAAATGAGGAATAATAACCCTACAGTTATTGCTTCAAGAACAGATTCTTTATTTTTAGAAAAACTTCTCGAACAAGAAGTACCTGAAATAGAGGATGGATTAATTTCTATTCGTAAGATAGTTCGAATGCCGGGAGAACGCGCTAAAGTGGCCGTGGAATCTTTTGATGATAGAATTGATCCCGTTGGTGCTTGTGTCGGAATGAAAGGATCGAGAATACATGGTATTGTCAGAGAATTAAATAATGAGAATATTGATATTGTAAATTATACAAACAATTTACAATTGTACATCCAGCGCGCGCTCACCCCCGCTAAAGTGACCTCAATCAATGTAAATCAGGATAAAAAACACGTAAAAGTATTTTTAGAACCTGAGCAAGTTTCATTGGCCATTGGCAAAGGGGGAACAAATATCAAACTGGCTGGTTTATTAACTGGATTTGAGATTGATGTATTTAGAAACAATGAAGAATTTGAAATCGACGATGTTGATTTAGAAGAATTCTCAGACGAAATCGAAGGATGGGTCATTGATGCCTTGAAGGGTATTGGTTGTGACACTGCAAGAAGCGTGTTAACCCTAAGCAAAGAAGAACTAATTCGCCGCACAGACCTTGAAACGGAAACAATTGAAGATGTTTTAGCCGTTCTTGCTGCAGAATTTGAGGAATGATTAAATTCCTATTATAATTTAACGAAACTCTTTTGTAGTTTTGCACTGCAAATTTGTATTAAATCGAATGCCGTTGAAACTTATTCAGATAGTAAAGGAACTGAACGTGGGCTTGTCCACACTCGTTGAGCATCTTGCCAAAAAAGGATACGAGGTGGAAAATAAACCCACCGCTAAAATAACAGACCAGATGTATTCTGAGCTGTTAAAAGAGTTCCAGAAATCAGGAGATATTAAACAACAGGCAAAATCAGTCAGTTTTGGTGCGGGGAAAACCGGTAAGGAGGAACATGAAGTTACTGCAGCGGAAGTCCCTAAAGTAGTTGTTACGCCCATTGCAGAGGAAAAACCAGAAAGACCGGAAGGAGCCATTCAATTTCAGCGTCCCACCGTTTTAGGTAAAATTGACCTTTCCAGCCGTTTACAGCAAAGGACTAAAGAGAAGGAAAAATCTGAAGTTGTTGCTCCTGTAGCAGCTAAAGCTCCTGCAAAACCTGCTGAAATCCCTGCTAATCCTCCCGCTTCCATCGAACCTGAAGCAAAAGTTAAAACAGAGGTTCCTAAAGTTACTCCAAAACCTCCGGTTGAAAAAGAGAAAAAATCATCTGCTGCGGATAAAACGGTAGTAAATTCTTTATTGAATACTCTTGTTAAACCTGATGTTACAGACGCCAAAGTTACTCCAACACCAGATTCCGAAGATGGGAAGATGATGAGAGCAGAAACTCCGGAACTAAGGGGCTTGAAGATTTTAGGGAAAATAGATACCAATGCTTTCGACAGGAATAGAGGAAGAAGCAAACCTGCTACTCCTCCACCCGCGGCAGCAAAACCAGCTGCTCCAGGAAGTAATCCTCCTGCTGCAGGCGCTAAACCAGCTACTCCCGGCTCTCCGGAGTCAGAAGAAGCGAGACGTAAACGTAAACGTAAACGTAAGAAGGTAGCTGGAGAAGGGACGCCAAATACACAAAATACGGGTCAAAGCCAGGGTAGTAACCAGGGCTCTAACGCTAATCAGGGTCAAGGCCAAAGTCAGGGTGCCAATAACAATCAACAAAATAATAGTAACAACAATAATCCGCAAAACAGACCTAATACAGGTGGACAGGGTGGACAAAATTATCAAGGTCAGGGTGGTGCTCAGCAAAGACGTCCCTCACCAGGTAACAATAACACCGGCCCAAATAACAGGCCACCGGCAAACAGACCAGCAACGGGAAGAGAAGAACCTAAAGAGGTATCTAAAAAAGAAATTGAGGATAAGATCAAAGCCACTATGGCGCGCCTGTCTGGGGGTGGAAAGAATAAACGCCAAAAGTTTCAGCGGGATAAACGAGATCGTTTCAGAGAGAAACAAGAACAACTTGATCAAGACGAACTCACTGGAAAATTAGAGTTAACAGAGTTCATTTCCGCTCAGGAATTGTCAAATCTTCTCGATGTTCCCATTTCCGAAGTCATTACCGTTTGTATGAACCTTGGGGTGATCGTTTCGATTAATCAACGCCTTGATGCTGAAATAATTGAACTCGTTGCAGGTGAATTTGGCAGAGAAGTTGAGTTTATTTCTGTAGAAGAACAAGCTGATGAAGAAGTCATTGTTGTCGAAGATGATCCAGCCCTTTTAATTCATCGTGCGCCTATCGTTACTGTAATGGGTCACGTGGATCACGGTAAAACATCTCTCCTTGACTACATAAGAAGTGCTAACGTTGTTTCCGGAGAAGCAGGTGGTATCACCCAGCATATTGGTGCTTATGAAATGATTATCGGTGATAATAAAAAAATCACCTTCCTGGATACTCCTGGTCACGAGGCCTTCACTGCGATGCGCGCCCGTGGTGCTAAAGTAACAGATATTGCCATTATTATCATTGCCGCGGACGATAGCATAATGCCTCAAACGAAGGAAGCTATTTCGCATGCCCAGGCTGCCAACGTACCTATTATCTTCGCCATAAATAAGGTAGATAAAGTAGGTGCTCAACCTGAAAAAATTAAACAAGAACTCGCCTCCATGAATCTTTTGGTAGAGGAATGGGGTGGAAAATACCAATCTCAGGATATTTCAGCCAAAACAGGCCTCGGTATTCCTGAAATACTGGAAAAAATACTCCTTGAAGCAGAAATGCTTGAACTTAAAGCTAATCCTAACAGGTCTGCCGTTGGTACGGTAATAGAGGCTTCCCTCGACAAAGGCAGAGGTTATGTAACCAAACTTTTAGTCCAATATGGTACGCTAAGAGATAAAGACTCTCTTGTAGCCGGTGAATTTGCCGGAAAAGTTAAAGCCCTGTTGAACGAGAGGGGACAAAGAATTAAGTCTGCCGGTCCGTCAACTCCAGTATTAGTGTTAGGATTAACTGGTGCACCTCAGGCAGGTGACCGATTCAAAGTAGTAGATTCCGATCAAGAAGCAAGGCAAATAGCGTCGAAGAGAGCGCAGATTACCCGAGAGCAAACCACCCGGGCAACAAAACGTATTTCTTTAGATGAAATAGGTCGTCGTTTAGCCCTTGGTAACTTCAAAGAACTTAAACTTATCGTTAAAGGTGACGTGGATGGTTCTATCGAAGCGTTAGCCGATTCTCTCATCAAGTTGTCTATCGAGAAGGTTCAGGTAAATGTAATCCATAAAGCAGTGGGTGGTATCATCGAATCTGATGTGCTTCTCGCTTCTGCCTCAGATGCCATTATTATCGGTTTCCAGGTTCGACCTTCTTCCGGTGCAAGAAAACTGGCTGAAAAAGAGGGTGTTGAAATTAAAACCTACTCTATTATTTATGAAGCCATTGAAGAGGTTAAAGCGGCCATCGAAGGTATGCTTGAACCTACCAAAGTTGAAACGGTCATAGGTATGGTGGAAATCAGAGAAATTTACAAGATTAGTAAAATTGGAACTATTGCTGGTTGCTACGTTCAAGAAGGTAAAATCAGCAGAAATAGTCATATCAGATTGGTGCGGGATGGCATTATTGTGTTCCCTACCAGAGAAAACACGCACGGGGAAGTTTCTTCTCTCAAACGTTTTAAAGATGACGTTAAAGAGGTCAGAAATGGTATGGAATGTGGTCTGTCCATAAAGAATTTCAATGAAATGAGAGTGGGTGACATTATTGAAGTGTACGAAATTACCGAGGTTAAACAACGATTGGATTAATCTATAATCCTTTATATATGCTTTCGCGAATCAAGAAATATGCCGTGTTCTTTTCAGAATCTAAATTCTGGAACACGGTACAATCTTACGCAAAGAAAATAGGCGTGCAATCCGTTTATTCGTCTCTGCTTCTTTTTTACGCCTTTAAAAGAAAAGAAACCCCAACATGGGCCAAGAATATAATCATTGGCGTGTTGGGGTATCTTATTGCTCCCATAGATTTAATTCCCGACTTAACTCCTTTTATTGGATATACTGACGATCTGGGCGTTTTAGGCATAGGCTTAGTAGCTATTGCTTCTTATGTCAATGATTCTGTGAAACTTCAAGCCAAAACTAAATTAAAAGTATGGTTTGGAAATTATGACCCATCCGAGATTGAAAATATTGATCAAAAACTATAAAATAAATATTCTGTGGGTGTAAATTCCCGTTGGCCCTTGAAAAATCAGCGTGTACTGCCCGGCATTTGTCTTTTTTCCTTCCCAGCGATAATCTTTTACTCCCTTTTGTAAGTAAACTTTAGAAATAATCTGCCCCATCGTATTTATCATGGTGATAGATTCCCATAAATGATCTGCCTGGAAGTTTATTGTAAATGCACCTTCACTTGGATTAGGAAATACCCTAATATCGGTTATCGGAAGGATAGGCACAGTATTCACAGATTGGCTGAAATTCACGCAAAAATCTTCTATCTCTCCAAAAAATTCCACAGGAAAAACACAAGCTCCCGGTTCTTGCCGGTACTGCATCACTACACGCATGCGGGTAGAACCCAATGTAGTGGAAACAGGAATATTCAAAATGGAGTTTACTATCCCTTTTTTAGGTGAACCTGAATTAAATAATTCCTCTTCATTTGTAAATGATCCGTCCTGATTAAGGTCTATCCAAACGATAAAAAATTCATCGTAAGCTGTATTTAAATAACCCGGTTCTAAGGTTAAAGGGTATGAAACACCCGGTTTTAAGGTAGGTCCATTTTTTCTCGTAAAATCTCCGTAACCGTCTTTACCTGATAAATGGACAAAATCACCTATTTTAACTTGTGAAATCCATTCATTTTCTGCACTTACAATGGTTATTCCTTTAGGAATACAATAATTTTTCTCCAGACAATTTCCACAACCCGTCGTTTTAAACTTAAATGAGCTACTAAAAGGTATTTGATTTAAAGCACACATACTTCTAATTTGAACATCATATTCCGAGCAAGAAGATAATCCACGAATCGACGCACTATTTTGGGATACTTGTAGGGTTTGCCAGGCAGAAGAAAGAGAATCTTTTGATAATTTCCAGCGAACAAAATAAGCCGTTGCTGCGGTCACCTTTTCCCACTTTAACACAAATTCAGTATTTCCGACACTTACGGATTCAATATTGGCTGGATTTTTACAACACCCATCTGTTTTAAAAACCACCGACTGACCCGCAGGATTCTCCCCATTGAGACAAGTCCTGTTCAATGATATTTCATAATCATTACATGGTAATAATCCAGGAATAGATAAAGGATTCTTATTATTTGGCAGAGAGATCCAGGAGGTATCTCCCATTTTTCTAAAAAATAAATTTATATTTTTGATGCTATCATTTGAGATCCAAGACAATTGTACTTCGGTAGTAGAAACATTAGCCACTTCAATTTTAGCTATAGGAGGACATTTACCACAACTATCTAAAAGAAATCGGATACTTTTCTCCATATTCAGCACACCGCCGGAACTCACTTTATTCACCAAACTATCCAAAACGGTTACACCGCCCAGCAGGGCCTTTCTGACTAACCTTGCAGCAGCGGCAGGATCATTTCGAGATAATACTGCTAAAGTTGGACAGGGAGAAGCATAAAGAAGCCCAATGGCTCCAGCAATTTGAGGTGAGACGAAAGAATTACCGCTTTGTCTGGCATAACCACCTTTGTCGGCTGTAGTCAATAAATTAAAGCCCAGAGAGGTAATATCTATGGACGATTTACCATAACCGTATCTCAGTTCCCCTTGATCGGAAATTGCTGTTGCCGAGATCATAAAATCACTTGGGCAAGTGGTAGGAATATCGCCTGCAACATCAACATCAATACTTTGATTAATGGTTGCAGCGACATTTAAAATACCTGCATCGCCGAGCGCATTATAAAAATTACACCAAATAGGAAAATCCTCTGGTTTTCTTTTATCTATTCCCCAGGAGGTATTGGTTGCGACAACAAAAGCCCCCTTCTTACCTTTTGATTCATTATACAATTTCCTCATAACCAGAGGATAAGAATAAGCTTCTATGGCTCTACTTTCAGATAGAACATTGGCAATCTGGGAGGTAACAACCATCAGTTTGACCTTCCAGTTAATGCCCGTAATACCCAATTTATTATTACCTGTCGCACCAATTAAGCCAGCTACAGGGGTACCATGAAAATTAATATAACTGACTTCATCCGATTTAAAGTCAACATTCCAACCCAGATAATCATCTATATAACCGTTTCCGTCGTCATCTTTGTTATTATTAGGAATTTCCGCCTGATTTACCCAAAGATTATCTTTCAGATCGGGATGATTTATATCAACACCATTATCAATAACGCAAATAACAATGGTATCACCGCTTGGGGTAACGCCACCTTGGGTTACATTCCAGGCTTCGACAGCTTTTATGTCAAGACCTAACAGCCCTCCGTTTTGTCCTTTATTTTGAAGATAATACTGCTGAGAAAACAGGGAATCGTTAGGAATAACGCTCCGTAACTTTATGTAATGATTTCTTTGTACAAATCTGATATCAGGTTGCAGTTTCAAAAAACGAAAAGCGTCATTTTCAGCTATTAAAGAAGGATTAATATTTAACTGATAAATATTAAGTGGTTCAGAAAGCATTTTTACGTTAGAAATGCCCGATGCTTTTTTTTCTAAAGCAAGCGAGTTAAACCAATTTATTGCTGATGTTTCAGGGTTAAACTGAACTAAAAACTCATTTGGCACGTAATCAGTTTCTTGAGCTCTTAGTTGAAAATGAGCGAAGAGACTAACAACAAGAACAATAATCAAACGTATAAACAACATCATTTATCTTACATTCCAATTTAAACGGGTAAGGTTTAAACATTTCGGCTTAGTTAACAATGGTTTAAATTAAGTAATTATTCTATAGAAACTGCATTTCCAAAAAATTATTCTGTTTTACCGGAAAATTAGCCGTTCATAGACGAAAGAAATTCATCATTTGATTTTGTTCCAACCATGTGTTTACGAAGAAAATCCATTGCTTCCTCGGGTTTCATATCTGCCAGATGATTCCTAAGAATAAACATTCTCTGAAGCGTTTCCTTGTCTAACAACAAATCTTCGCGTCTCGTGGATGATTTTGTAAGATCGATGGAAGGGAACATCCGCTTATTTGCCAAACCTCTGTCGAGTTGAAGTTCCATATTACCTGTACCTTTAAACTCTTCGAAAATGACACCATCCATTTTTGAACCTGTATCGATAAGTGCTGTGGCAAGGATAGTCAGCGACCCACCGCCTTCAATATTCCTGGCTGCGCCGAAAAATTTCTTTGGTTTATGGAGCGCATTGGCCTCTACCCCACCCGAGAGAACTTTTCCACTTGCGGGGGCGACGGTATTATAGGCTCTTGCTAAACGAGTGATAGAATCGAGCATTATCACAACATCGTGACCACTTTCCACTAAGCGTTTAGCCTTCTCTAAAACTAAATTAGCTACTCTAACGTGATTATCAGCGGGTTCATCGAAGGTGGAAGCGATAACTTCAGCATTTACACTTCTTTTAAAATCGGTAACTTCCTCGGGGCGTTCATCTATAAGAAGAACTATAATATAACATTCAGGATTATTTTTAGAGATTGCATTTGCCAAATCTTTCAAAAGGAAGGTCTTACCTGTTTTGGGTTGAGCGACAATGAGACCACGCTGACCTTTTCCAATCGGCGTAAACAAATCGATCATTCTATTTCCCATATCTTTTCCTGAAGATGAAGCAGTGAGCTTGAATTTCTCCGTAGGAAAAAGGGGCGTCAGATAATCAAAAGGAATCCTTTCTTTTATATTTTCCGGATTGGTACCATTTATCTTAGACACCTTTAGCAGTGCAAAATACTTCTCACCTTCCTTTGGTGGTCTTAAAGTCCCTTTGATGGTATCCCCTGTTCTTAAACCAAACAATTTAATTTGAGAGGGAGAAACATAAACGTCATCGGGTGAAGACAAATAATTATAATCGGACGAGCGCAAGAATCCATAACCATCTGGCATCATTTCCAGACTGCCTTCACTTTCAATGATTCCGTCCAATTCTGGTTCGAACCTGATCACTGGCGGCGGCGGAGGTGCTGGTGGATTAACTGGTGGCTGTTGGATAGGAGCATCCGGATTATTTGCATCCAGCATTGGCTTCCTGTTATCTCTTAGAGGTGCTCTGTTATCTCTATGAATTACGGCTGGTCTTTGAACAGGCACCGGGGCTGTTCTTTGAATTTCACTATCTTCTCTTCTTTTCCTGAGAATCCTTCTGTTCTCAGCCTCCATATTTTCGGGGATAGGCGCAATTTCAGCAGCGCCAGGTTTGTCCCACAACTCTTTAGAAGCTAAGTTTTTCCTGCCATCATTTTCAATTTCCAGCGATTTATTTTCAGGCGGATTAACCTCTGTATTCCTTCTGGGGCTTGAAAAATCCCTTTTATCCGGCAAATTAGCATTATTAGCTTCGGGGTTAGCATCCCTGGCAGAGGAACTTCGACGAACGCTGGGAAATTCACGTCTGTTCGGTTTATTATCCGTCGCAGGCAAAGATTCCTGGACAGGATTAACCCTTCTGAGCCTATTTAATTCCCTGGGAGATTCCCGCTTTTCCTCTTCGTTTGGGGCAGATTCCTCTTGAGATTGAGATGGCATGTTATCGGAAATAACCTCCTGTTCCTTAGCCATAGCGGGTGGAACCACAAGTTTTGGAACGGATGTTTCCTCCACCTTATCAAAATCAATTCGGAATTGTTCTGGTTTTGGATTAACAGAAGGAGTTACCGGATGATTAACATCTTTTTCTGATGCAACACCTGTTAGGGCTTGTTGATCGAGAATTTTATAAACTAACTCTTTTTTGGTTAATTTTTTGAATCCTGGCACTCGCATTTCTTCCGCTAAATCGCGTAATTCGGGTACCAACATCTCATTGAGTTGGACAATGTCGTATTGCATGAATAAAACTTTAAAAAAATAGGAGATTCGCTCGTCGAACCATACAGAATAATTAATAGAACTGTAATTTTCCTTTCCTGTAAGAAAATGATATATTATTTTTACCAAACAAATATCTAAAAGAGGAAGCCAATTTTAAGGGCTAATTTCTGATGAAAGGAAAAAACAGGGTGAATTATAGATTTCCTTCACGTATAAGGAAACAATGAGACAAAAATAGATTAATTTTTTATACTAAGTATTATCTTTGCAAAAAATTTACCTGACAAGTTAAATTCTTTTTTAAAAAAGAGGCAAAAAGAACGCTCTAAAGTTCATTAGAGAGAAAAAGGAAAGTAAAGTTATGTTGCAAATTAGCGTTATCCGTCAAAATCAGTCAGAAGTCATTGAAGGTCTTGGCAAAAAAAATGTGCCCGATGCTGCTGAAAAAATAGCTGAAATTATTCAGCTCGATGATCAGCGCAAGCAATGGCGAACCGAACTTGAGAAGTTACTTACTGAGCGAAATCAATTTTCAGATGAAGTAGGAAAACGTTATAAAGAAGGGGATAAAGAAGGGGCTGACGCTATTAAAGTCAAAGTAAATGCCCTAAAAGACAAAACGGCCGAATTGGAGTTGCTTTTAGGGAACATCGAAAAAGACCTGGATGGTTTACTTTATTTGATTCCCAATCTACCCCATGCCAGCGTTCCGCAAGGTAAAACGCCTGATGATAATGAGGTGTTTCAAGCGTGGGCTGCTGAGCTTCCTGTTTTAAACGAACAGGCACTGCCCCACTGGGATTTAGCAAAAAAATATAATCTTTTCGATTTGGAACTGGGCGTAAAAATTACCGGTAGTGGATTTCCTGTTTACCGTGGCAAAGGGGCAAAATTACAACGGGCACTCATTCAGTTTTTTTTAGATGAAGCTGTAAATGCTGGTTATGAGGAGATTATGCCGCCATTATTGGTCAATGAAGCATCTGCCACAGCCACTGGACAACTCCCCGATAAAGAAGGGCAAATGTACTATGTAGCCAAAGATGACCTTTATCTCATTCCAACCGCTGAAGTACCTATAACAAATATTTTGCGTGACGTTATCCTGGACGCCGCGAAACTTCCTGTGAAAATGTGCGGTTATACCCCTTGTTTCAGAAGAGAAGCAGGTTCTTACGGCGCGCATGTCAGAGGATTAAACCGGGTTCACCAATTTGATAAAGTTGAAGTTGTTCAAGTCGCTCATCCTGATAACTCTTATCAGGTTTTTGATCAAATGATTCAGCATGTTAGTCAGATTTTAGACAAATTGGAACTACCTTACAGAATATTGCGCTTATGTGGTGGAGATATGTCTTTTGCCTCTGCTTTGACCTATGATTTTGAGGTGTATTCTGCCGGACAAAAAAGATGGTTAGAAGTAAGTTCTGTTTCAAACTTTGAAACATTTCAAAGCAATAGGTTGAAATTAAGATTCAAAGACGGCAAACAATCAAGACTCGCACACACCCTAAATGGTAGTGCTTTAGCTTTAGCTCGAATCGTAGCTGCTTTGTTGGAAAATAATCAAACAGCTGACGGTATTGTCATTCCTAAAGCCTTGATTCCCTACACAGGTTTCGACCATATATCTTGAGTTTAGTGTAAACTAAATTTTAAGGAATTACGTTATAATCCTAAAAAATTCAAACCATGGGATATTTTATTGTAGCAGGTTTATTATCATTGGTTGGTTTTATTATCAGTCAAAAGTTAAAAAATAAGTTTAGGCATTACAGCCAGATTGGTATTCGCTCCGGATTATCTGGGCGCGAAATAGCTGAAAACATGCTCAAATATTATGGTATTCATGATGTTCGCATAGAGGAAGGGCATGGCATGTTGACAGACCATTATAATCCAATGTCTAAAGTTGTCAATCTTAGTCCCGATGTATTTAATGGTAGAACCATCGCTGCTGCAGCCGTTGCAGCACACGAATGCGGTCATGCCGTGCAACACAACCAGGCTTATGCCTGGCTAACCATGCGTTCAGCAGTAGTACCTATAGTAAATATCGCGTCATCGCTGCAACAGTGGCTTTTAATGCTGGCCCTTGGTTTATTTGGATCAGGTGGCAATCAAACTATTTTGTTTATCACCATGCTTACCTTTTTAGTAACAGCGGTGTTTAGCTTAATCACTTTACCTGTAGAATTTGATGCTTCCAAAAGAGCCCTGGTGTGGTTAAATCACTCTGGCATCACCCATGGGGCAGAACAAGAAGGAGCCAAGGACGCATTGTGGTGGGCTGCTATGACTTACGTATCCGCTGCATTTTCTGCCTTAGTGATGTTATTGTATTTCGCTCTTCGTTTCTTTGGATCTTCCAGATGACTAGGGGGGCAAAAGGAAATTATTTTTAATTCTGGTAATAATCCATACAGCTATGTTGGAAGAAGTAAATTTTTTAGTTGAAACGGCTGAAGAAGCCATGGAAAGAGCGTTGGATCACCTCAATAAAGAGTTAGGGAAAATCACAACGGGTAAAGCTACGCCGGCGACTGTCAGAGATTTGTTGGTGAACTACTATGGCACACCAACGCCTATGAATCAAGTAGCCAATATTTCAACATCCGATGCGCGGTCTCTTGTTATCCAACCCTGGGAAAAGTCTATGTTAGCGCCTATTGAAAGGTCTATCTTTGAGGCAAATCTTGGTGTAACACCTATGAATGACGGTGAAGTCGTGCGTTTATCATTCCCCCCCCTAACAGAGGAACGTCGCCGAGATTTAGTTAAAAAATCAAAGGCGCTGGGCGAAGATGCTAAAGTTAGCTCCCGCTCTTCCAGAAGGGAAGCTATGGAGGGTATCAAGAAAGCTGTGAAAGATGGCTTTTCTGAAGATGAAGGAAAAAAACGGGAAGAAACCGTTCAACAACTCACTGATAAGCACATTAAAAAAATTGATGAGCTATTAGATGCAAAGGAAAAAGAAATAATGACCGTTTAGATTTTTGTTTCTTGTAAAAAAATTATACTTTTGCAAACATTTTGAATTAATTGAGCATATTGCTTAAAAATAACAGCAATGAAACGTACTTACCAACCATCAAAACGCAAACGCGTAAATAAACATGGATTTCGTTCCCGTATGAGTTCTAAAAATGGACGCCGGGTACTTGCTAATCGTCGTGCAAAGGGTCGTCACAAGTTGACTGTTTCTGACGATACACATACTAAATAATCCTTTTTATATTTGACATAGATGCATAAAGTCATAGCTGACCTAATTAAGGTTATTATGACTTTATTCATCTACAAAAATGCCCGTTTGCTATAAAAGCATAGAAACATTTTCTTCAAAGTAAAATGTTTCTATGCTTTTGTATTTTTTACACCGACGCGTTGAACTACTATTGTATTTTGTCCCCACGAAGTAACCTGTATCTTTTTCGGGCTTCAACGGCATATAAACTATCTGTGAATTCTATGAATATACGCTCATAGCAAGCACGTGCTTTTTCCTTATCTATTACTTTACTTTCGTATAATTCTCCTAAAGCAAATAAGGCATTATCTATTCTAATGCTTTCCGGGTCTGACGCTATCGTTTTTTCATAAAAAGTAATGGCTTCAGCAAATTTTTTCTCCTTCCTGAAAATATTTCCTTTCAAAAACCAGATATCGTCCACCAAACTATGGTCCGGATAAGTTCTGAGTATATTATCTAAAACAGCAAAAGCCTCCGATGTTTGATTTTGAAAACTGAGTAATTCAGCTTTTGCATAATTTTTCAGGGGCTCTGGTGTAGTATCAAGTCCTAAATTATCTAATATAAAAACAGACAAATCTAATGCGTCATTCGCAATAAATTTTGATGTTGAAGCCTTTAGTACATCAAATTGAGATTGAGCCCAGGTAAAATCACCTGTGTAGTATGACAATCTGGCATTTCTAAACCGGGCATCCTGGCCTAATAAATCATCTTGAAAAGCCTTGTCAACCTGAGAATACAACAGGGTTGCTTCCCATATTTCACCGTTCATCAACTGATAATCACCTAAAACAAGTTTAGCTGAAGCTTGAATACGAGGATTTAGCGATGGGAACCCGATGACCTCTGTTAATAAATCGATTGCTTTATTTAAATCATTTAAGTAATAAGCTTCTAATTCTGCGAGATCAATGAGAACGGTGGCAGTGTTCCTATTTCTACCCAATTCATTAATAAAGGACAAATACTTTGATTTAAGATCAGCTACAAAAGCTGTTGACAGATTGGATTCTTCGAGCAGCTTATTTTTTCTACAACGCAAACCTTCAATTTTTGCCTCCAGGTAAAATCCGGAGTTCACCCCTTTCACGTCAACGATATAATCGAATGCTTCAATCGCGGTATTATAGTCATTTTCATTTGCCGCCATATTAGCAAATTGAAATAAACGGGTTCCGTTTTCCTTTAACTTTCTATCTAACGCTTTCACCTGACGGAAAGCGCCTGAAAAATCCTTTTCCTGTAGTAGCAACCAAACTAGTAATTCCGGGTAAACGATAGCATCGGGTTGTAGTTGGATACGCTCGTAAATCTGCTTTTTAAGCTCCTTATAATCCTCTTTTAATAAATACCGTTGAAAAATCATTTGAATATTATCCATTCTCTCCGCTTGACCGGATACAACATTCAAGTATTGATTAATCATTTTAGCCCCATCCCCTTTTCTCCTGAATAAGTCTGCCAGATAATAGGAGAAAACGAGATTATCATTTAGCATAATGGCCCCTTTTTCGTATGTTTTGATAGCCCAGTCCAATTGATTTAAGTTGGTAAAAGTATTTCCAATACGGACTATAAAAAAGCGCTCAGCGTTCATTCTATTGATCGCTAACTGATATTGTTGAGCAGCAGCTGGTGCATCATCCAGTTTATCATAAACCTGGCCGAGGGAGATATTAAAAATAGGATCAGAGGTTTTCTTTTTTAATTCTTTGACTAACACCTTTTCGGCCTCTGTATATCTCTTCAATTGAAACAAACAATCAACATACCTTTCCATAAAATAGCTATTCCCCTGTGTTGTTTCTACCAATTTTTTGAACAGCACCATCGCTCTTTCATAATCACCATCGGCAAAATATTGTTGCGCTAACTTTTGATCTTGACCAAACGAAACGATAGGGACGGCTAGTAAAGCGAACAGCAGACTGAACAAAATTAATTTTTGTGGCATGGTACGGAATTAATTGGCTTAAAATAACAAAACGCAATAGAGATAAACATGTTTTATAAAAACAAAAATGGTTGTTCTACCTAAGCAAAACAACCATTTTTAACTTCAACAAAAGATAAACGATTACTGAAGTTTAAATCTTACTGGAAGACGGAACTGAACTTTCACTGGTCTTCCTCTTTGGCGACCGGGTGTCCATTTAATTCCAGACTCATTCATAGTGTTTACCACACGAGATGCTTCCTCACCGCAGCCACCGCCAATTTCCTTAAGGACAGAAACATCCTTAACCGTGCCGTCTTTATCGACGACAAATTGAACTACAGCGGTACCTTCGATACCATTTTCTCTGGCAATAACAGGATACTTAAGATTTTTGAAAACGAATTCAAACACTTTTCTGTCTGAACATTTTTTCTTGTCCTCTTTTGTTTTTTCTTTATCACAACCTGGGAAAAGAGGCATATCCTCAACAACCATGAAGATTTCGTCATCTTCTTTTGGTGGTGGAGGTGGTGGAGGCGGAGGCGGAGGAGGTGCTTTGACGATAGGTGCCTCAACAACTTCGTCGGCCTCTACGGACTGATCTACAAATTCTGGTTCATCTTCTTCCAGAACAGTCTCATCGGGAACTTCCTCAATCACTGGTGGTGGCGGAGGGGGTGGCGGAGGTGGAGGTTCAGCAGTACGTGGAGGTTCCATCTCGATGTCTTCTTCAATCATGACGAAATTATCTCCACCGGCTACCTTCTCAGCATATTCCGTTAGACCCAAAGCCAAAACAGTGATACCAAGTGCTACAACTAAGCCGTAGTTAAAAAAGGAACCACTCATCTTGAACACATCCGCTTCAACGAATTTAACGCGGTTCGATGATGTCGCTTTCTCAGCCAGCTTACTGTACTTTTCATTCAATGAACTTTCATCCAACTTAGACATTAAATAACGTGCTACAAATACGATACCCAGAGTAAGTAAAGTAAGTGCTAAGAGTGAATAAAAGACCATTGTGCCTGATACTTCAATAGCCATACTAACAAATTTAAGACGGTAAAAAATTATTTATTCCAAGGAATAGTTTAAAGATAGATGAACATTTTCAAAAAAAAGGTGTATCCAGCAAAAAAAAAAATTATTTCACCAATTTTTGATATTCAGTCGCACTTAAAAGTTCTTCCAATTCTTCAGGATTTGTCATCTCTATTTTAATAATCCAACCTGATTCATAAGGGTCCTGATTTACCAGTGCTGGATTGTCTCCATTGCTTGAATCGAGGTCGGTATTGAACTCCAGTACCTTTCCACTTACCGGCATAAACAAGTCGGAGGTAGTTTTCACGGCTTCTACCGTACCAAAGATAGCCTCTTTATCGAGCGTATCTCCTACTGATTCTACTTCGACATAAACTATATCGCCCAACTCACTTTGAGCGAAATCAGTAATACCTATCATGGCTATATTATCTTCTACACGTATCCACTCATGTTCCCGTGTATAATACAAATCATCAGGATATGCTATCATTTTTACTATGGTTTGTTAGTTATTAATTACTTTTTTTAGCTAAAAACTCTTTTACCCATTCTGTAGTGATCGATTTGGGTCTTTCTAATGGAAAATTCAGTGCTCTTGACCAACAAAGGGCAGCCAAAACGCCTATAGCTCTTGAAACACCGAACAAAACGGTGTAAAATCCGTGTTCTTTTAATCCGTAATGAACTAACAAAGCGCCTGAATGAGCATCTACGTTAGGCCATGGATTCTTCACTTTACCTAAACTTTCCAATATAGGAGGAACCACGCGATAAATTTTCCACACTACATTTACGAGCGGATCATTAGAAATATTCCTTTGAGCAAACTCCATTTGGGCAATGAATCTTGGATCAGGTTTTCTTAATACGGCATGACCATACCCCGGAACGACCTGACCCGAAGCCAATGTCTTTTTCACGTAGGCAATAATTTCTTCCTCTGTAGGTTCTTCCGTTCCCAGCTCTTTAAGCATATCAAGAATCCAACCGATTACTTCCTGATTGGCCAGACCGTGAAGGGGCCCTGCCAAAGCGTTCATTCCCGCAGCAAGAGACAGATAAGGGTCACTCAAGGTACTACCGACCAAATGAGTGGTATGTGCAGAGGCGTTACCGCCCTCATGATCAGCATGAATAGTGAGATATAACCTCATTAAAGATTTAAAAGCAGGGTCTTCAATGCCCAATTGGTGGGCAAAACTGCCCGCCCAATCAAGGTTGTTATCGGGAAGTATATAATCACCTCCGTGATAATTTTTCCTGTATATATAAGCGGCAATCTGCGGAACACAAGCTATAAGATTCATCGTATCTTCGTAAACAGCATCCCAATATTCATCTTTGCGCATGCCTTCCTCGTAGCGCTTAGCAAAAATACTTTCTGTTTGAAGCGCCGTTATACCAATGGAAAATTGGGTCATCGCATGCGTTTCTATTGGCAAAGCATCCAGCACTTTAAATACATGATCAGGCACAATCGCTCTTTTCCGCCATTCCTCGCATAACCATTCAACGGAAGAATTATCAGGAATTTCACCGGTAAGTAAAAGCCAGAAAAGACCTTCGGGCATAGGTTCAGTACCATTTTCGCCTTTGGGTAATTTTTCTCGTAATTCTGTAATACTGAAGCCTCTAAAGCGAATTCCTTCCATAGAATCAAGCAATGAAGGTTCCCATATCATTGATATTATTCCTCTCGCCCCGCCATATACCTGACTAAGTGTTACTTCATCCACCTTTTCTTCGCCGTGATTGCTTAAGATGGTTTTTATTTCTCCCCGAAGTGCCGTAGCTTTTTCGAAGAATTTTTGTTTCAAGGTATCCATTAAAATACAGTTAGGTTCTTTTTGCGATAAATGTACCAAATTCCCCTTACATTTGGGAAATTAAAATAAAATAAACGCACTAAAAAATGGTTGTTATTGGAGATATTTTAGTTAGTGATGAGGTTGTTTCAGAAAAATTTGTCTGTAACCTAAATGCCTGCAAAGGTGCTTGCTGCTGGGAAGGAGATTTTGGTGCGCCCATCACAAATGAAGAAAAGCAAATTCTCGATGATATCTATCTCTCCATTAAGCCTTTTCTCAGTGTCGACGGTCAGGAAGTTCTTGAAAATAAAGGAAAATATACCTACTACAAACAGGTAGATGAATGGGGTACACCATTATTGAATAATGCTGCCTGTGCCTATTTAACTTACAGCGAATTGGGCATTGCCCAATGTGGCATTGAAAAAGCTTATCTGGCTGGAGCAACGCATTTTATAAAACCCATTTCGTGCCATCTTTATCCTATCAGAGTGAAAAATGAAATTGCTGGCTATGAATGGCTAAATTACGAGAAATGGAATATTTGTAGTGCCGCCTGCTCCCTTGGTAAAGACCTTAAAATACCCGTTTTCCAATTTGTTAAAGAGGCGCTCATCAGAAAATATGGGGAAGCTTTTTATGAGGAATTAGATGCTTATTATCAAATTCACTTTGCTAACCCCGCCTAATAAATCAATTACTTAAAAATATTATGACGTCAGATAACTATTTTGACAGTTGCCCCGTTGTCCATAATAAAGTGTAATAGCTTTTCAACCAATCACCTTTTATTTTTATGTATTTCATCGCAATCTCTAAATTCTTTTGCTCTCTGGTATTTAGTAAAAAAACGGAACTTTCTCCGGCAGCAAACTTAATTTTTTCGGCTTCTAATAACGCATTTAATTGGTTCGTTTGATTTTGAAGATTTTTTACCTGGGCATCTAAAACTTCAAAAGCACTAAAATATTGCTTTGCTTTGGTCCTCCAGTATTGCGTCTTATCCATCGTTTTGTATTCCCATTCCTTCATTTTATTATCTATCAATTGTAATTTACCACGTTCCTTCCTGTATAAAATGGGAATTCGCGCTCTTAATCCAAGTTTGTAATTGTTATCCAATAAAAAATTATCTGACCTAAGGTCAAATTCCTGATTAAAGCTAGGCCCGGTGGCTAAGGCATTAAACTGAAGATTAAGATTGGGTTTAAATTGTTCTAAGGCCCATTTTCTTTCCAGTTGATACTGATTTCCTGTTAATCTTAAAATCATTAGATCGAGATTTCCGCTCAAGGTATTCTGTACCCATACCTCCGAATTATTTTCTATGATTGGTTCCAATTCACTGGTAGCCAGGGGGAAATAATTTTCAGGATTAACAGGTTGGTCGTTTTGCCATAAATAGTTACCCATTTCCTGCCTAGCCAGTGTATAGTCAAGGTCAACTTCAAAAAGAGAGGACTCCCTGGTTAAAACATTCACAAAGACCTCCACAGTGTCAATGGTTGGCTTATCTCCCTCTAAAAAGCTGGTAACCATGTCTTTTAGTCTATTCTTAGCCAGAATCAAGGCTTGATTCTGCACATCTCTTTGTTGATAAGAAACGTACCAATCCAGATATGCTTTAGCGGCATCTAACAAGACATCATTTTCCACCTGCTCCAATCCTAATTTTTGAATACTCATATTCAGTTCCGCTTCCCTTAATATAAGTCTGTATTCATCAAAAAGAAGACCTTGCAGCAAAGGAATATCCATACCAAGTAGTGCTTGACCATTTAATGGTTTTACATCGAGCGGATTTAAAAAATTACCTGAAGTGAAGTCGTATCCAGCTTTAAATTTTAATCCCAAGCGGGTAGGAATGGTTAATTGATTTTCAGAAATAGTATAATAATTTTTACCGTCAAATTTTTTTCTATCAATGGCGAAGTTCAATGAAGGATCAAAATTTCCTTTGGCCATCAACAATAGATTTTGAGATTGCAGCCATCTTTGTTTTGCCTCTTTGATTGCAGGATGTTCCACGGCCACCCAACGAAGATATTGATTCATAGAAAGCGGCTCCTGAGCCATCCCATTAAAGCTAAAGCAAAAAAAGAATAAAAAAATTAACCTGCTCATTTTACTGATTTGAGTGGCGCTTTGCCTTTAATTTTCTCTGTTTTCTCCCCTTCAATGCCAGAACCATAAAAATCTGGAGGGAATCCGTTTAACTTTCTCCATATTTCGTACCACAAGGGCACATCGCCGAGGAGAGCAATTCCTTGAGCTCCCGAACCCGGGCGAAGTTCTTTGGGCCATTTCTTATTTCTTTCATCTGCCGCCACAATAATTCTGTAGAGACCGTTTTCTGATATATCGTTATCAATGGCTGCAATTTTTCCTTCAAACGTACCAAATGAATTTCCTGGCCAACCAGAGAATACAATAGCAGGCCAACCATCAAAAATAAAACGTACCTCTTGATTTTTCTCAATAAGAGGCAGATCCATAGGACGTATATACAATGCAACGGCTAATGGAAAACTCGCTGGCAAAATAGTTAAAACCGATTCATTTTCCTTTACAATCTCCCCTAAACCCGGTTTTAAAATTCTGGTAATGAAACAATCCTGAGGAGCTGTTATGTAATAAAACCTATTTCTGATTTCATAATTTGACGCTTCACTTCTTAGTTTGTCCAAATAGGATTCTGTGTCCATAATGGACGCGCGCGCCGCCGCAATATCAGAGTCAATTTTGCTTGTTTTTTGAATAAAATCATTTAAAATGGCTCGTTCGTCCACTTGTAAATTCACTTTTTCATTTCTGGAAATATTCAGTTTATTTTCGGCTGAATTCAATTTTGCTACCAGCTCTTGAATTTTAAATTTTTTCTCTTCTATCTCAGCTACCGATTTAATACCCTTTTCATTTAAGGAGACGGTTCTGTCAAATTGTATTTTTGCGATTTGCAAATCAAGTTTAACCCTATTTAAGTCGATACTATCGGCATCGATTTTGAGGATAATCTGGTAAATCTTATTTTTTATGGTTTGTTGCTTTAGTAATACCTCACTTTCTATAGCCCGTTGAAAATCGTTTAAGGCCTGAATTTTAGAGAGATACTCTTGAATACTACCTTCTTTATTTACCACCCGCGCCTTAGACCTTGAGACTAAATTCGGATCAAAAAAATCGGATTTGACCTCCGAAAGGAACAAAATAGTATCCCCTTTACTTACCCGATCACCCTCTTTGACATACCATTGTTCAATTCTCCCTGAAATGGTAGCATCAATTGTTTGCGGTCTGTCGGAAGGATTCAGAGGGATTGTTTTACCATCAGATTGAATATTTTGCGTCCAGGGAAGAAATAAGAAAGAGATGCCAAAAACAATCAAAACCCAGGTCCATACCCTAAAAAACAACTTAGCATTAGAGATTTCTGTCTTCTTCAAGGAAGAGAACGGATAATTTATTGTTTCAAGAGGAAGTTTATTATTTGAAATGTTTAACATGGAAGAGTTTTCGTGAAATTCAATAAAATATTTCCTGAAAGTAAGAATCGTTTTCCAACTCCCTGAATGATCCTGCAGCATATACGGTACCTGACTTAACAAGTATTATGCGGTCGCATTTTTCCGCAATAATGGGGTCACTTGTTGAAATAACCACCGTTCTTTCTTTTAAATAAGTAAGTATAAAATCGAATACCTTATGTCGTTCCTTTCTATTTAGAAACATAAATTCCCCTTCTGCTAACCAAAGTGCTGGATTAAAAATGAGGCTTCTCGCTAAAATAATCTTTGATTTTGTACTTTTTGAGATATTCCTGCCCTCTGAAACTAAGTGGGTCAAATATCCTTTCGGCATTTTTTGAATAATTTCTGATAATCCAATGGCATCTGCTACCGGGGTGATTTTATCGAAATTAACATCATTATTCCCCATACATATATTATCCAAAATCGTACCGTCCTGAATATTTTCATCTGCCAAAAAATGCCCTACCTTACATCGGATGGCGTTTATATTTAATGAACCAACGGGCATTGTATTAAATAAAAGCTGACCTTTAATATCTGTATAAAGAATTGATAAAATATGTAGAAGCGTAGTTTTACCTGCATTAGCATCACCGGCAAGGCAAATTTTTTCTCCCGCACTAATCTTAAAGTTCATCGCATGCAAGGACAAGGGTTCCTCAGGTCCGTAAGAAAAGGATAATCCCCTTCCTTCCAAGGCAATACCCTTTTGGTTAGGTGGAAAATAAAGCAATTGGCCATCTTCCCTTTCTAAGGGTAAGTCCATTATTTCCCCCATTTTTTCTATAGCCGTGAGTACATCGTACACACTTTCCATAGTCAAAATAAGTTTTTCCACCGACGCAATAACTAAAATCACAATAATTTCAGCCGCAACAAACTGTCCAATATTAATTTGGTTTTCAATAACTAGATAGGCACCCAGAGAGAGTAAAGTGGCCGTCAAAATAGTTTCAAATATGACCACCGTACTATACTGCGTAATTAAAATCTTGAAATGCGCCTTTCTGTTATCAACATATTTGGACGCTAATTTATCTGTAGTAATGAGGGGACTAGCTCTATTGGCCGTAATTTTAAAATCGTACATCGACCTGGCAATTTCCTCCAGCCAGTGTGCCACCGCATACTTGTATTTCGATTCCAATAAACTGGTTTTCAATCCAATTGGGCCTGTATATCTGAATATCAGGAATAGAATGACGATTAATATAAAGCTAAAAAAAACAAAAAAAGGATGATAAAAGGAAATGAGCAACAACCCAATTAAAATCTGGAAGGACGCACTAGAAAAATCAATGAGTATTTTTGGGATACCTTTTTGAAGCGTTAATGTATCAAAAAAGCGATTCATTAATTCAGGCGGGTACTTTTTCGTAAGTCCTTCCAACTTGAACCGGGGAAGCCTGAAACTAAAATCTAAGGCTGACCTTAAAAAAATTCGTTGTAAGATAACTTCCACCACAGACAATTGCATGATCTTTAAAACACCTGTTAAAGCAACGCCTAATGTTACTACACCCAGTAAAATAAATAAGGCGCTGGATACGCTTCCACCCGCAATCAATCCAATAATAGCCTGAATACCAAGAGGTAAACTTAAGGTTATGATTCCCGCCAAAACAGCATATACGTAAACGTAAATGATGTCTTGTCGGTCTAATTCCAGCATTCTTAATAACCGGTTAAATGGGGTAAATTTCATGATAGCTTTACTATTAAACTATGTGAAAACATAAGAACCTTTCCTATTGTTCTAAACAAAAGTATTTTCTTAAACAAAAAGATTTCGACAAAAAGAGCTACTTTATGGAGAAAAAAATAGTGCTGGAACGATTCAAAGCTCATTTATTATTGGAACGAGGATTATCCAATCAAACTTTCCTGCATTACAAACAAGATTTAAACAAATACTTTAACTTTTTGGAAAACCTTACTCCTGCTCTGTTACCAGAAGATGCAAAATTAACAGAAATAGCTGTATTTCTTGGAACTTTAAACGATTTAAAACAATCCAATGCTTCACAGGCAAGAATAACTTCTGCTCTCAAAACCTTTTATTCCTGGCTACTTTTAGAAAAAAAAATAGATTCCAATCCAACCGACTTAATCGAAAGTCCAAAAATCCGTAGAAAAATTCCGGAGGTTATGACTTATATGGATATTGAAAAACTTTTTCAGCAAATTGATTTAAGTGAACCAACAGGCACAAGAAACAGAGCCATTTTAGAAACTTTATATGCTTCAGGGCTAAGGGTCAGTGAATTGTGTAATGCTCGAATAAGTAATTATTTTCCAAAAGAAGGATTTTTGCGGGTACTCGGCAAGGGCGACAAGGAACGAATTGTCCCTATCGGGGAAGACGCCATTAGTTATATAGAATATTACCTATCTACCTGGCGAAGGCATTTGCCAAAAATTGCTGCTTCGGAAACTGACATTTTATTTTTAAACAGGCGGGGAAAAAGACTTTCCAGAATATTTATATACCAGATAGTGAAGGAACTGGCAGAAAAGGCGGGGCTATCACCATTGATAAGCCCACACACTTTTCGACATTCTTTTGCTACCCATTTACTGGAAGGAGGAGCCGATTTAAAGGCGGTTCAAGACATGCTTGGACACGAATCCATCCTAACGACAGAAATATATACTCATTTAGATAATAACTACCTTAGAGAAACATTAAATTTATTTCATCCGAGGAACAGAAAATCAACCTAAATTCTTTTTAGCCTCTGTAAAAGGCTGGTTATATAATCTGTTTCCTGTAGCCGCAAAAAAGGCATTTGCCACAGCAGCAGCGGCAGGAGGTAAAGCCGGCTCACCCAAACCTGTTGGATTTATTTCATTTTCCACAAAATGAACTTCCACTGGGAAAGACTCATTTATCTTTATCATTCTGTAAGTATCGAAATTTGATTGTTGAGATTTCCCCTCTTTTATATCAATATTTCCAAATTGGGCATGCCCTAATCCGTCGATAATACCACCAACAATCTGGTTCTCTGCACCACTTCTATTCACTATGATACCACAATCGGCGGCACAATACACCTTTTTTATTACAGGTTTATTGTTTTCCAGGACCACCTCTGCGACCATGGCAACGTAAGAGCTAAAGGAGAAATAGGCACTAAAACCCATAAAAACGCCCTCTTTTTTCTTGTCCCAACCAGAAACAGAACGAACTAATTGAATCGTTTTTTTAAACCTGTTAACATCATAATCCAACTTACCTACTGGATTAGAGGCAGCTTTATCCAACAGATTCATTCTAAAGTCAATGGGATCTTTTTTAAGTTCCAAGGCCACTTCATCGAGAAAACATTGCTCGGCAAAAGCCACAAAGTTATGAACGGGTGCACGCCAAGGTCCCGTAGTAACATTAGATTCTTTGTTATGGCCTTCAATTAAAAGATGTTGAATGGCTCCGGCGGGGAAATTATTTTCACGGGTAGGATTACCTACATTTAAGCCAGCACCTCTAACGTGGAAGCCTAAAAAGTCACCATTTTTATCAATGGCGGCGCGATAAGTATATTTGCAGGCTGGTCTGTAAACCCCACCAGCCATATCGTCTTCCCGAGTCCATTGAACTTTCACCGGGCTTTTAGCCAAGCGGGAAATTTTCGCTGCTTCCTCTGCAAAATCTGAACTTAACCTTCTACCGAAACCACCGCCCATTCTGGTCATTTGTACGGTAACGGCTTCAACGGGGAGTCCTAATATTTCAGCTACTTTTGTTTGAGAACGCTGTGGCGTTTGTGAAGGCCCGATTAATTCCGCTGAACCTTCCTTAACATCTGCAAAGAAGTTCATTGGCTCCATGGCATTATGAGGTAAAAAAGGGCAGCTAAAGGACGCTTCAATTATTTTATCGGCCTGACTGAAAGCGGTTTCTGCATCGCCATCTGCCCGAAATGCCTTAGCAGGCTTTTGAGTTAGCAGGTCGGTCAACCATTTATCGTGCTGAGCGGTATTTTCAGCCGCTGTTTTTTGAATCCAGGAAATATCAAGGGCTTTACGGGCTTTTAAGGCTGTCCAGGTATCATTGGCAACGATAGCAATTTTGTCATCAAAAGGGTAAACGCCGAAAACGCCGGGGATAGCTTTGGCAGCGGCATCGTTTATTTTATCAGGTATTTGACCGAATCCAGGAGGCCTTGCGACCACCGCGTATTTCATTCCTGGCTTTTTGATATCAATACCATAAATCGCTTTACCCGTAAAAATATCTTTATTATCTACATTGGCAATAGATTTGCCTAATAGTCTGAATTCACTCGGTTTTTTGAGTATTACGTTGGTTGGCACTGCTTGTTTCACCGCCTCAGTAGCCAGTTCGGCATAAGAAGCCTTTTGATTATTTCCCAGCACCTGGCTATTTTCAGTTCTCAGACTATCCACTGAAACCTTCCATTTCTGCGCAGCGGCCGCCAGCATCATCATTCTAACGGAAGCACCTGCCTGACGCAAAGTTGCCCAGGAAGCCTTCAACGAGCCACTTCCTCCGGCCACCTGACGTTGATATTTTTTACCATCTAAAGGAGCCTGTTCCACTTTAACCTTTGACCAGTCAGCGTCTAACTCTTCAGCGACAATCATGGGCATAGCCGTCTTAACGCCCTGACCCACTTCAGGATTTGGCGAATAAATGGTAATGAATCCGTCGGGAGATATCAAAATAAAGGGATTGAAAGACAATGCTTCATTTAAACCCGACGTTGAGGTTGCGGCATTGGCGGAAGAAAAACCTAATAATAATCCGCCACCTGCTACGGCTGTAACCTTAATAAAGGATCTTCTTGATACTGAAAATTGAGGATTATTCATAATTATCGGGCTTTTTGTGCCGCAATATGTACGGCTTTTCTAATTCTATTATAGGTACCACAACGGCATATATTTCCAGCTAAGGCCACATCGATATCGGCATCGGAAGGAGAAGGATTTTTATCGAGAAGTGCAACGGTCGTCATGATTTGACCCGCTTGACAATACCCGCATTGAGGGACATCCACTTCTTGCCAGGCTTGTTGCACCGGATGATCGCCGGATTCACTTAAACCTTCAATTGTAACAATTTTTTTTCCGTCAAAAACAGATACGGGAAGAGCGCAGGAGCGCATAGGCTCACCTTCGACTAAAACAGTACAAGCACCACATTGACCAATGCCACAACCATATTTCGTACCTGTCAGTCCCACAGTATCTCTCAATGCCCAAAGGAGGGGCGTTTCAGGATCTATGTCTAATTTGCGCTTCTTACCATTAACATTTAGTGTAATCGCAGCCATGATATATTATTTTTCTGTAAATTTAATCTTTTTTTATACCGAATACTTCCTTAAATGTCTGAAAAAACATTCATTCATAAAGATAATATTTTTTCATCACTTATTTTGAAGAATGAAAAGGATATTATTTCCCAAAAAACCAACTTATACACGGAGGAAGGACTTCTAAACCTTCTATCCGAACAGATTCAGCACCTAATGGTTCATGATCGGGAACAGTTGTGGAGCCTTTTTTATCGATTAGATGTTACGGACGAAGCTCTGCGTTTTGTACTAAATAATACGCCTTCAGAACAACAATCCATTGCTTTAGGCCAGTTAGTTTTAGAGAGGCAAAAAAAACGAATGGAGACTAAAATGAAGTACAAACAAGATCCGATTGACGATGAAGAATGGCGTAGCTGGTAAAAAAATGTGCACCATAAATGATAATTAAAACCAAAGGATATGTTTTCCGAACCTTAAAATATGGGGAACATCAACTTATTACCGATATTTTTACTGAATCCAACGGTCTTTTAAGCTTTATTGTCCCTGGTGCCAGAAAAGGGGGTATTCATTCAAAGGGTATATTTTTGCAGCCCCTGTCTTCTCTTGATTTAATTATCGAGGTACAGGACGGTAAAAATTTACAGAAAATAAAAGAAATCAAATTTGACAGGTTATTTACGAATATTCAAAGCGACCTGCGAAAAGGCGTTATTATATTGTTTTTAGGTGATGTTTTAAGACATAGTGTGAAGGAAAATGCGCCAAATAAAGAACTTTATGATTTTATCGATGCTAATCTTCAGTTCCTGGACCAGTCAACCCAGGGATTCTCCAATATAACCATCTATTTTTTGATGCACCTCACCGCTCATCTGGGATTTTTTCCTGTGAATGAATGGACAACATCCAATAGTTCCTTAAACTTAAAGGAAGGGTATTTTGAACCTTTTCAAGAAATCATGGAGTATAACCTGGAGGCGGAACCGAGCAGACTTTTAGACCAGTTTATGAACATTCCTTTACAGCAAATTGCTGTTATAAAACTTTCCCGGGACCAGCGTTTATATCTCATTGACAAAATAATATGGTATTACAGATTTCACCTTGATTTTTTCCCGGAACTAAAATCTCTTCCGGTTTTGAAAGAAATTTTTTAATTAAACCCCTTTTTTATAAACTCTTTATCGTCTGCTCTATTTATTATTCTAATACAACATGCTAAGAAAATGGAACCTTTAAACGATCAAGTAATTGATAGAATAGTGGAAATGGCCTGGGAGGACAGAACCTCTTTCGATGGCATTTTCAGGCAATTTGGTGTCGCTGAAGCAGATGTTATTGCTATTATGCGTCGGGAAATGCATCCCAATAATTTCAAAAAATGGAGAGCAAGGGTTCAGGGAAGAAGCACAAAGCACGAAAAATTGAGAGTAGAGGATGTAAATCGTTTTCATTCCCGTATGCAAAGAACGATTAGCGGAAACAGAAAATCTAAATAATTAACTAAAGTTTCGGAGTTGCTAAAAGCTGATATCCAGCTGAATAAAACATAAAAAAGTTGCGTTTTTTAGCATAAATTTCTGATTATTAGGAGCTAAATGTAAAATTCCAAATCAATAAAGTATGCAAAAGAAACATGTTATTTATAATAGCTTTGAAATAGTTGAATATCGTTTCATTTCTAATATTTTATTAATAAACCTCTAAGAAAGATCTCTGAACCAATAACCCACTAAGGTTATTATTTTCTTGAAATTGATGCCAATTGGGAAGTATATCTGTTTAAACGAATAGTAAAGAAGATAAACACTTGAATAAAAATGGGGTGATCATTTGCTCCAAAACTTTAGTAATTATTCTGTCATATATATGTAGCCGAAGGCAGAAAGGGCGAGAATGATGCCGTACATAAAAACGGCGTAACAAATTCTTAGATATTTATACTTGACTGCCAGCACTTTACCTAAAAAATATAAATCTCTCGTCATAGAGTTATACAAGAAATCATTATCCTGAATCATCTCCATCATACCCTCTTGAAATTTCTCCATTTCCATATTATAGAAATTACCAAAAAAAAGTAGATTAGCCTTTCTATCTTTTATATCCTCATCTGTAACCGTTCCGCTCGTCACTTTAGGGCGCGTCGATAGAATGGCAAAAACCAGAGACATCAGGCAAACGGCCAGCAGCAGAAAGGTGGGAAAAGCCATCCTTGGATTCATTGCAAGCTGAGGAAGTAAATTGGATACCACTATAGAAATGATAATGGCCGAAATGCTCAGCATAATATTCGCCTTATTGTCCGCAATAGCACTTAAGTTTATATGTGTCCTGTAAGTGGCTCTAAACATCGTTTCAACCCCCCTACTCACCTCCGGTTCCCTTGATTTGTTATTTTTCTTTTTATCTTTCCCCTCTTCCGACGGTGAAATGTTGTTTTTATACTTTAAAAGGAATTTGATATTTTTCTCTTTGCCTTCATCAAAAAGGATGCGGGCAGAGGGCGTGTTATACTTATGGGCAACCATAAAATTCAATTCTGCCTGAACGAATTGAATTTCCGGTTGAAACTGATTTTCCGTCAACAACCATTCCTGACGCAATCTATTGGACCTGTCCCAGTAATTTTCATTTCCAAGATGCCCAAAATCAGCGTCAATCATAGCCCCTTCCAACCAATCAGTAGGTTCATGACCAGGCTTTGTGGACAAAATTAAACGTTCGACCTTATCAATGGCTTCGTCCGTTATCCCAACGGAATTCGATGCAAACTGTCTGAAAATTTGTACTGATCGATCCTCGTGATCTGTTGACCCTCCGGAAAATCCTGTGTCGTGAAAAAGGGTGGACAGGAGCAAAGCTTCTTGCTCTTCATCGGACGGACACTCCACAGAAACAATCCTTTTTGCTGCGGAAAGCACGTCCTGAACATGATTAAAATTATGATATAAATAACTAGGCGGAATATTTTCCAGGAAATGTTTTTCTACAAATGCCGTGGCGGTTTCTATTAATATATCGTTCATCCCTCTTTTACATTTTCAGATTACTGTCTGTTTTTAACCTTCTCAAAGTTAAGGTAATTCTTATCAATCTCGTAAATTATAAAAAATTACAAATTAAATAATGAAATGACTAAAAAAATAGCTTTAATAACGGGAATAACAGGCCAAGATGGCACCTATTTGACTAAATTATTATTGTCAAAAGGATACGAGGTACATGGAATGCATCGAAGAACCTCCCGCATAAATAATGTGAGAATAGATACCATATATCGGGAAGCTATCGCAGCTAAATCTAATCTTTTCACCCATTTTGGGGACCTTTCAGATGCTGGTATGCTCATAAAGTTGATGCAGCAGATTCAACCTGACGAAGTGTATCATTTAGCGGCCATGAGTCATGTTCAAGTCAGTTTTGACCAACCGGAGTACACAGCCGATATTAATGCAACGGGAACATTGAGGTTATTGGAGGCTATAAAAATTACCGGACTTTGCCAAAAGACAAAATTTTACCAAGCTTCTACTTCGGAGCTTTTTGGCAATGCCGACACATCGCCTCAGGGAGAAACAACCCCATTTCACCCCACTTCACCTTATGCTATTTCCAAATTATTCGCCTTTTGGATGACCACCAATTATAGAAATTCTTATGGCTTATTTGCTTGCAATGGTATTTTATTTAATCATGAAAGCCCCTTACGCGATGAATCTTTTGTTACCAGAAAAATCACTATGGCCGTGGCCAAAATAGGATTAGGTTGTCAAAAAATACTGTATTTGGGTAATCTGAATGCGAAAAGAGATTGGGGGCATGCAGAAGATTATGTGGAAGCTATGTGGCTGATGCTTCAAAAAAACAAGCCCGATGATTACGTTATTGCCACAGGTATCTCAACTTCCGTTCGGGAATTTGTTGAAAAATCATTTGATATTATAGGCGTTAAATTACAATTCGAGGGTAATGGAACCAATGAAAAAGGGTATTGTTTGGCTTCGCAAAACAGCTTGTATCCTGTTAAAAAAAATAGTCTTCTTGTAGCAATTGATCCTCAATTTTATCGCCCAACCGACATCGAATGGTTAATAGGTGATACCACAAAGGCGAAAGAGGAACTCCATTGGGAAGCAAGAACATCTGTAGATAGCCTGGTTCACGAAATGGTAACATCAGATATACAAAGTGTGATGCACCAAACAAATACGGTGAAATGAACCTATTATCCAAGATTTATATCGCCGGACATAAGGGATTAGTGGGTTCAGCCATCCTTAGAAAACTTGAAATGCGGGGATATAAAAATCTTATTTACCAAACTTCAGCGCAACTGGATATAAGGAATCAGCGGGCGGTAAACGATTTTTTCGAACAACAGAAACCAGAATATGTATTTTTTGCGGCGGCAAAAGTAGGCGGCATTCAGGCAAATCTATCCTTCAGATCAGCATTTATATATGATAATTTACAAATACAGACTAACGTAATACAAGCAGCATATTTATCCCGGGTAAAAAAACTCCTTTTTCTCGGATCGAGTTGTTTGTATCCCAGATTGGCCGCGCAACCGATAAGGGAATCGGAGTTATTAACAGGTGCTCTGGAACCAAGCAATGAATATTATGCCATAGCCAAAATAGCGGGTATAAAACTTTGCCAGGCATTTAAGCTGGATTTCGGGTGTAATTTCATCACCGTCATGCCACCCAATTTATATGGCCCAAATGATCATTACGACCTGGAAACCTGCCATGTTTTACCTGCCTTAATCCGTAAAATTCACGAGGCAAAAAAGAATGGCATACCGACGTTATCACTTTGGGGAAGTGGAACGCCCAGGAGGGAATTTCTTCATGTAGATGACCTTTCTGAAGCGCTGATTACCCTGATGCTGGAATATAATGAAGTATCGCCCATAAATATTGGTGCATGTACCGACCTAACTATCTGTCAACTGGCTCAGCTTATCAAAAGAATCATTGGATATAAGGGAGATATCCAATTTGATTTAACCAAATCGGATGGAACACCCCGCAAGTTATTGGATTCCAGTAAAGCGATACAGTTCATCCACTGGAAACCAACTATTTCATTAGAAAATGGGATTAGGGAATTATATGCAAGTTTGGAAGAGGAGGAATGGTATGAGTGAGGAAGGAGATGGCAAGATAACTGACAAGCGGGAGAGATGGCAAGCCGTTCAGTAGAATATATAGGTTGGTCGATTATCCGGTAAATAGCAGGAAATTAGCAGTCAACCTAGGTATTCCGAAAAAAAGAGAAACAAACATTTTAATTGAAATTCACCTTTTTATATATCATTATCAATGCTCCGGAAGGCATAAACATTGAAACTTGTTATGAATTTTATTATATTTGGATATAAAATAGAATTGAATGCTTATCGAACGAAATACAAAGGATCAGATTACAATAACTGTTTCATCTTCACTTGATAGCTTCGGACTTCAAAGACTTATTGATTATATTAAGTACCTCGAAGCGACATCAAAAACCAAGGCAAAGCAATCTGATGTTGATAAACTTGCAGATGAAGTAAACACTTCCTGGTGGGAAAGGAATCGCGATAGATTTTTAGAATGAGGTTTATTGTTGACGCAAATATAGTTTTTAGCGCCATCTTGAATACAAATGGAAAAATTGGCGATATTCTAATAAATGGAGGAATGCGATTTGATTTTATTGCCCCTGAATTTTTGAGGTATGAAATCAAAAAACACTATGGTAAATTGATGAAGATATCAGGTTTAACCATTGAAGAAATTCAAGAAGCAGAATTTCAAATATATAAATCTATCCTTTTCATATCAGAAGAACAAATTACACAATCTACCTGGATAAAATCTGAAAAATTAGTTGAAGATATTGATCCAAATGATATTCAGTATATTGCTTATTCGAAGCATTTCAACTGTAAAATCTGGAGTGGAGACAAAGCTTTAATTATCGGTTTGGCCAAAATGAAATTTACAAAATTTGTTACAACGGACGAACTCTTTTCCATTCATACATCAAAAAAAATAAAAAAGTAAAAGCAACAAATGGAAACTTTCGTTAAGCTCGCCTTCTGAATCACAAAAATTCTACTAAATAATCATCCATTTATCAAGTTTTTGGTTGGCCTTGATCACTTACAAACGGCTGATTATAATATCGTTGACCTGTAGTTTTAAACAATTCGTTAGCTACGGCTCCAAAAACCGAAGGGAATGGAGGTTTTAGCACACAGTCGTCGTTGAAAATTATACGCGGAGCAACTATTGGTTTGAATCAGGATTTTCAGGATGCATAGGATTAATGATAACGTCGTTGGTTTGCGTAGGGAAATTATTATTAGATGGCACTTTCATTTCGAAGCCTCTCGTCGATGCGTAACGCATCGGCGAAAAAGAGGGTAAAAAGTAACCAAATTACGAATGAACCTTATATCCAAACCGAAGACGTTCTTTGCAATCCTCGAAATCCTGTAAATCCTGATTCAAGATAATAAGATGCCATCGACATAGTTAAATAGTTCACGTAGGGGCGAATTGAATTCGCCCTTTTTTAACCACTACCTATTTTTTTATTCCATTTACCATGCACCCAACAGATCATCCATCCATTTAATTAGCTTACAAATACGCCTATAACACGAAAGAAGAACGCCATTGTTTCGCAAATAGGGAAATGAATCTGTATCATGAGGGGGCGAATGCAATTCGCCCCTACGAACGTGATAATTACGATGTACTAACTAATCCTGAAAATCCTGATTCAAAACTAG